>CAXTVZ010000103.1:0-11084 GCA_964247685.1 uncultured Acetobacteraceae bacterium
GGCGCTTCAAGCGGGCCCTCCTTGGGTCTATGACCCGCCCATGGCGAGCCCGCGCGCTGTGAAGCGCATCATCGTGAACATCCTGCTCGACGGAGGCCTGGCCGCGATCGCGGCGCCGATCGCGCGCTATCTGGCCGACCCCGGGGGCGGCCTGCTCCACCCGCTGTGGTTCATCGCGGGGGGCGCCATCACGCTGACGCTCGGCGGCCTGCCGTTCGGGCTGCAGCTCCAGTACTGGCGGTTCTCGAGCATGGCCGACATGCTGGGCATCGCCTGCGGGTCGGTGGCCAGCGCCTTGCTGTTCGCGGCGGGCCTGTGGCTCACCGGCTTTCCGATCCCGACCGTCACCTTCCCGGCGATCCACGCGCTCACGCTGCTGGTACTGCTGGGCGCCCCGCGGGTTGGCTACCGGCTCGCCCAGGCCCGCCGGGCGGTCGCGCGCGGTGGATCGGGACGCGGCGAACGGGTGCTGCTGGTGGGTGCGGACGCTGAGGCCGACCTGTTCCTCCGCGCGATCGGCCGCGACCGTTCGGGGCTGGCTCCCAGCGTCGACGGGCTGCTCGCCTTCGGTGGGCACCAGCCCGGGCGGCGCATCCACGGCCGCCCGATCGTGGGCCATGTCGACCAGGCGGCCGGCGTGCTCGAGCGACTGGCGGCCGCCGGGCGCCTGCCGCAGGCGCTGGTGGTGACCGATCCCGAGTTCCGCGGCACCGCACTCGCGCGGCTGATCGAGGCCGCCAACCGGTTCGGCCTGCCGGTGCGCCGCGTGCCGCGCCCGACGCTGCTGTCGGATGCGGCCGAGATCGAGCTCGGGCCGGTGGCGCTCGAGGACCTGCTCAATCGCCAGACCGTGCCGCTCGACCGCGACGGCATGCGCCGGCTGATTGCGGGCCGGCGGGTGCTGGTCACGGGTGCGGGCGGCTCGATCGGCGCGGAGCTCTGCCGCCAGGTGGCGGGGTTCGGCCCCGCGAGCCTGGTGCTGCTCGACCAGAGCGAGTTCGCGCTGTGGAGCGTCGACCTCGAGCTCGCCGAGATCGCCGGCGTGCCGCGCGAGATCGTCATCGCCGATGTGCGCGACGCGGCGCGCCTGCGCGAGGTGTTCGCCGAGCGACGCCCCGAGCTCGTGTTCCACGCGGCAGCGCTCAAGCACGTGCCGCTGGTGGAGGCGAACCCGGTGGAGGGGCTGCGCACCAACGCGCTCGGCTCCCGCCACGTGGCCGACGCGGCCCGCGCTGCCGGCGTGACCGCGGTGGTGATGATCTCCACCGACAAGGCGGTGAACCCGTCGAGCCTGATGGGGGCCTCCAAGCGCCTGGCCGAGATGTACTGCCAGGGGCTGCACATGGAGGCGGCGGCCCGCGCCGGCGGCACGTCGTTCTTCACCGTGCGCTTCGGCAATGTGCTCGGCTCGACCGGCTCGGTGGTGCCGCTGTTCCGCCGCCAGCTCGAGCGCGGCGGCCCGCTCACCGTCACGCACCCGGACATGGAGCGCTACTTCATGACGGTGAGCGAGGCGGTGGGACTGGTGCTGCAGGCGAGCGTCGTCGGGGTCGACGCGACCAGAGACGTGGGCGCCGCCGAGGCCGGCGCCGAGCGCGCCAGCCTCGAGAAGGAGAGCCTGGCCGCCGGCGGCATCTTCGTGCTCGACATGGGCTCGCCCGTCCGCATCGAGGACCTGGCCCGCCAGATGATCCGGCTGGCCGGCCTGCGCCCCGACGAGGACGTGCGCATCGTCCACACCGGGCTTCGTCCTGGTGAGAAACTGTTCGAGGAACTGTTCCACGGCGGCGAGCCGCCGGCGCCGACCCGCCATCCCGGCTTGTTGATGGCGATCCCGCGCACCGCCGATCCGGCGCTGATCGGGCGCGCGCTCGACGAGCTCGAGGCGTTGTGCGCCGAAGGGCGCGCCGAGGCGGCGGTCGCCCTCGTGCGTCGCCTGGTGCCCGAATACCGGCCGCCGACGGACGACGCGGGCGCCGCCCCGACGCTGAAGGAAATCGCCCACCCATGAGCGCCACCGAGCCCGCCGTCACCTTCCTCGATCTCGCCGCCCAGCAGCGCCGGATCGAACCGGCCCTGCGCGCTCGGCTCGAAGCGGTGCTGGCGCATTGCCGGTTCGTGCTGGGCCCCGAGGTGGCGTTGCTCGAGGAGCGTCTCGCGGCCTTCTGCGGGGCGGCGCATTGCGTCGCGGTCTCGTCGGGAACGGACGCGCTGCAGATCGCCATGATGGCCGAAGGGATCGGCCCGGGCGATGCGGTGTTCCTGCCGGGCTTCACCTACACGGCCACCGCCGAGGTGCCGCTCGTGCTCGGGGCGACGCCGGTGTTCGTCGACATCGATCCCGCCACCTTCCAGATCGATCCCGGGCATCTCGCGGCGCGAATCGAGGCGGTGCGCGCGACCGGCAAACTGCGGCCGCGCGCCGTTGTCGGCGTCGACCTGTTCGGGCAGCCGGCCGACTGGAACGCGCTGCGACGCATCGCCGCGGCCGGGGATCTTTTTTTACTCAGCGACTGCGCACAAAGCTTCGGCGGTGTTGCAAACGGGCGCGCCCTCGGATGCGAGGCGCCGGCAACCGCGATCAGCTTCTTTCCGTCCAAGCCGCTCGGCGCCTACGGCGATGGCGGCGCGCTGCTCACCGACGATGCGGGTCGCGCCGAGCTCTACCGATCCTTGCGCAGCCACGGCGAAGGTGCGACCCGCTACGAAGTGTTGCGCACCGGCATGAACGGGCGGCTCGACACGCTGCAGGCGGCCGTGCTGCTGGCCAAGCTCGACGTGTTCGCGGCCGAACTCGCGCGGCGCGAGCAGATCGCGAACTCGTATGACCAGGGCTTGCAAGATCTCGTTTCCATTCCCGTCCGCGTGCCCGACAGCCGCTCCGCCTGGGCCGTGTATGCGGTGCTGCTCCCCTGCGAGGCGACGCGCGAGCGGCTGCGCCTCGGCCTCGGCGCGCACGGCATTCCGACCGCCATCTACTACCCGCGCCCGTTGCACGAGCAGCCCGCCTATGCCGCGCATCACGACGGCACGGACCTGCCCGTCGCGCGTGATATTTCACGACGCATCCTCGCACTGCCCATCCATCCCGACCTCGCCGACGCGCAGGTCGAGCGCGTAATCAACGCCGTGCGATCGGTGCTTGCGTGAATTAAATAGAGACCGGCCGGTCGAGGCCCTTCCGCGAATCCCGCGCAACGCTTAGCTACGCCAATGCGTTGATAGGGCGGAAAGCAGGCGACCATGACCAGCGGTCCTGACGAACATCGTCGTGTCGAGGCGGTCCGCCGCTCGTCGCTGCTGGCGGGTCCGGTGAACGCGGCGATCGACAAGCTGGTGGCGAACGTGGCCCAGGCGCTCAACCGCGAGCGGGCCTTTTTTGCCGTGATCGACGATGCGAGCGAGAATGTCCGCTACGGCCTGCGCGACGTGCGCGGTGCGCTGCCGCGTAATTTCGCGATCTCGGCGGACGCGATCCGGGCCGCGGACGGCAGCCTGCTGGTGGCGGACATGGGTGCGGACCGTCGCTGCGGCTTCGATCCGCGCGTGGTGGGGCCGCCGCATCTGCGCGCCCTGGCTGGCGTCGCCGTCCTCAGCGAGGGCGAGCGGATCGGCGTGCTGTGCGTGGCCGACAGCCGCAAGGGCACGATCGCCGCGGGGGAGATCGAGCGGCTCCGCGCCTATGCCGTCGAGCTCGAGCGTCTGGTCGAGGCGCATGGGCGGCTTCGCTCGCAGCGCCACCTGCTCGCGCGCGACATCGTCAGCGGCCTGGTCAACCGGAACTTCCACCTGCTGTGGCAGCCGATCGTGGCCGCCGGCGACCAGTCGATCGTCGTGTTCGAGGGTCTGCTGCGCCTGCGCCGGCCGGACCAGGTGGTGGCGGGCCCGGGCGAGTTCCTGCCGCTGGCCGAGCAGGCGGGGCTGATGCGGGCACTCGACGAGCAGGTGGTGACACTCGCCTGCTGCCAGCTCGCGCTGGCCCCGCCGCACGCGTCGCTCAGCATCAACATCTCGCCGCAATGGTTCGAGCAGTCCAAGCGCATGCTGGCCGACGTGGTGGAGCGCGCGACACGGACGTGGAACGCGGCCCCCGAGCGGCTGATGGTCGAGGTCACCGAGCAGGCGATGATCGTCGATCGCGGTCGGGCGGCCGCCGAGATCGAGGCGCTCCGCGCGCTGGGCGTGCGCGTGGTGCTGGACGACTTTGGAACCGGGTATTCGTCGCTCAGCTACCTCGCCGAGTTCCGTTTTGATCTCGTGAAGCTCGACCGTTCGTTCCTGCGCCGCATCGGCGAGGATCCGCGCAGCCATGCGCTGGTGAAGGCGACGATCGCGCTGGTGCATGCGCTGGGCCTGCCGGTGTGCGGCGAGGGGGTGGAGACCGCCGACCAGCTCGCGGCACTACGCGAGCTCGGGTGCGATCTGCTGCAGGGGTTCCATATCGGCCGGCCGGCACCGATGCCGTAATCCGGGGCAGCAGGCTTGTTCTTTCTTGAAAGAAAGAACCAAAGAACTTCCAAACGGATAAAGTCTTTTTGCTTCTTTTTCTTCAGAAAAAGAAGACTTCCTTTGCTAAGCCGGATGCCACCCGTAGCGCTCCGACAGAAACCGATGCAGGTCCAGCTGCGCCGTCTCCCCCGCGACAGTCGCCGCGACCGCCGCCACGCAATCCGGCGCCGACAGCGGCTGCACGGCCTCGCGCGCGCTCATCGAGCGGAGTGCCGGCGCGTCGGCCGCCATGTCGCAGGCCGCGCGCCACAGCGCCACGATCCCCGCCGAGGCCAGCTGCGGCAGGACCAGCGCCGTGTCGAGCCGCGCCGCCGCCGCCGCCGCCCGGTAGCCGGGCAGCAGCGGGCCCGTGGGCCGCGCGCCCGTGGTCCGCCACGTGAACGCGTCGAAGGTCTCGACATGCGGGATGGCCGGGTCGCGCGCGGGCAGGCCCGACCCGTCCGGCAGGCCGCCCAGCGCGAACACCGGGAAAATCCCCTCGGCCGCGAGCGAGGCCAGCCGCGCCGGCACGTCGCGGCCGCCGAGCACGATCCCGTCGGCCGCCCCCTCGCGAAGTGCGGCCTCGGCTTCGGCCGGGACCCGGATGTCGAAGCGCGCCTCCACGTTCGTGTGCAGGAGCTCGAGCGCCAGCAAAGCCGGCATCTCGCGGCCTGCGGGCCCGGAGCCTGCGAAGCGGAACGGCGCTCCCGGTGCGGGCATCCGCCGCCCGACCAGCACCACGGGCGCGGTCGCCGCCAGCGCCGGCACCCAGAGGCCGGCGTCGAAATGCACCCGCGGGTCGCCCGCGAGCCAGGCCAACGAGGCGGTGCCCGGCACCATCAGCGCGGTCGAGCCGTCGGGGCTGGCGCGGCTCTCGAAGGCGTTGGCGGCGGTGACACCGTCGAGGCCGCCGGTCGGCTGCACGCCCAGCGCCGCGTCACCGAGCAGCGCCGGGCCGAGCAGGGGTGCGAGCACGTTGGCCAGGCTGCCGGCCGCGCCGTCGGCAGGACCGCCGACGATCATGGTCGCGGCGGCGAGTTTCGAGCCGACCATGGCGACGGGAGCCTCGCCCTCCGCGGCGCCACCGATCGCGTCGGAGGGAGGACCTGCCGCGCATGCGTGGCGAACCGGGCCGCCCAGGGCCGCGATCGCGCCCAGCAGCAGAGCGCGGCGACCCGGCCGGGCCCACGTGCGGACGCCCGGGTGAAACTCTGCCGTCATTCTGTCCAGGATCGACGCATCGCGCCGTTATAGGCCAACGCCCGCGTGGCCAAAACGCGGCGGAACGGAGGCGGCCGCGCTCAGGGCCATCGGGCCTCGGGCGGCAGGCTCATCAGGATCGCCTCGATGTTGCCGCCCGTTCGCAGCCCGAACAGCGTGCCGCGGTCGTAGAGCAGGTTGAACTCGACGTAGCGGCCGCGTCGCAGGAGCTGGCGTTCGCGCTCCGCCTCGCCGTAGGGGGTGGCCCGGCGGCGGGCGACGATGGCAGGATAGGTCTCGAGGAACGCCAGGCCCACGTCGCGCACGAAGGCGAAGTCGTCCGCGACCGCGCCGGTCGCGTGGTGGTCGAAGAAGATGCCGCCGACCCCGCGCGCCTCGCCGCGATGGGGCAGGAAGAAATACCGGTCGCACCAGGCCTTGTAGCGGTCGTAGAGGTCCGGGCCGTGGCGGTCGCAGGCCCGGCGGAAGCCCGCGTGGAAGAACGCGGCGTCGGAGGCGGCTTCGGGCGTGTCCCGCAGCATCGGCGTGAGGTCGCCGCCGCCGCCGAACCAGCCGCGCTGCGTGATCAGCATGCGCGTGTTCATGTGGCCAGTGGGCGCCCATGGGTTGCGGGGGTGGGCCACCAGGCTCACCCCGGCCGCCCAGAAGCGCGGGTCGGTCTCGGCGCCCGGGATGGAGGCCGCGAACTCGGGGGCGAAATGGCCGGAGACGGTGGAGATGTTCACCCCGGCCTTTTCGAACACGGCGCCGCCCCGGAGCACGGCCATCGTGCCACCGCCGCCCTCCGAACCGTCCTCGGTGGGGCGGGTCCAGTCCGTGCGCTCGAAGCTCGCATCCGAGCCGGCCGCACGCTCGAGCGCCTCGAAGGACGCGCACAGGCGGTCGCGGAGCTCGGCGAACCACGCGACCGCGATCTCCCGGTGCGCATGGAACAAGGCGGGATCGACTGCCGCGTCGGGACGTTGGTCTGTCATGCCGGGGGATTTGACCGGGAGTGCATGATCCGGGTCAATCTCGGGCAACAAAACGAGGAAACCGAGGTGCAGGACACGTCAACGCTCGCGCCCTGGGGCATCACCATCTGCGGCATCGAGGAGCTGGAAGGACATGGCAGCCTGCGGGCGAGCCACGTGCTGTCGATCCTCGACCCGGACTGGCCGGTGCCCGAGGCGTTCGGCAGCTGGGGCGAGCACGAGAAGCTCGAACTCCGCTTCAACGACATCATCGAGGAGACGCCGGGGATGATCCCGCCCTCGGCCGCCGACATCGCCGCCCTTCTCCAGTTCGGCCGCGACGTGGTGGGGGAGGTGGCGTCGCACCTGGTGGTGCATTGCCATGCCGGGATCTCGCGCTCTACCGCGTCCATGGCGCTGATACTGGCGCAGGCGCTGCCCGCAACGTCGGCGGAGCAGATCGTGCTGACCGTGCACGGGATCCGTGAAAAGGCCTGGCCGAACCTGCGGATGATCGAGCTCGGCGACGCCCAGCTCGGCCGCGGCGGCACGCTGGTGGACGCGGTCCACCGCCTGCACCGGCTGCAGATCGAGCGCCGGCCGGAGCTCGCGACCTACATGACCGATTGTGGCCGCGGTCGCGAGGTCGAGACGGCCGCCGCAGCACGTCCGCTCGCCGCATGAGCGGGCAACGTCCCGCGGTCGGGGTGCTCGACGACTGGCAGGGTGTGGCGCGCGAGGCGGCCGACTGGTCGCCGCTCGAGGCGCGGGCCGAGCTCGTGTTCTTCGCGGACGCGTTCGCCGACGAGGACGCCGCCGCGGCGGCTCTCGCCCGCTTCGACGTGCTGCTCACGATGCGCGAACGGACGCCGATGCCGCGCAGCCTCCTCGAGCGGCTGCCGAAGCTGCGCATGATCGGCATCACCGGCGCGGCCGTCGCGACGCTCGACCTGGAGGCGTGCGCCGAACGCGGCATCACGGTCTCGGCGACCGCCGGCGCGCCCGACGCCAGCTTCGCCACCGCGGAGTTGGCACTCGGCCTGCTGCTGTCCGCCGCGCGCTCGATCCCGCGCGGGGATGCGACGATGCGCGCCGGCGGGTTCCAGGCAGGGGTGCCGGTCGGCATCTCGCTCGCCGGCAAGACGCTGGGCGTGATCGGGCTTGGCAAGTTGGGCGCGAAGTTCGCGAGCTACGGGCGCGCACTCGACATGCGGGTGCTCGCCTGGAGTCCCAATCTCACGGCTGATCGTGCGGCGGAGGCGGGATGCACACTTGCCACCAAGGAGGCGCTGCTCGCGCAATCCGACGCGGTGAGCCTGCACATGGTGCTCTCGGAGCGCTCGCGCGGACTGCTGGGCGAGGCCGATCTCGCGCGCATGAAGCCGGGCGCGATCCTGATCAACACCTCGCGGGGACCGCTGGTCGACGAGGCGGCGCTGATCCGGGCCGTGCAGGGCAAGCGGATCGTGGCGGCGCTCGACGTGTATGATCGGGAACCGCCCGGTTCCGATCATCCGTTGCGGCGAGCGGAGAACACCGTGCTGACACCGCATCTCGGCTACGGCGTCGCCGAGACCTGGCGTGTGTTCTATGGGCAGAGCGTCGAGAATGCGTGCGCGTTTCTGGACGGCGCGCCGGTGCGCGTGGTCGGCTAGCCTGCGACAAGGGGCTCTGCCCCTTGACCCCGCCAGGAGGGAAGGCCCTCCTGGACCTGCCTATTGTAAGGGGGTCTGGGGTTAAGACCCCAGCGGGGTCCAGGGGCAGCGCCCCTGGCCTTCACGCACCAACGACGCTCCCCTATCCTGCCCGTCATGGTTCACGCGCCAATCGAGGACGCCTCGACGGCCGCCCTCCCGCCCCATCCCGGCTGGCTCGAGCGCAGGCTTCCCGTCTCCGCCCTGATCCGGCGCGAATACGTCGTCTACCCGGTGCCCGCGAACCTCAACTGGCTGTGGAACATCGGCGCCTGCATCACCGCCACGCTCGCGCTGCTGGTGGTGTCCGGCGTGTTCCTCTCGCTCGAATATTCCAACGAGCCCGACCGTGCCTTTCTCTCCGTCGAGAACATCGACCGGCACGTGCCCTGGGGCTGGCTGATCCGCGCGCTGCACATGGCGGGAGCGACGGCCCTGTTCGCGGGGCTCGCCATCCACACCTGGCGCTCGCTGTATTACGGCTCGTACAAGCGCCCGCGCGAGCTTGTGTGGCTCACGGGCATGCTGCTTCTGCTGGTGGTGATGGCGAGCGCCTTCCTCGGCTACGTCCTGCCCTGGGGGCAGATGTCCTATTGGGGCCTGGTGGTCGCCAGCCACGCGCTCCGCTCGCTGCCGGTGGTGGGCGACGGGCTCGCGCGCCTGGCGTTCGGCGGCGACGAGCTCGCGTCCGGCACGCTGCACCGCGCCTTCGCGCTGCACGTTCTGCTGGGGATCGCCGCACCCGCGGTGGTGCTCCTCCATCTCTCGGCCCTGCACGCGGTGGGTTCCAACAATCCCGCCGGCGTCGACCCGCCGCCCGACGGGCAGGTGGCGTTCATGCCGCACCACGCGTCGCGGACCGGGCTCGCGGCCGCCTGGTGGGTGCTGCTGGTGGCGATGCTCGCCTGCTTCGCGCCGGGACTGCTGACCGAGGGGGAGAACTATCTCGCGGCCGATCCCGCCCACACGCCCGACGCGGTGCTACCGCCCTGGTACTTCCTGCCGTTCTACGCGATCCTCCGCTGCGTGCCGGGTGCTGCGGGCGTGATCCTGGCGGTGGGCAGCGTGCTGATCCTGCTCGCACTGCCATGGCTCGACCGCGACCCGCGCCGCGCGCTCGCCGGGCGGCCGGTGTTCCGCGCGTCGGTGCTGCTGCTGATCCCGATGGTGGTGCTGCTCGGGATCGCCGGCGCCGAGCAGACGCGTGGCATCTGGCTCGCGGTCGCGCGGCTCGCCACCATCGCCTGGTATGCGCACGCGCTGCTCGTCCTGCCGCTCGCCGGTGCCAAGCGCGCCTGATGCGGTGTGTTCTCGTGGCGGCACTCGCCGCGTCCGTGGTCGTACCCGCGCGCGCCGAGCCGCCCGCCTGGAGCTTCGCCGCGCCCCTGGGCGGCTTCGACCTTGGGGCGGCCCAGCGCGGCTTCGGCCTTTACGAGCAGCGCTGCGCCGCCTGCCACTCGATGGCGGCCCTGGCACCCGCCGACCTGCTGGCGCTCGGGCTGGACCGCCGCGCGGCTGCGGGCGTGCTTCGCGGGCTCCGCCATCCGCCCTTCACTTCTGGCCGCGGCGCGCCCGACCTGTCGCGCTTCGTGCGCGTCGCCGGCGCGGACGCCGCCTGGCGCCTGCTGCTGGCACCGGCGCCCGCCACCACCTACAACAACCTGCCGCCCGGTCATCCGGTGCTGCGGAGCAGGGATGACGCGCGCGACCTCGTCACCTTCCTCGCCTGGGCCGCACAGCCGCATCTCACCGAGCGGCGGCAGCTGGGCGTGGCGATCCTGCTCTTCGGCCTGCTCCTGATCGGGCTCGCGACGATGGCCGCCAAGCGAAGGAACCGACATGGCTGAGACCACCGCCACCACCCCGGTGATCGGGCTGATCGGAGGCTCCGGCCTCTACGACATCCCCGGCCTGGTCGATGCCGAGTGGCGCGACGTGCAAACGCCCTGGGGCAAGCCCTCCGACCAGCTCCTGTTCGGGCGCCTGGGCGACGTGGCCTGCGTGTTCCTGCCCCGGCACGGGCGCGGGCATGTGCTGTCGCCAACGCATCTGAACTACCGCGCCAATATCGACGCGCTGAAGCGCTCGGGTGTCACCGACCTGATCTCGCTCTCGGCGGTGGGCTCGCTGCGCGAGGACCTGCCGCCCGGCCATTTCGTGATCGTCGACCAGTTCATCGACCGCTCGTTCGCGCGGGAGAAGAGCTTCTTCGGCGAGGGGCTGGTGGCGCACGTGCCGATGGGCGAGCCGACCTGCGGGCGGTTGAACGACGCGCTCGAGGCGGCCGCCCGCGAGATCGACCTGCCGGTGACGCGCGGCGGCACGTATCTCGTGATGGAGGGCCCGCAATTCTCGACGCGCGCCGAGAGCAATCTCTACCGGCAGTGGGGGGCGTCGGTGATCGGCATGACCAACATGCCGGAGGCCAAGCTCGCGCGCGAGGCGGAGCTCCACTACGCGTCGATCGCGATGGTGACCGATTACGATTGCTGGCACGAGGCGCATGACGACGTGACGGTCGACGAGGTGGTGCGGGTGTTGCTCGGCAACGCCGATCGAGCGCGCGATCTGGTGCGGGCCGTGCTGCCGCGCGTGGGGGCGCCGCGTGGGGCGTGTCCGCAGGGTTGCGAGCATGCGCTCGAGCATGCGCTGATCACGTCACCGGCGAAGCGCGATCCGGCGGTTGTGGCGAGACTCGATGCGGTGGCGGGCCGGGTGCTGAACAGGA
>CAXTVZ010000104.1:0-9237 GCA_964247685.1 uncultured Acetobacteraceae bacterium
CGGGCGATATGGCGCATCCGGCGCGCGGGCGCAAGCAAAGGGGCTCTGCCCCTTAGACCCCGCCAGGAGGGAAGGCCCTCCTGGACCTGCCTATTGTAAAGGGGTCTGGGGTTCAGACCCCAGCGGGGTCCAGGGGCAGCGCCCCTGGCCTTATCCTTCTTCCACCCGCACAACCCCCGACACGCTCTTGAGGCTCTGCGCCAGCAACGGCGTCACGGCGTAACGCGCCGGCAGCGTCACCTCGACATCCCGCGTCCCGTCGAGATCGGGCAGCAAGGTCACCGTCCCCCGCCCACGCGGCCCACGCGTCAGGATCGCGCGGATCGGATCGAGCGCGTCCAGCGCCGCCACCCACACTTTCAGCGACCCGCCGCCGCTCTCGGCCGCCACCTGCTCGAGGTCCTGCACGTCGGACGCCGTGACCCGCAGCGCTTCGCCCTCGAGCTTGAGGTCCACCGTGGCCAGCACCGGCCGCCCCGCGGTCAGGATCTCGCGCCGGCGCGACAGCACCTCCGAGAACAGCGTCACCTCGACCATTCCGTCCGGATCGGAGATCCGCAGCCAGGCCATCTTCCCTCCCGTCCGGGTCGGCCGCTCCTTGCGGTCGACCACGCAGCCGGCGACGCGCGCACGCCCCACCCCCCGCCGCGCCGCGTCCTCGATCTCGCCCGTCCCGATCGTCTGCAGCCGGTTCAGCAGGGCCCGATACCCGTCAAGCGGGTGGGCAGTCAGGTGGAACCCGATCGCGTCGGCCTCGAAGGCCAGCCGGTCCAGCGGCGGCCAGTCGGGGATATCCGGCAGCCGGATCCCCTCGCCGCCCCCGCTCGCGCCGAACAGCCCGATCTGGCCGCTGCTCGCCTCCTCGTTGTTGCTCTGGGCGCGCTTCAGCACGGTATCGATGCCGGCGAGCAGACGGGCGCGATGCGGCTCCACGCTGTCGAAGGCGCCGGCGCGAACCAGGTTCTCGAGCTGCATGCGATTGAGCGGCCTCGAATCCACCCGAAGCGCGAAATCGCCGATGCTCGTGTACGGTTGGCCCCCGCGCGAGGCGACCAGCGCGTCCATCGCCTGCGCCCCCACCTTCTTGACCGCGGCCAGCGCGTAGCGGATCGCGGGCTTGCCGTCGGCGGTCGTCTCGAGCGTGAAATCCGCCTCCGACCTGTTCACGTCCGGCGGCAGCATCGTGATCCCGAGCCGCGTCACCTCCTGGCGAAGGGCGGCCAGCTTGTCGGTGTTGCTGATCGCGAGCGACATGCAGGCCGCGAGGAAGGCGGTGGGGTGGTTCGCCTTCAGATAGGCTGTCTGGTACGAGACGAGTGCGTAGGCTGCCGCGTGGCTCTTGTTGAAGCCGTAATCGGCGAACTTCGCCATCAGCTCGAACACTTCGACCGCCTTGTCACGATCGATCCCGCGCGAAACGGCGCCTTCGGTGAAGATCTCGCGCTGCTTGTCCATCTCCGCGCGGATCTTCTTGCCCATCGCGCGCCGGAGCAGGTCGGCGGCGCCCAGCGAGTAGCCCGCCATGGTCTGCGCGATCTGCATGACCTGCTCCTGGTAGACCATGATCCCGTAGGTCTCGGCCAGGATCTCGTGGATCTGCGCATGCGGCGGTGCCCACGCTGCCCCGTGCTTGCGCGCGCAGTAATCGGGGATGTTCGCCATCGGTCCGGGCCGATACAGCGCGACCGCGGCGATCAGATCCTCGAGCCGGTCGGGCCGCATCTGCCGCAGCACGTCGCGCATGCCGGCACCTTCGAACTGGAACACGCCGCCCGTGTCGCCGCGCGCCAGCATGGCGAAGGTGGCCGCATCATCGAGCGGGATGCGCTCCAGATCGACCACGGTTCCCGCGCGCGCGAGGAACGCCACCGCCCGCTGCAGGATCGTGAGCGTGGTCAGGCCGAGAAAGTCGAACTTCACCAGGCCCGCCTGCTCGACGAACTTCATGTTGTACTGGGTGACGAGCCCGTCCGTCTTCGGATCGCGATACAGCGGCACGAGCTCGGACAGCTCGCGATCGCCGATCACCACACCCGCCGCATGCGTGCTCGCATGCCGGTAGAGCCCTTCGAGCTGCAACGCGATCTCGAGCAGGCGCCGGACGCCTTCGTCCTCCTCGCGCATGGCGCGAAGCCGCTCCTCGCCGGCGATCGCCTGCGCCAGAGTCACGGGCCTTGCCGGATTGTTCGGGATCAGCTCGGCCACCTTGTTGACCAGCCCGAACGGCAGTTGCAGCACGCGCCCCACATCGCGCACCGCCGCGCGGGCCTGCAGCTTCCCGAACGTGATGATCTGCGCCACCCGCCCTGCGCCATACTCGCGCCTGACGTAGTCGATCACCTCGTCGCGCCGCTCCTGGCAGAAATCGATGTCGAAATCCGGCATCGACACGCGCTCGGGATTAAGGAACCGCTCGAACAGCAGCCCGAACGGCAGCGGATCGATGTCGGTGATCGTCAGCGCCCAGGCCGCAACCGATCCTGCACCCGACCCGCGCCCCGGCCCCACCGGGATGCCCTGCGACTTCGCCCACTGGATGAAGTCGGCCACGATCAGGAAGTAGCCGGGGAACCCCATCTGCTCGATGACGCCGACCTCGTAGCGCAGGCGCTGCGCATAGAGCGCCCGCGTCTCGGGCGTGGCGTCGAGCGCCACCATTCGCCGCTCGAGGCCCTCGTCGGCCATCTGGCGCAGCGTCTCCGCCTCGTTGCTTCCCTCATGCACCTTCGGGCACACGGGCAGCAGCGGCTTGCGGCCTTCCGCCATGACGGCGCAGCGGCGCGCGATCGCCAGCGTGTTGTCGCAGGCCTCGGGCAGGTCGGCGAAGGCGGCGCGCATGGCGTCGGCATCCTTGAACCAGTGTTCCGGCGTCACCCGGAACCGGTCCGCCTCGCCCAACGTCCGTCCGGCCGCGATGCAGAGCAGCGCATCATGCGCCTCGAACATCGCGGGCTTCGGAAAGAAGCACTCGTTGGTCGCCGCCAGCGGCAGTCCGAACTCGTCGGCGAGCTGGATGAAACCCGGTTCGAGCATCTCTTCGGTCGCGTCGCCATGCCGCTGCAACTCGACCGCGACGCGGTCCGGAAATGCTGCCGTGATCATGCGCAGCAGGCGTCGCGCCTCGTCGTCCTGCGCGTCCGCCAGCAAACGCCCGAGCGGCCCGCGCACGCCCCCGGTCAGCAGGAACAGGCCGTCCGCACGCCGGAGCAGCGACTCGAGCGTCACGCTGGGTGCGCCCACATCGCCACTGACGAAGCTCTCCGTCGAGAGCATCTGCAGGTTGGCAAGCCCTGCCGCATTCTGTGCCAGAAGAACGACATGATCGGGCGGCGGCGGCGGACCGCCATTGTCGCGCGGCGGCCGGGCGATCCCGATCTGGCAACCGATGATCGGCTGCACGCCGGCCTTGGTGCAGTAGTCGGAGAACTCGAGCGCGCCGAACAGATTGGCGGTGTCGGTGATCGCGACCGCCGGCATCGATGCGGCCTTCGCCAGGCTCGCGAGCTCGGACACCCGGATCGCCCCCTCGCTCAGCGAGTAGGCCGAATGGGTGCGGAGATGAACGAAACCAGCGTGCGCCATGCGCCTAGGATGGGCCCGGAGACACCCGCCCCGCAACCGCCGGCGTCACTTCCCTTCGACCGCCGAGACGTCGCTCGCCCGGAACTCGCGAAGGGCCACGAGCTCGGTGTCGGGGCCTTGCGGGATGAGCCGGAGCGACCGGAACACGGCGAAGAGATATCGCCCGGCCAGGCTCACGCCCATCATCACGCCCAGTCCCACGAACCCCGCGATCTGGCGGATGCCGATCGCCCGCGCATAGGGGAAGTGAACGGACACCCACGCATAGAAGCCGGACATCACCAGATAGTAGAACGCCCAGGTCAGTGTCAGCAGCTGGAAGAAACGCCGTGCATGGGGAAAACCCACGGCGTCCGCCCCACCCTGCTGGGCCGAGAGCTCCTCGATCGCCGAACGCCCGCGCGAACCGACCGCGAAGAACACCGCGATGATGAAGGTGCTGACCGCACCTTCGTATTTCAGCATGAAGGGCGTCTTGGCCGCGAGGTCGACCACGCCGAACACGATCGCGAGCGACGTCGTGAGAATATAGAGCCGCGGAAAGCCGATGCCGAAGCGCCTCCGCCGCCAGATGTCGAGGGCCACGAACACGAGCGTGCCGGCGATCGCCGCCTTCAGGCTGACGAGCTTCCACAGCGCCCAGAACACGATGATGCCGCCGAAATCGTAGAACCCGGTGCGAAGGAATTTCTGCAGCCCGCTCATGGAAGCGAGATCGGCACGATCCGACCCTCGCGCAACGTCACCACCCGGCTCATCCGGCGCGCGAGCTCGCCATTATGCGTTGCCACCAATGCGGCCGTCCCTTCCTCTCGCGCCGCGCGCAGGAACTCGGCGAACACGACATCCGAGGTGCCGACATCGAGATTTCCCGTGGGCTCGTCGGCGAGCAGCACGGCAGGCCGATTGGCCAACGCGCGCGCGATCGCCACACGCTGCTTCTCGCCGCCCGAGAGTTTTCCGGGCAGGTGGTTGCCGCGCCCTTCGAGCCCGAAGGTGCGAAGCAGCATGGTCGCGCGCGTGGTCGCCTCCCGCCTTGAGACGCCCGCGATCAGCTGCGGCAGGATCACGTTCTCCACCGCCGAGAACTCCGCCAGCAGATGATGGGCCTGGTAGACAAAGCCGATCTTCAACCGTCGGATCGCCGTGCGCGCGGCATCCGGGAGCGATCCGGCCGCAGCACCCTCGACCAGCACGTCGCCGCTGTCGGGCCGCTCGAGCAGCCCCGCAAGATGCAGCAGCGTCGACTTGCCCGTCCCCGACGGCGCCACGAGCGCCACGATCTCGCCCGCCTCGAGCACGAGGTTCGCCTCGTCGAGCACCGACAGCTCGGCATCGCCGGAGCGGTAGCGACGCCGGACGCGGCGGAGCTCGAGCGGCGCGCTACTCATGCCGCAGCGCCTCCACCGGGTCGGTCCGCGCTGCACGCCAACTCGGATACAGCGTGGCGAGCAGCGACAGCACCAGCGCCATCGCGACCACCTTGCCCACCTCGCCCCATTCGAGTTTCTCGGGGAGATGCTCGAGATAGTAGACGGTCGGGTTGAACAGATTGGCACCCGTCGCCGCCTGGATCCAGAGACGGATCCGGTCGATGTTGAGGCAGAACACCACGCCCAGCCCGGTGCCCACGAGCGTTCCCGTTACCCCCACCGACGCGCCGCACATCAGGAAGATCCGCATGATGGCACCGCGTCCCGCGCCGATCGTGCGCAGCACGGCGATGTCACGCGTCTTGTCCTTCACCATCATGATCAGGCTGGACACGACGTTGAATGCCGCGACCACGATGATCAGCGTCAGGATCAGGAACATCACGTTCTGCTCGACCTGGACGGCGCCGAAGAAGCTGTTGTTGCTCTGCGTCCAGTCCGCGACGCGGATGTCGGTGTCGTGCAACGCCTCGTCGATGCGCGCGGTGACGACACCCACCCGCTCCGGATTGATGACGTTCACCTGGATCTGCGACACGCGATCCGGATCGTCGAGCTGGAAATACACCTGTGCGGCATGCAGCGGCAGGAACACGTAGCTCGCATCGTAATCGTTCACGCCGGCCTGGAAGATCGCCACCACGCGGTAGGCGCGCACCCGCGGCACCGTCCCGAACGCGGTCGCCGCACCATTGGGCGAGATCAGCGTCAGCCGGCTTCCGACCGTCAACCCGGTGCGCTGCGCGAGCGTCAGCCCGATCGCGATCGTGTCGTCGCCGCCGAAATCCGCGAGACTGCCGGCGCGGATATTCGAAGACACCTCCGTGAACCGCTGAAGATCGTCGCGCGCAATCCCGCGCACGATCCCGCCGCCCGAGAACGGTCCCGACGACAGCAGCACCTGACCCTCGACGATGGGTGCGGCCGACACCACGCCCGGAACGCGCAGGATGCGCTGCGTCAGCACGTCGTAATCGGTGAGCGACGGCCCCGCGCCATACACGCCGAGATCGCCGTTGAACCCGAGGATGCGCGACATGAGGTCGGCCCGGAACCCGTTCATCACCGCCATCACGATGATCAGCGTCGCGACCCCCAGCGCGATGCCCACCAGCGAGAACGCGGCGATCACCGACACGAAGCGCTCGCCACGACGCGCACGCAGGTAGCGCCCGGCAACCGCACGCTCGAACCGACCAAACATGCTCAGATCCCGCGCGAGACCATGTCCGCGCCACCGATCCGCGCCAGCGCGTCCTCGACGGCGAGCTCCTCGCGCTCACCGGTCTGCCGCCGCTTGAGCTCGACGCGCCCGGACGCCGCACTCCGCGGTCCCACCACCACCTGCCAGGGGTGACCCATCAGGTCGGCATCGGCGAATTTGACGCCCGCGCGGTCTTCACGATCGTCCAGCAGCGCCTTGCCTCCGAGTGCTGCATAGACGCGCTCGCTGATCGCATCGCACGCCGCATCGCCTGGCTTGAGATTGAGGATGGCGGCCGGGAACGGCGCGATCGCGTCGGGCCAGATGATGCCGGCCTCGTCCGAGCTCGCCTCGATCACGGCGCCGACCAGCCGGGAGACCCCGATGCCGTAGCTGCCCATTTCGGGATGCACGAGCTCACCGTCGCGCCCCGTGACCGACACACCCATCGCGCGCGTGTATTTGTTGCCGAAGTAGAAGATCTGCCCGACCTCAATGCCGCGCCCCTCGCGGCGACGTTCGGCCGGCACCGCGGCCCACGCCGCCTCGTCATGCTTCTCGTCGGTGGCGGCGTAGATCCCGGTCACCGTCTCGTAGAAGCGCGCGAGATCGGCCTCGCTGCCGGCGTCGAACTCCTCGCTGAGCCAGTCGAAATCGTCGAAGGCCGCATCGTAGAACACGCCGCTCTCGCCGGTCGGCGCCAGCACGATGAACTCATGGCTCAGATCGCCGCCGATCGGCCCGGTCGCCGCCGCCATCGGGATCGCGCGGATGCCCATGCGCTGGAACGTCCGCACATAGGCCAGCATCATCCGCCGATACGACGTGACGGCGCCCTCATAGTCGAGATCGAAGGAATACCCGTCCTTCATGAAGAACTCGCGCCCGCGCAGCACGCCGAAACGCGGCCGCATTTCGTCGCGGAACTTCCACTGGATCTGGTAGAGCATCTGCGGCAGGTCGCGGTACGACTTGATGGTCTGCCCCACGATGTCGGTGATCATCTCCTCGTTGGTCGGCCCGTACAGCATGTCGCGCTCGTGCCGGTCACGGATGCGCAGCATCTCCTCGCCGTAATCGTCGTAGCGCCCCGACCGGCGCCACAGCTCGGCCGGCTGCAGCGTCGGCATCAGGACCTCCTGAGAGCCCACCCGGTCCTGCTCCTCGCGCACGATCGCGGCGATGTTCCGCAGCACCCGAAGTCCGGTCGGCAGCCAGGCATAGATCCCGGCGGCCACCTGGCGCACCAGCCCCGCCCTGAGCATCAGCCGGTGCGACGCGATCTGCGCCTCGGCCGGGTTCTCCTTCAGCGTCGGCAGGAAGCTCCGCGAGACTCTCATCTATCTGTCCTGACCGATCCGACTGCCCACCGCGCTGCTTCTTCGGAGATCGCGGGCCGGACCGCAAGGGAGACGCGGGATTTTGTGCGATGCACAAGTAACGATTGGCGTTTCTGCAAGATGACATCAACTTATTTGGAGAAGGCGGGTGGACACGGAAAGACGAAGGTCATAAACAAAAAAGGCCCGCGCAGCCGCAAGGCGCGCAGGCCAAGTTTAGGGAGGAAACGCCAGTCACACGGCAGGACGAGGACCATTCCTCGTCCTGCCGGTGATTGTGCGCGACGCACATCGAGGCGTCCACGTAAATCTCGGAGCCTGCGTTCTAAAAAGAGGCATTCTGGACGAGAACTCGCATCCGAACAGCCGATTTAGCGAGCGTCTGCCTCATTCGTGCTCATACATGCAAGAGATGGACGTCCACGACAGGACGCTTCTGCATCCGCTTGCCCAGGCTGCGTCGCACCGCCGCCCGCGCCGCTTCGGTGAACGCGGCATTGTCGCGTCGCAGCGGCGCCGGCAACTCGTCGATCGCGCGCGCGATCTCCGCCTCGATCCGGCCCTGCTCCGGGTCGTCCTGCTCCAGCAACCCGGGTGCGGACACCCGCGGCACGCCTCGCAGGCGCCCATCGGCGTCCACCGCGACGCTCGCCAGCACGATCCCGTTGAACAGCATGCGCTTGCGGGCCGACAGAATACCGCCCGAAAGCGGCACCACCCGCTTGCCGTCCACCGCCAACCGCCCGACCGGCGCCTGGTCCTCGATGGCGGCACGCTCCGGGCTCAGGCCCAGGATGTCGCCATCCTCCAGCATGATCGGCTCCGCGCCGAGCTCGCGCGCCAGCGCCGCATGCGTCGCCAGATGCCGCCACTCGCCATGCACCGGCACCGAGAAGCGGGGCCGCACCAGCGCGTAGAGGCGCCGCAGCTCATCGCGCGCGGGGTGCCCGGAGACATGGATCGCGTGATCCGCGTCCGTCATCACCTGCACACCGCGGCGCACGAGATTGTCCTGCACCAGCATCACGGCCCGCTCGTTTCCGGGGATCATCCGGCTCGAGAACAGCACCGTGTCGCCCTCACCCAGCGAGATGTTCGGATGCGTGTCGGCCGCGATCCGCGCCAGTGCCGAGCGGGCCTCGCCCTGGCTGCCGGTCACCAGGATCAGGAGATTGTCGTCCGGCACCTCGCCCGCATGCTGCTCGGGCACGAACTCCGGCACCTTCGCGAGATAGCCGTTCTCGCGCGCCGCCGTATCGAGGTTGCGCAGGGAGCGCCCGACCAGGCAGGCCGACCGCCCGGCCTCGAGCCCGGCCAGCGCCGCACTCTCGACGCGCGCGACGTTGCTCGCGAAGCAGGTCAGCGCCACCCGACCGCGGGGGATCGACCGGATAAGCGCGGCCAGGTTCCGCCGCACGGTCGCCTCGGAGCCGGAATGTCCCTCCACCATGGCGTTGGTGCTGTCGCACACGATTGCCAGCACGCCCTCGTCGCCAAAGCGCTGGAACGCCGCCTCATCGGTCGGCGGTCCCACCAGCGGCTCGGGGTCGAGCTTCCAGTCCCCGGTGTGCAGGATGTTCCCGTAGGGCGTGCGGATCGCCAGCGCCTGGGCCTCGGGGATCGAGTGGGCGACCCGCAGGAACTCGAGCGAGAATTTGCCCACGGTGAACCGGCCGCC
>CAXTVZ010000104.1:9337-10956 GCA_964247685.1 uncultured Acetobacteraceae bacterium
GGGGTGGCGTCCGCGGACGCAATCTCGCGAGTGTCAGTTGGTGTGGTGGCGGGCCGCTGCCAATGCCGGTGCGAACACCTGGCCGGTCGCGATCTCCCGCCGGCCGCCCGGATCGTCGAGCAGCAGGGCGCCCGTGGCGCTGATCCCGGCGAAGCGCCCGGCGCGTCCGTCCACGACCAGTGCCGTGCCGACCGGATGCGCCCGGCGGAGCCACGCCGTCCGTACGGTGGCAAAATCCTGCGCGAGCCAATGGTCCAGCCGATCGAGCAGGCGCTCCGCCACGATCTCCGGCGCCACGGGATCGAGGCCGCCTTCGCTCAGGCAGGCGGTCGGAGGCGCGCCGGGCAGCACGGGACGTGCGCGGAGATTGGCGCCGAACCCGATCGCCATCCAGGCGAGCCGGTCAGCGGCCACCGCGCTCTCGACCAGGATGCCGGCGAGCTTGCTTCCGTCCAGCAGGACGTCATTCGGCCATTTTAACGCGAGCGACGCCGTGCCCGCATGCGGATCGAGCGCCTCGATCAACGCCAGTGCCGCGCGGAATGCCGCCTGTCCATTCTCGCCCACGTCCCGGGCCGGGCGCAGCAGCACCGACAATGCGAGATTTCCCTCGGGCTCCGTCCAAACTCGCCCCCGGCTCCCCCTCGCTTTGGTCTGCCGCCGTGCCAGCACCGCGAGCCCCGCGGGCGCCCCAGCCTCGGCACGGCGGATCACCTCGTCGGATGTGGAAGGAAGCTCGTCGTGGATCTCGAGATGCCAGGCGCCCGCCGTCACTCGAACAACGCGCGCGATGCGACCGCGGCCGCCTGCGCAAGCGGCCCGATCCCCAGCACGAACAGGCCGGTGAAGCCCGCCGCGACCCACACCACGAGGTCGACCGAGGCCGGGCGCCGGTCCAGCGCCGCTGCGGGCGCCTCGAACCACATCACCCGCACCACGCGGACGTAGTAGAACGCGCCGACCACGCTGGTCACCACGCCCACCGCGAGCAGGGTCCACAATCCTTCATGCACGGCCGCCAGGAACACGTAGAGCTTGCCGAAGAACCCGGCCAGCGGCGGCAGCCCGGCCATCGAGAACAGGAACAGCGCGAACAATCCCGCCAGCATCGGGTCGTTGCGCCCGAGCCCGGCCAGGTCGGAGATGCGCTCGAGCGCGAGGCCGCGGCGCCGCATCGCGATGATGCAGCAGAACACGCCGACATTCATGAAGATGTAGGTCAGCAGGTAGACCAGCACGCCGGTCACGCCGACCGCGTCGGCCGCGGCGAGCCCGATCAGCGCGTAGCCCATATGGCCGATCGACGAGTAGGCCATCAGCCGCTTGATGCTGGTCTGCCCGATCGCCGCGAACGATCCCACGATCATCGAGGTGATCGCGACGATCTCGATGATGAGCTGCCACTGCCCGCCCGCATGCCCCGCGCCATCGATCAGGAAGCGGAGAAGTGCGGCGAATGGCGCGACCTTCGGCGCCGTGCTCATGAACGCGGTCACCGAGCTCGGCGCGCCTTCGTACACGTCGGGCGTCCACATGTGGAACGGGGCTGCCGACAGCTTGAACACGAGCCCGACGATCACGAACACGAGCCCGACCAGCAGGCCCGGTGGCACCGGCGC
>CAXTVZ010000105.1:0-9101 GCA_964247685.1 uncultured Acetobacteraceae bacterium
GCCCGACCCGCGCGAGCCGCGCTTCCTGCACACGGTGCGCGGCCGCGGCTACGTGTTGAAGCCCGGCGCGTGAGCGCGTGTCCCCACAAGAGCGCCTGAGCCATGCGCATCCGCCAACTTGAGCGTCCGATCCGCCGCATCCTGCCGCGCTCGCTGCTCGGACGCTCGCTGCTGATCATCCTGATCCCGCTGCTGGTGACCGAGGGCGTGGCGCTGTCGCTGTTCTATGGCAGCCATCTCAACATCGTCTCGCGACGGCTTTCCGCCGCGGTCGCCGGCGAGGTGGTGCAGACGATCGACCTGCTGGAGGACGACCGCTCGCCCGCCTCGCGCGCCTGGGTGATCGCCGAGGCCGCGCAGAACTATGGCCTGGTGATGCATTTCGAGCCGGGCGCCGTGCTCCACGAGGGACGCCGCCACAACATTCTCGGCCCGATGGACGACGACCTGGCCGCCGCCATCCGCGACACCGTGCACCGTCCCTTCACGATGGACTGGACGACGGACCCGCAACGCGTGTTGCTGCGCATCAGGATGGCCGACGGCGTGCTGGCGGTGGACGCGCCCCGCAAGCGGCTCGACATCGGCACGATCTACTTCTTCCTCGCCTGGCTGGTGGGGAGCTCCGGCCTGCTGTTCGCGATCGCGGCGTTGTTCATGCGCATCCAGGTGCGCGCGATCCGGCGCCTGTCGCGCGCGGCCGAGCAGTTCGGCATGGGGCGCAACGTGGGGTTCATCAAGCCGGAGGGCGCGCAGGAGGTTCGGCGGGCGGCCACCGCCTTCAACCTGATGCAGGAGCGCATCCTCCGCTTCGTCACCCAGCGCACCGAGATGCTCGCCGGCGTCAGCCACGACCTGCGCACGCCGCTCACCCGACTGCGCCTGTCGCTCGCCGTGCTGCCGCCCTCGCCGCACGACGACGTCGAGGGCATGGTGGGCGACATCGAGGAGATGGAGCGCATGATCGACGGCTATCTCGCCTTCGCCCGCGGCGAAGGGGCCGAGAACCGCCGGTCGTTCGATCTCGCCGGCACGCTCGAGGAGATCGCGTTCGCGGCACGCCGCGCCGGTGCCACGCTCACGGTGGACGGGCCGCCCCGGGCGACGATCGAGGGGCGGCCCGACGCGATCCGCCGCGCGCTGACCAACCTGGTCGACAACGCCCGCAAGCACGCGCGCCAGGTCGCGATCACGCTGCAGACGCAGCCGCGGCAGGTGCAGGTGAACGTCGACGATGACGGGCCGGGCGTGCCGCCGGAGCGGCGGGAGAGCGTGTTCCGGGCGTTCGAAAGCGGGGCGCGTGGGGGGACGGGGCTGGGGCTGACGATCGCGCGGGATATCATCCGGGCGCATGGGGGGGATATCGTGCTGGAGGACAGCCCTCTCGGCGGGTTGAGGGCTCGGGTTCGGCTGCCTTGTTAAGGCCAGGGCTCTGCCCTGGACCCGCTGGGGGCAGCGCCCCCAGACCCGCCTGACGATGGGCAGGTCCATCGACGGCCTTCCCTTGTGGCGGGGTCGAGGGGCGGACCCCCTTGCCCTGCCACCACTTCAAGCAAGCGATCGCGTGAGCACGAACTCCATGGCAAGGGCGCTCACCGCCAGCCGCTTTCCGCTTTTCCTGACCCTGGCGACACTGATCCTGCTCGTTGTCGACCACGTCCCCCGCTTCTATCAGGGCGACTCGACCGCCTATCTCTCCACCGGCCTGAACGGCTGGGTGCCGCTCGACCGGTCATGGGCGTACGGCCCCGTCGGCCGCTGGATCGTGACGTCGTGCAGGTCGTCCTCCGCCCTGATCGCGGTCCAGTCGGCACTGCTGGCACTCGGCCTGTTCTCGCTGCAGCGCGCCCTCCGACGGCACGCGGCCGGCGTCGTACTGCCGGTGCTGCTGCCGTGCCTGCTCGTGCTCGACCCGCTGAACCAGGCACTGGCGCGCTTCTGGCTGACCGACGCGCCCGCCTGCGGCCTGTTCCTCTGCTTCCTGGCCTGCGTTCCCGGCGCGGCGTGGCGCGGCGGCGCGGCATGTTTCGGCCTCGCTTTCGGGGCGGTGCTCGGGACGGTCTTCCTGCGCGTCGCCTACATCCCGGTCGAGCTCGGCACCCTGCTGTGCTGCCTCGCCGTGACGTTCCGTCCGGGTGCCGCGTCGCCTGCGGGTCTGCGGCGGCGGCTCCTGCTGCTGTGCCTGCTGCCGTTGGGCGCCGCGATGCTGCTCGGCCTCGCCAACAGCCGGGTGGTGCCGCCGCCCGCGCGCGGGCATGTCTTTCTCAATCGGATGTCGCCGCTCTACACGATGGGCGTGTTCCTGCCGGCGCTTCGCGAGACCGACTTCGCGCGCGCCGGCGTACGGATCTCGCCCACCGAGTTCCGTGCCCTGCGGCTGGACCAGTACGACCGCCGCGAGCTCGCGATCTGGGCCGACGGGCCGACCTATGTGCGCTCGCTGATGCAGGAGCGGCTCCATCTTGAGCCGAAGGACGTTGCCTTCGAGCGGGCATGCAGCGCCGTGGTCCGGTCGGCACTCCTGCATCACCCGCAGGACCTGCTCCGCGTCTATGGCTGGAGCACGTGGCTGTATCTGTCGCCGGCTCGCTGGCACGCCGTGTTGTCCAGCGAGTTCGGCTTCGAACGCGCCCTGCCGGGCTGGGTGGTGCGGCACCTGGAGATGATGACCCGCCGCAAGGTGGCGGCCGACCTGAACGCCGAACGATCGCCGCTGCCGACGCTGCTGGATCACGTCGTTTGGGGCTATCCGATCCTGCTCCTGCTCGGCCTGCTCACCTCGATCCGGCTGCTCCTCCGGCGCGCGCCGTTCGGAGGTGCGGACCTGCTGGCAGCCGCGATGCTCGCCTCGTTCGCGGCGGCACCCCTCTACAGCCACGCGCTGAAGCCCCGCTACATGCTGCCTTCGGTGCTGCTGGCGGGCTGGACGACCGGGGTCGTGCTGGCGAACGATCGGGCCGCGCTGCGAAGGCTGGCGGGCAGGCTGCGCCGGACGACGCCGGTGCTGCGCGACCGGGCGGCCCACGCGCTGCGCGACGGTCGTGCCGCGACCCTCGTGCCGGCCCTGCTCGCGGGCGCAGGTGTGCTCGTCTATGTCGCGCAGCTGAGGCTCGGCCGATGGCAAGGCGACGACTACACGCTTCTGGCCGACGAGCGGGGCGGCGGCTGGGACGCTCTCGTCGGTCGCCTGGCCGCGCACCCGCTGCCGTTCTCCGAGACGCTGCTGCAGGCGTATGGCGCGCTGGTGCTGTGGAGCGGGCGCCCGCTGATCGAGCCGTTCCTGTTTGCGCTGTGGTTCGCCGTCGCGGCCGCGGTCACGGCGGCCGCCTGGTGGTCGCTGCCGCCGCGTCCGGCACGGCTCTCCGCGGCGCTGGCGATCGGGCTCGGACTGTTCGCGTTCGCGCTGACCAGCGGGCCCGTGACGGCGCTGTTCTACTGGCCGATGGCTGCCGCGTCCTGCCTGCCCACGGTCGGCGCGGTCGGAGCGCTTCCGTTCCTGCTGTCGAATTTGGCTGCGCGCGGGCGACGGCTGGCGGCCGCTCTGGCCCTGCTCGTGGCCGGCCTGAGCAGCGAGGTGGGTGCCGCGGTCGCGCTCGCCTTCGCGCTCGCCATGGCGGCGGCGGCGCTCGTCCGCCACGATGTCCGGCGGTGGACGGCCTGGTGGATCGTGCCAGGAGCGGCCAGCCTCGTGGTGCTCGTGCTGTCGGTAGTCCGGGGTCCGCTCTCCGCGGACGACGCGGCGGCGCGGGCGTTGCCGGATCTGCCGGCCGAGCTGCTGACGGGCGGGACGGACCGGCTCGGCGGGCTGCTGCTGGGGTTCGGCATCGTGGCCCTCTGGCGCTGCATCGCGCCGCGCGCGCGCTTCAGCCTGCAACACGCCGCCCTGGCCTGCGCGCTGCTCGGCGGCGCCATGTTCTCGGCGGGCTCCGCACTCGTGCCCGGCGGCGAGCGGCAGCTGGCGACCCGGTTGTGGTTCGGCGACGTGCTGGCCGTGCTCGTCGTGCTGGGGGCCTGGACGCGGCTCGAGCGATCGCGGTTGGTCGCGCCCGCCCCGTGGATGGGCGCGCTGTGCATCGCGGCGGCACTCCTGCTGCCGCTGCGGGAGAGATGGCCGGGCCTGCTGGCCGACGGCGGCGCGCTTGGCCTCGCGCGCTCAGGCCACGACAAGACCTGGGCGTCCGGCCGTGCGCCGGGCCGCCCGGACATGGCCTTCTTCCTGCCGCCCACCGGCGGCGCCATGCTGGTGCGCGGAACGTCGGTGCCCGGGCAGCGCTGGGTGATTGACGGTCGCGCGCCGGCCCTGCTCCAGGCGATGGGGCGGTTCTTCGGCAAGTCCGTGATCACGGTGTGCCAGCCCTGGCAGAGCGACCATGCCTGGCTGGTCCAGGGACGGCTCATCGAGGCATGCCCCGCCCCGGTTACCGCGCAACGCACGATGCGCTAGGACGGCGCGAGGAACGACGGTCCGCCGCCACGGCCGGGAGGCGTCGAGCGGAGACATGGGGTGGATTTCTATTCCGTCTGGCCGGCCTTCGTCTGCGCGGCCCTGCTGGTGGCGCTCGCGTCGACCCCGCTGCTCCGCGGCCTCGACGCCACACCGTCCACCCGCGCCCGGCGGATGTCGCAGATCGACGGGCTGCGCGGCTTCCTGGCCCTCGCAGTGTTTTTCCACCACGCGCCGATCTATCAAAGCTTCGAAATGACCGGCGGCTGGTGGCTGCCCCGGCTCCGGTTCTACCAGACCCTCGGTCCGCTCGGGGTCTCGATGTTCTTCATGGTCACCGGCTTCCTGTTCTACGGAAAGCTGCTCGACGAGAACGGACGCCCGGACTGGATCCGGCTCTATATCGGTCGTCTCGCCCGGATCGCGCCGCTCTACCTCGCCGCGCTTGCGCTCATGCTCGCGACCATCGCGATCTCCAGTCCACACCTGCATGTTTCGCTGCGCGAACTCGCGCGCCAGGTCGGATCGTGGCTGCTTCTCGGCTATGGTCGGCAGGTCGACATCAATGGCTACCGCGACACCTGGACGCTCGATGCCGGGGTCACCTGGACGCTGCACTACGAGTGGCTGTTCTACGCCGCCCTCGTGCCGCTCGGCTGGGTGGTTGGGCGGGCGCGGTCGCGGACGGCGCCGCTCACCCTGGCAGCGCTGGCCGCCTGTCTCGCCTGGGCGGCGGTGACACCCGCTTCCGAGCTCCCACCCACCTGGCCCGTACTGCTGTCGATGTTCGGGGTCGGCATGAGCTGCGCGGTGGTCGAGCGATCGAGGCGACGGCCTGCCGCCGGTGGGCCGGCCGGCGCGCTGCTGGTGCTCGTGGCGCTCGGCGCGACATTCGCATTTCCGGGGCTCTACGGCTTCGCGACCACGGTCCTGCTCGGCACAGCCTTTTCGCTGATCGTGCTGGGCAACACGCTGTTCGGCCTGCTGACCAGCCGGGCGGCGACGCGGCTGGGCGACATCAGTTTCGGCATCTACCTGCTGCAGGCGCCGGCGCTCGCGGCCGTGTTCGCCGTCGCACCGGTCGGGCTGAAGCGATCGCCGCCCGGCTTCTGGGTGTGCGTGTTCGCGTCCGTGGTTCTGCTGGTGGCCGCGGCGTCGCTCGCCCACATCCTGGTGGAGAAACCCGGCATCGCCGCCGGACGCTGGATCGCGGACCAGCTCGGGCGCCGCTCACGGCTGGGGCCTTTCAGAGTATCGGAAGGCCAGGGCGCTGCCCTGGACCCGCCAAGGGACGGTCGTCCCTTGGAACCCTGATTGTTTGGAACATGAGACGATACTCAGGTCAGGGGTTTTAAGGGCCCCGCCCTTAACGGGGGCCAGGGGCAGCGCCCCTGGCCTTCTATAATGTCAGGAGGAAGGGCAAACCGCGTAGGCCGGCCCCCGCACCCACCAGTCGTGCCAGGCGCGCCCGAGCGTCGGCATGTGCAACACGACGATCGCCGCACGCGGCGCCACGAACCGCACCCGCGCATCGTCGCAGGTCCGCCAGACCGCGAGCGGCTGGCCGTCGGCGGTCACGCGCATCCCGGGTGCGAGGAATTCCGGAAGTGCGGCGGGCTTGCCGGGTGCGCACACGTTGCGGAGATGGGCGCGCGAGACCTCGAGCATCTGGTCCTCGATCAGTCGCTCCTGGCACACGCCCGCGCCGAGGGCGGCCTGCCAGAAATCCCGCGAATGGCCGGGTTGTCCGTCCAGTGTCCGCGGCAGGTATTCCGGGAACTCCACCGAAGCCAGGCTCGAGGGGATGCCGCGCTGGGCCAGCGCGAGCTCGCTCGGCGGGAACCACGGCGTCTGTGGCGCCGGGCGGCGGGGCTTGCCGACCAGGGCGACCACGAGCAGCGCGCAGAGCAGCGCCGGCATCGCCGTGCGCGGGCGGCGCACCGGCTCGAGCGCCAGCAGCACGACGCCCAGCCCGATCGCGAGCGACATGCTGACAAAGGTCAGCAGGCGCCAGGTGAAGGCGATGTATTCGAAGCCGGGCACCGCGCGATAGATCGGCAGCGCCACGCGCAGCTGCAGCGCCAGCGCGCAGGCGGCGGTGGCCAGGCAGAGCGACGCCGCCGGGCGCTGCGCGCGGCTCAGCGCCACGGTCGGCACGAGGGCGGCGAGCGCCATCAGCAGCAATGGGTCGAGCTGCGGCGTGAAGCCGAACCACGGCCCGCTCCAGTCCCACGCCTGGTCGTGGAAGATCCGCAGCACGGGCAGGTGGGTGGTCTCGGGGCGCCACACCCGGATCATGTTCGTGACCTGCGCCCAGGCGATCATCGGCACCGCCGCCAGCACGAACGGCAGCGCCATGGCCACGAAAATCAGGACCGCCGCCGCGAGACGCGGCACCGCCCGAAGAACGCCACCGGTACCATGGACGATGAGCGCCACCACCACGCACGGCCCGAGCAGCACCCAGACGAAGGTCGCGATCGCCGAATGCGCCATCCAGAGCAGCCACATCAGCGGTCCGATCCAGAGCGTGGGCCGGCCGCGACGGAGCCAGGTGAAGCACCAGGCGAACAGCCAGGGCAGCACGCAGTAGGCGGAGAACTCGGCCACCGCGCCGCGGGTCAGCCAGTCGGTGAACGCGTAGTTGCAGGAGATCGCGACGATGCCGCACAGCGCCTCGATCGCGAGATGCGAGCGCCCGGCGGCGATCCGGAGCGCCAGCCCCACGCCGAGCACGTTGCCCACCATCAGCGCCAGCAGGGTCAGGCAGAGCTGGAACTTCGGCCCGGGCACCACCAGGCGGACCAGCGCACCGCCGTAACTGAACAGCTTGTTGTAGAGCAGCACGCCGGGCGAGCCGTAGCCGAACTGCGCGGCGTTCGACCAGATCGGCAGCAGGTGACCGTCATGCCATTGCCCGGCGGTCTGGGCCATGCGGAGCAGGGCGCGAAGCCCGTCATGATTGTAGGGCCATCCCGCCCGCGTCAGCACCGGCGCGAGCATGGTCAGCCCCGCCACGATGCCGATCGCGAGGCGGGGCGACCAGAAGGCCGCCGCCCGCGCCATCTTACGGCAGGCTGTTGCCCGTGCCGCCCTGGCCGCCGGCTCCGGACTGGCCGTTCAGGTCGGTGCCGGTGCCGCCGAGGCCGCCGCCGAGCAGGCCGGCCGGGTTGTAGCGGCCCACATTGCCGACGACCTGCTGCAGGAACGAGGCCTCGCTGCCCGGCGACGGCGTCGTGCGCGACACCATCGCGACGCGCACCGCGTCCTTGCCGGTCATCTTGTGGACCGAGCGGAGCGTGCCGTTGCCGTCGAAGTTCAGCACCACCACCTCCTGGCGGATGATGCCGGGGAAGCCGGCGACGGTGAGCTTGGTCACCTCGCCCACGTAGATCCAGGTGTTGTCGTCGAACGTCGCGCGCGTGGTCGGCGTGCCGATGATCGAGGTCACGTCGGCGCGGGTGGAGCTGCCGGGCTGGAGCTGGGCGAAGTCGATATTGTCGATCAGATTGCCGCGTGACTGGCGGACCGGGCGGAAATACATGCAGCCGCTGAGCGACGCGGCCACCAGCAGCAGCACCGCGGCGCGCACGGGGCGGCGGTCGCGTGCGGGCAGGATCTGCGGGTGGGAGCGGGTCGGAGGCACGTTATGTCTTCCCAACGGAAACCGTGATCCGGGTGCCGCATCGACGGACGGGTGTCAACTTTGATCGGGTGTGCGCGGTTGGTGGGAAAGGGAGAGGCGAGATGGCCAGTCAGGACGGGGTGACGTTCAGCCGCCCCTTCGCGGTGGACCGCCTGGCCGCGCGCGGCGGCGAGACCGCGGTGGTGGTGCGCGCCGAAAGTGCCGCTGATCGCGCCACGATCGCGGCGCGGCTGCGGATCCCGGAGGTAGCTGCCCTTGTGGTAGCCTGGACGCTGCGGCCGATCTCCGGCGGCGTGATCGAGGCCGAGGGGGTGCTGTCGGCCTCGGTGGTCCAGGACTGCGTCGTCACGCTGGAGCCGTTCGAGGCGCCTGTCGCCGAGCGGTTCGCGGTGCTGTTCGTGCCCGCGGGCGACGGGGCGGAGGCCGAGGGCGACGACGATCCCGACGCCCCCGACATCATCCCGTATCGCGGGCGGGTGATCGACCTGGGCGAGGCCTCGGTCGAGCAACTGGCGCTGGCACTTGATCCTTTCCCGCGGATCCCGGGCGCGGCCTTCGCCGGCGAGGCGGGGGACCCGGAGGAGGACGAGGAGCCGGGGGCGAAGGTGTCGCCGTTCGCGGCGCTGGCGGCGCGGCGCATGCCTCCGCGTGACGGCGAGAGCTGACAGGGACGTAAGACCAGGGCTCTGCCCTGGACCCGCCAAGGGATGGTCATCCCTTGGAACCCTGGTTGTTGGTGGCGTGGTGTGAGGTTGGAGGGTTGGGCACCCACTCCGTCCGACGGTATGGATTCAGGGCCGGTCCTGAACTCGTTCCAGGGTGTCACGCCGGAGGCGTGCTCGCCACGACGTCCCTATCTTCTGCCCGAGACTGCGGCTCGGTGCGGCGCGCCGATGTCTTGCGGCCATCGCACATCGACCGATTACGTTATCGCCGCCGCAGGTATTTTGCTTTAACGCCTGAAATGATGCTGATCGTTGGATGTGGCTCGTGCGCTCTTGCGGACACTCG
>CAXTVZ010000105.1:9201-10868 GCA_964247685.1 uncultured Acetobacteraceae bacterium
CGCCTGAAATGATGCTGATCGTTGGATGTGGCTCGTGCGCTCTTGCGGACACTCGTTGTCGAGACTGCGATGTCTGTCTGACGGCGACCTTCGGTGACGTTGCGGCGCAACATGACGTGTCGCTCCCGGCACAACTGCGTGCGTCATCCGAGCACAGGATCCGGTGGCGTAGATGATGCTCGCACCACCTCTGGACACGTTTGGTACCAACGATCTAAGGGCATTATAACGTCAAGCTTCGACTAGGACGCGGCTCGCATGCCCATCATCTTCAACGGCGACACGCTGGTCGTTCACCACAACCCAAGCGACTCGCCGTTCCTGCTGGTGACCTTCATCGGCTCCTTCCACGAACATCAGACCGACCACAACTACCTGATGAGGAACACGGTCGAACGCTCGGGCATCGCGTGCATCGGCGTGACGACGCGAGTGCGCAACCTCTTCATCTGCGACGAGATCAAGGCGGTGGCCGCGCTGGTCCAGACCAAGCGCCGACGTGGGCAGAAGATGATCATTCTCGGCCAGTCCAGCGGCGGCTACGCTTGCCTCAAGTTCGCGGATCTGTTCGGCGCGGACTACGTGCTCGCCGTGGCGCCGGTCTTCTCCATGGATGTCGACGATCTCGGCCTCACGGAAGAGATGCGGGAGGAGCGGCAGTTCCTGCAGGACGCGATCCGTTTCCATAAGCCGCCGCGCGAGATCATCCGGACGGGCATGCGTCCGGGCCCGGAGGATTGTTCCGTTCCGACCCTGTTCCTCTACGACAATCACGTCGAGAGCGACACCTACGCCATTGAGCGCTACATGCGCCTGTTCCCGCAGGCCCGCTACCTCCGGGCGCGCAATTTCGGCCACGCCGTTCTCGAACGGTTGGATGAGCGCAGCCAATGGTACACCGTGCTGAGCCACCTCGCGAACGACGACGTGGGCAGCGCCACCAACCTGCTGATGCGCCTGACCCGCAACAACGAGGCGGCGATCGCCGAGCTGATGGTGCGGATCGCCCGCTGGCGCCCGCGCATGGTGCCGGTCGCGCTGGAGACCGCGCGCGCGAAGGAGTTCCTCACCCACGACGCGCGGCCCCGCCAGGAATACAACAACATCCTCGCCTACGAGCTGGCGGCCCGTGGCGACGTGGCCGGCGCCTGGGCGCATCTTCGCTCCGTGCACCCGACGCTGTTTCCGCAACAACCGGAGCCGTCCGCGAACACGGCCGACGACCAGGCCGGCCGCGGCCTGTTCCTGGTCCTGTCCTGGCATGGCGATGTCCTGAGCTACGACAGCACTCGCGCCCAGGTCGTGCTTTCGCCGGGCACCTTGCACGCGAAGGGTCCGGTCCCGGCGCTGCTCGACCTGCGAGGCCCGACCCCGCGCGTGGTAATCCAGATGCGTGCCGGCGAGGTCGATGTGGTGCTCGACGAGGAGAGCGCGGCGGGGCAGGGGCCGGGATTCGAGGTCGAACGGCTGGAGCATGCGATGGTCGCTTTCCGTCGCGGCAACCTCTACCTGCAGGGGCGCCGCCGCAGCGTGCCGCCATTCTTTTCTCACAGCATTCAGGAGTGGGAGCGCTACGCGCTTCTGCCGGTCCCGCAGCAGGAGGTGTTGCGCGAGAAGACCGGGCTGAACTGGTTCGACGAGGCGGTGGTCGCGGTGCGCACGGAGCA
>CAXTVZ010000106.1:0-1595 GCA_964247685.1 uncultured Acetobacteraceae bacterium
GAGGATGCGCGGGCCGGGCGCTGGGCGGGACTGCGCAAGGTGGAGTGTGGGATTCATCAGTAAGGCCAGGGGGCGCTGCCCCTGGACCCCGCTGGGGCCTTGGCCCCAGACCCCCACTTTGTAATTGGCAGGTCCAGGAGGGCCTTCCCTCCTGGCGGGGTTTAAGGGGCAGAGCCCCTTTCTTTCTTCAGCTTGCTTAGGGCACCATCGCACCCGAGGACTTCCAAGGAGCGGCCTGTGAGCCCCACATCCGTCGCAATCGTCGGCGCCGGGTTCAGCGGAACCCTGGTCGCCCTTCACCTCTTGCGCCGCGCCCCGGCCTCCGCGCGGATCACGCTGATCGAGCGCAGCGCGCAGTTCGGCCGCGGCCAGGCTTACGGCACCGGCAATCCGAGCCATCTGCTGAACGTGCCGGCCGGCCGGATGAGCGCGTTCCACGACCGCCCCGACGACTTCATCGCCTATCTCAGGCGCCAGCACTGCGGAGGCACCTGTCCCGACGCCGGCACCTTCGTGCCGCGCCGCGATTTCGGCGCCTATGTGCGCCACCTGCTGAACGAGGAGCTCAAGCGTCCCGACCTCGGCGACCGGCTCGAGCTCGTCCGCGGCGACGTCTGCGACATCGACGACCAGGCCCAGCCGCTGCGCCTGACGCTCGACCGCAACCGCACGATCGAGGCCGACATGGCCGTGCTGGCGCTGGGCAACTTCCCGCCCGAGCTGCCGCCGGTGCCGTGTAGCACCGGGTTCTTCGACACGCCGTTCTACAAGGCCGACCCCTGGGCCCCCGACGCGCTGTCCGGGCTCGACCCCGCCGATCCGTTGCTGCTGATCGGCACGGGGCTCACCACCATCGACGCGGTGATCACGCTGCTGGATGCGGGCCACACCGGCAGCATCCACGCGGTGTCCCGACGCGGCCTGCTGCCGCACCGGCATGGCGGGGCGCCGGGCCGATTGCCCGAGGCGCAGCGCTCCTATCCCACCAGCATCACCGCGCTCGCGCACGTGCTGCGCGACCAGTCCGAGCAGAGCAAGGCGGCGTCGGGCACCTGGCATCACGTGGTCGACGGGCTGCGTCCGTTCACCACGGATGTGTGGCAGGCGATGTCGCTCGAGGATCGCCGCCGCTTCCTCCGCCACATGCGCCCCTGGTGGGACGTGCACCGCCATCGCCTGCCGCCCGCGGTGGCCGAACGGGTCGATGCGGCGCGCGCCACGGGGCAGCTGCGGATCGACGCGGGGCGGTTCCGCTCGTTCAAGGTCGACGGCGACGAGGTCGAGGTCTGCTACCGCAAGCGGGGCGCCGCCGACCGCATGGAGCGGCTCCGCGTGCGGCGCGTGGTCAACTGCGCGGGTCCTGGGGCCGATTACGACCGCATCACGCACCCGCTCGCGCGCGCGCTGCTCGGGCGCGGCGTGGTGCGGCCCGACGCGCTGCGGCTCGGGCTCGACGTGACCGGCACCTGCGCGCTGATCAACCGCGAGGGCGGCATCTCGCGGCGGCTGTTCGCGGTGGGGCCGGTGACCAAGGGGCAGTTCTGGGAGATGACCGCGGTGCCGGATATCCGCCGGCAATGCGAGGTGCTGGCCGC
>CAXTVZ010000106.1:1695-10821 GCA_964247685.1 uncultured Acetobacteraceae bacterium
ACACCACACCGCTGCGAGAGTGACGGAACGGTAGACGTAGTCGGCTCAAAATCGACCGCCGCAAGGCATGGGGGTTCGAATCCCCCCTCTCGCACCACTGAACTGTAGATGAGCGCCGCCAGCACGATCCCGAACCCTCGGCCCGCCCGCCGTCCCGAGCGCCCGTTCTTCTCGTCGGGCCCGTGCGCGAAGCGGCCGGGCTGGTCGCTGGCGGAACTCGACGGCGCGATGCTCGGGCGCAGCCATCGCGCAACCCGAGCTCGGGCGCAGATCCGCGACGTGATCGAGCGCTCCCGGCGTGTCCTCGGCGTGCCCGAGGGATGGCGCGTGGGCGTGGTGCCGGGCTCGGACACGGGTGCGGTCGAGATGGCGCTCTGGTCGCTGGTGGGCCCGCGCGGGGTGGACGTGCTGGCGTTCGAGAGTTTCTCCGCCGCCTGGGCGTACGACCTCGAGGCCGAGCTCCGGCCGGCGCATGGCGTGCGCGTGCTCGAGGCGCCCTACGGGCAGCTGCCCGATCTCGCCGTGGTCGACTGGCAGCGCGACGTGGTGTTCGCGTGGAACGGCACGACCTCGGGGGTGCGCGTCCCGGACGGGGAGTGGATCGCGCCGGGTCGCGCGGGGCTCGCGATCTGCGACGCGACATCGGCGGCCTTTGCGATGGAGCTCCCGTGGGACCGGCTCGATGTGGTGACCTGGTCCTGGCAGAAGGTGCTGGGTGGGGAAGCGGGGCATGGCATGATCGCGCTCTCGCCCCGTGCGGCTGAACGGCTGCGCGCACCGCCGCCGCGGCCACTTCCAAAACTGTTCCGGATGGCGTCGCGGGGAGAAGTGATCGAGGGGATTTTCGCCGGCGACACGATCAACACGCCGTCGATGCTCTGCGTCGCCGATGCGATCGACGGGCTCGCCTGGGCCGAGCGGATCGGCGGCCTGCCGGCGCTGATCGCGCGCACCGAGCGCAACCTCCAGGCGGTCGCGCGATGGGTGGACGCGAGCCCGTGGGCGCGGTTCCTGTGTGCGGACCCGGGCCTGCGTTCCCCCACCGCGATCGCGATCGCGACCGGGTTCGATCGCGCGACTGCAGCCCGAGCCGCCGGGCTGCTGGAGGCGGAAGGGGTGGCGTTCGACATCCTCGCCTATCGCGACGCGCCGCCCGGCTTCCGCATCTGGGGCGGGGCGACCGTGGAGACCGCCGACATCGAGGCGCTGCTGCCCTGGCTCAACTGGGCCGTGGGCGAGGCGTCGTGAACAACGCGGCCGCCCTGCTGCCCGCGGGCCTGCGCGATCTCCTGCCCCCCGAGGCGGAGGCGGAGGCGCAGGCGGTGTCGCAGCTGACCGCGTCGTTCGCCGCGCACGGCTACGAGCGCGTCGAGCCGCCGCTGCTCGAGTTCGAGGACAGCCTGCTGACCGGCGCGGGGGCGGCGGTCGCCGAAGCCACGTTCCGGATGGTGGATCCCGAGAGCCACCGGATGATGGGGCTCAGGCCCGACATGACGCCGCAGGTGGCGCGGATCGCTGCGACCCGGCTCGCGGGCGAGCCCCGGCCGCTGCGGCTCGCCTATGCCGGTCCATGCGTGACGCTGCGCCCGGGCGGGCTCTCGGGCGACCGCCAGGTGCCGCAGGCCGGGATCGAGCTGATCGGCGTCGACAGCCCCGAGGCCGATGCCGAGGTGGTGGCGATCGCGGCCGAGGCGGTGGCATCGCTCGGCGTCGGCCGGGTGAGCTTCGATCTCACGCTGCCGACGCTCGCACCGTTGCTCGCCGACGCGGCGGGCCTGCGGGGCGATGCGCGCGCGGGCCTGCTCCGGGCGCTCGACCGCAAGGACGCGGCCTCGGTCCGTCGGCTGGGTGGCAGGCTGGCGGCCACGCTGTCGAATCTGCTGCTGCAAGCGGGTCCGGCCGCCCGGTCGATCGCCGCGCTCGAGGCGGCGGCGCTGCCCGAGGCGGCGCGTGTTCTGACGGCCCGGCTGGGTGCGACGGTGCGCGCCATCCAGGCGCTCTCGCCGGAGACGGTGCTGACGGTCGATCCGCTCGAGTTCCGCGGCTGGCGCTATCACACGGGCGTCTGCGTCACGGTATACGCCGCCGGCCATCACGAGGAGCTCGGGCGCGGCGGCCGCTATGTCAGCGGGGAAGGGGAGCCGGCCTGCGGGCTGACCCTGTTCCCGGCGGCCCTGCTGCGCGCATCGCCGGTCGCGGTCGCGCGTCCGCGCGTGTTCGTGCCGGCTGGAACGGCGCGGGCGGTGGCCGTCGCACTCCGCGCCGACGGCTTCGCGACAGTCGCCGCCCTCGATGCGACCGCGGACGCGGAAGCCGAAGCACGCCGCCTGCACTGCACGCATCTCGTGCGCGACGCGGCGGCGTGTCCGCTCGGATGAGACAGAAGGACAACGGCTGATGGCCAACGTCACCGTGATCGGCGCCCAGTGGGGCGACGAGGGCAAGGGCAAGATCGTCGACTGGCTCGCGAGCCGCGCCGATATCGTGGTGCGCTTCCAGGGTGGCCATAACGCCGGCCATACGCTGGTGGTGGGCAACCAGACCTACAAGCTGTCGCTGCTTCCAAGCGGAGTTGTGCGCGGAAAACTCGGCATCATCGGCAACGGTGTGGTGATCGATCCGGCAGCACTGCTCGACGAGATCGCGCGGGTGCGCGCGCAGGGGCTGGCGGTCGGGCCCGACACTCTGCGGATTGCCGAGAACGCGGCGCTGATCCTGCCGCTGCATGCTGCCCTCGACCGCGCCCGCGAGGCGGCCCGCGGCGACCGCCGCATCGGCACGACCGGGCGCGGCATCGGCCCCGCCTACGAGGACAAGGTGGCCCGCCGCGCCATCCGGGTCTGCGATCTCGCCGAGCCCGACACGCTCGATGCCAAGCTCGACGAGATGCTGCTGCACCACAACACGCTGCTGGCGGGTCTCGGCGCGCCCGTCTTCCGCAAGGAGGAGCTGCTCGCCGAACTCGCCCGCTACCGCGACGAGCTGGCACCGTATGCGGAGGCCGTGTGGGAACGCCTCGACGAAGCCAGGCGCGCGGGCAAGCGCATCCTGTTCGAGGGCGCGCAGGCGGTGATGCTCGACGTCGACCACGGCACCTACCCGTTCGTGACGAGCTCCAACACGGTGGCCGCCCAGGCGGCCACCGGCAGCGGCGTCGGCCCGGGGGCGGCGGGGTTCGTGCTCGGCATCGCCAAGGCGTATTCGACCCGCGTGGGATCGGGCCCTTTCCCGACCGAGCTTGCGGATGCCACCGGCAAACTGCTCGGCGAGCGGGGCCACGAATTCGGAACCGTGACCGGCCGGCCGCGCCGCTGCGGCTGGTTCGACGCGGCCCTGGTCCGGCAAGCCGTGAAGGTGGGCGGCGTGCAGGGGCTCGCGCTGACGAAACTCGACGTGCTCGACGGGCTCGACGAACTTCGCATCTGCACCGGCTACGACATCGACGGTGTGCCCATGCGCAGGCTTCCCGCCGGCGTCGCGGCGCAGGCGGCGGCGAGACCGATCTACGAGACGATCGAAGGCTGGAGCGGCTCGACCCGCGGGGCGCGCTCGTGGGCGCAGCTGCCGGCGCAGGCGATCAAGTACGTGCGGCGAATCGAAGAGCTCGTGGAGGCGCCGGTCACGCTGCTGTCCACGTCGCCGGAGCGGGACGATACGATCCTGGTGCGGGATCCGTTCGAGGATTGAGGCCAGGGCTCTGCCCTGGACCCGCAAAGGGCCTGAGGCCCTTTGATCCTCGTTTGTTTGTGGCGAAACGCACGTTCTTTGGAATGCGAAGATTTGCGTCGCTTGAGGACCAGGCTATTCGACGACCCGGCGGCGAGCTCAGGCGTTCCGCAATCGATCGGCTCACCTTCGCGAAGATCAGCTTCACGGCCGTCCGACAGGTCTAGCCGGTGCAGATGATGCCGTCGCAACACATCAACAAATCGGCAGCCGGCGGGCCCACGCCATAGACTCCAACAAACGGGATCCAAGGGCCAAGGCCCTTGGCGGGTCCAGGGCAGCGCCCTGGCCTTCCTCCCCGTTAGCGCTCCCTTGATCTTCACCCCGCATACTCCCGTCCCATGTGGGCCTGGCCGGCGTGAAGAACCTAAAGCGTTTCGCGGTGGATTCCGCGGCCGACGGCGCGTCGCCGCTGGCGCGCCACCATGTCGGCGTTCGCCGTGCGACCGACACGATCGCCGAATTCACGGGCGTCTCGCTCGCGGCGCTGCCGGTCGCCCGTGGCGTGCCGCCGCATCCGCGGCTCGACATGCTGATGGGCAACGCCCTCGGCGGCGTGATCCAGCCGATCGGGCGCTCGGGTGCGCATGGCGGCGACTGGATCATCTGCCGCACGCCGGCCGGACCGTCGCTCGGCGCGAGCCAGGCGGGGCGGGGGGACTCGGCGGGCCTGGTTCAGCGCGTGGCGCGGACCGCGGCCGGCGCGCTCGCGCGGCTGGAGCAGGCGGGGTTCACGCACCGTTCGATCAATCCGTTCAACGTCTTCCCCGTCGGCGATGGCGTGGAGCTCGGCCCGTTCTGGGCGACGCCGCCGGCCTTCGCGCAGCAGGCGGTGTTCGAGCCGATCGTGTCGGCGTCCTGCCACCGCTCGGGTCGCGGGCCGGGCACGGTCTCCGACGACATCTACGCGCTCGGCGTCACCCTGCTGTCGCTGTTCCTCGGCGAGGTGCCGCTGGCCGACCTGCCCGAGCAGGAGGTGATCGAGCGCAAGCTGTGGCAGGGGAGTGCGGCGGCGCTGATGCGCGGGCACGCGCTGCCGAGTGCGTTTGCCGAGCTGATCGGGGCGATGATCTCCGACGAGCCGAGCCAGCGGCCGCGGCCGGAGCGGCTCGAGGGCAGCATCGGCGTGCTCGGCCCGAATGCGAGCTCGCGGCGGCGCATCAACGCGGCCCTCCCGCTGATGATCGGCGATCGCGAGGTCTGGACCACGACGCAGCTCGCCTGGACGATCGCGACCGACGGCGACGTGGTGCTGCGCGCCCTGCTGAGCGGCCAGGTCGAAGCCTGGCTCCGGCGTGGTTTGAACGAGATCGTGCTCGCCGAGCGTGTGGAAAGCCTGATCCATCCGAGCGGCAAGGCGGCCGCCCCGCCGGAGGGGCGCGATGCGGAGGCGCTGTTCCTGGCGCGCGCGGGCACGCTGCTCGACACGACGTCGCCGGTCACCTGGAAGGGGCTGCGCTTCCTGCCCGACGGGCTGCCCGGCCTGCTCGGCGCGACGGTGGGCGGGGACGAGGCGTTTCGGGCGTCGATCACGGCGCTGCTGGAGAGCGGTGTCGCGGGCCCGCAATCCTGCTGGACCAAGAGCTTCGCGGCCGATCGGGCGCGCCCGTGGTCGCGCTTCGCCATCGCGCGAATGGCTTACGAGCTGAACCCCGCGGCGGCCTGCGCGTCGGCGAGCCTCGCCGGACGGCCGGTCGCCTCGATCGACGAGTTGCTGCGCGCGCTGGAGGAGGTGAGCGAGGGGGTGGAGGGGGCGCCGCTCGACGGCGAGATGGCGGCCTTCATCGCGGCCAAGCAGCGCTCGCCGATCGTCAGCGGCGAGCTGGTCGACGAGCGCGCGCAGCTCAAGGTGCTGGCGCATTTCTCGATCGAGATGCGCGTGAGCCAACTGCCGCGGCTGGCCCGCCGGCTCGCAGCGCCCATGCTGCGCGACACGGAGACCTGGCCGGGTGCCACCGGGCGCGCGCGCCGGCAGACCCGGATCGAGCAGGTGGTCCGCTCGGGCGACCTGCCGGAGCTGCACGACATGGCATCCAACACCGGCGACATCGCGCGCGACCGGCGGCGCCAGGCGGACGCGCATAAGCAGATCCTGATGCTGCGAATGCAGAATGAGGCCCTCGCCAAGGCGCGGCTCGCGCGGATGCGCGATGCGCGGCGGTTCGGGCGTGAGGCCGCCTCGGTGGTGGCGATCGCGTCGGGCGCGATGGTGCTGCTGCTCGCGGTGCTGGTGTGAGTGCGGCGGGCAGCGCCGAGGCCAAGCCCGCGCGCAGCGGTCAGCCGGGCTGGCTGCGCGGCCTCGGCTGCGGCGTGCTCATCGCGCTCAACCCGGCGAGCGGGCTGCTGCTGGCGGTTCTGCTGTCGCCGTCGGTGTTGATGCGCGTGCTCGACCGCGAGCCGGAGCGCTCGGCCTCGCGCGCGGTGTTTCTCAGCAATCTGGCCGGCACGGTGGGTGCGGTGGTGGCGCTCTGGCGCAATGGCGTGCCGACGCTCGGCGCTTCCCTCGACCTGCTGGGTCAGCCTGCGACGATCGCGACCGCCTGGGCGGCCGCGGCAGGCGGCTGGCTCGGGAGCGAACTTCTCTCGCAGCTGGCGCTCGCCTGGCTGACCGCTGCGGCACGGCACGAGATGCGGGATGTGGGCGCCAGCGTCGAGCGTCTTGTTGCCGAATGGGGAGAGCCGGCCGATCCCGATGACGCCCGCAAGCAGGAATAAAAAAGGGCGCCCGGTCGTCCCGGGCGCCCTCGTCATTCCGTGCGGACCGCGATCAGGCGGCTTCGGCCACCCGTCGCTCCTCGACCTCGGTCTTCATCGCCTTCTGCAGCTTCTCGAAGGCGCGCACCTCGATCTGCCGGACCCGCTCCCGCGAGATGGCGTAATGCTGCGACAGCTCCTCCAGCGTGGTCGGATTGTCCTTCAGGCGACGCTCGATCAGGATGTGACGCTCGCGGTCGTTGAGCGTGCGCAACGCGTTGCCGAGCAGCGCGCGACGGCCGGTCATCTCCTCGTGCTGGGCGAGCACCGTCTCCTGGCTCTCGCCCTCATCCACCAACCAATCCTGCCACTCGCCCTCGCTGTCGGCGCGGACGGGGGCGTTCAGGCTGTGGTCGGGTGCGGCGAGGCGCCGGTTCATGTTGATGACGTCCTGCTCGGGCACGTCGAGCGCCTTCGCGATCTTGCCGACATGCTCCGGACGAAGATCCCCTTCCTCGATCGCCTGCATCTGTCCCTTGAGACGACGCAGGTTGAAGAAGAGCTTCTTCTGCGCGGCTGTGGTGCCCATTTTCACGAGCGACCACGAGTGCAGGATGTATTCTTGAATGGCCGCACGGATCCACCACATCGCGTAGGTTGCGAGGCGGAAGCCGCGGTCCGGGTCGAAGCGCTTGACAGCCTGCATCATGCCGACATTGCCTTCGCTGATGAGCTCACCGAGCGGCAGGCCGTAGCCGCGATAGCCCATCGCGATCTTGGCGACGAGACGCAGATGCGAGGTGACGAGCTTATGCGCGGCCTCGGTGTCCTCGCTGTCCCGCCAACGCTTGGAGAGCGAGAGCTCCTCGTCAGGCGCGAGCATGGGAAACTTGCGGATTTCCTGAAGGTAACGGGTGAGGTTGCCTTCGGGAGCGATGTTGATGACGCTGGCGGCCATGAGTACGGCTCCTTTCGCCGACTGACTGCAATGTCCTTGCCGCCCTCAATGGCGCGGCGGAAGCAGGAGTTGCGCAGTGCGGCAAAGCGAGGGCGCGGAAGGTGTTCACGAGGAGGGGAACGATCCCGGTCGGCAATCGTCCCTGTGGCGCGAAACAAGCCGGCGGCGCGCGCCCGTGTCGTCGGATGACGGTTTGATACAGGACCGCTCAGGTCCTGTCAAGAATTCCGCACTGCGTCATACGCGGCGAAACCGGCCGTCGCCAGCAGGTCCGCGAGGTCGGCCGGAGGCGTCGCGACGAAGCGGAGTTCGACGCCCGTTCGCGGATGGGTGAAGCCCAGGGTCTCGGCGTGCAGCGCCTGGCGGGGAAAGCCGAGCATCCGGTCCCGCCGCTCCGCGGACAGGTGTCGGGCGGCCGCCGGCGAGCGTCGCAGATAGACGGGGTCGCCCACCAGCGGGTGGCCGGCGGCGGCGGCGTGCACGCGGATCTGGTGCGTCCGCCCGGTCCGTAAGCGGCAACGCAGGAGCGAGAGCGCCGCACCGTGCGTGTCGAGCCGCCTGTAGTCGGTGCCGGCTTCCTTGCCGCCGCGCGTGACCACGGCCATGCGCTTGCGCTCGCCCGGATCGCGGCCGATCGCGCCCTCCCAGGATCCGGTCGCCGGTTCCACCAGGCCCCAGGCGAGTGCGAGATAGCTGCGCTCGAGCCGGCGTGCGGCGAAGGTGGCCGACAGGGCCGCGAGCGTCACCTCGTTCTTGGCGGCGACCATCACGCCGGACGTGTCCTTGTCCAGCCGGTGCACGATGCCCGGCCGGCGCTCGCCGCCGATGCCGGTGAGGCTCGCGCCGCAATGGGCGAGCAGCGCGTTGACCAGCGTGCCGGTCTCGTTGCCGGGGGCGGGATGGACCACCAGGCCCGCGGGCTTGTCGATCACGATGAGGTCGTCGTCTTCGTACAGCACGGCGAGCGGGATCGTCTCGGGCAGCGGCCGCGCGGAGACGGGCGCGGGCACGGCCACCACGTAGAGCGCGCCCGGCCGCACGGGGGCGGCGGGTTCGCGCAAGCGCGCGCCGTCGCAGCTCACGAGGCCTTCGCCGATCATGGCCTTGACGCGCGAGCGCGACAGCGTGCCGATGCGCTCGGCGAGGAACCGGTCGATGCGCTCGGGAGCGATGTCGAGGGGGGCTGCGACCGCGATCGCGTCGTCGAGCGGCGCCGCGTCGTCCACGAGGTCGGGATTGTCTCCGCACGGCGCCATCAGCGCGCGACATAGGCGAAGGAGAACGGGTGTGTCGACCGGTCGGACGGAGTTGAGCGGCACGCTGCCGGGAACGCGCGCGCTCATGGTGCTGGTGATCGGCATGGCGGTGCTGATTGCGGCCGGGGTCGTGGTGGTGGTGGTGACGCTGGTGCACCGGACGTTCGGGCCGGGGGTGGCGAGCGTCGCGCGGCCTGCCGGGACCGGGGACGTGGCGCTGGGAGAGCCGCCGGGCAGCCGGATCGTGTCGGTGTCCACCACCGACGGACGCGTGGCCCTGCTGGTGAGCGGCGGCGGCGTGCCGGACCGCGTGGTGCTGCTCGACGCCCGCGACGGTGGGCGTGTGGCGACGGTCCGCCTCGGGGCCGCGGCCGCACCGCCGCCATGAGCCCCTTGCGCAGGCTCGGGCGGTCGCGTAGGAAGCCGCCCGGTCAGTTACGTCCTGTTCGTCTAGAGGCCTAGGACACCGCCCTCTCACGGCGGTAACAGGGG
>CAXTVZ010000107.1:0-10716 GCA_964247685.1 uncultured Acetobacteraceae bacterium
CTCGATCATGGAGGATGCCGAGACCGAACCGCTGCCAGCAGCCGCAGCTATTGCGGCGAGACTCGTCTGCGTGCCGTCGGTTAGCGTGACCTCCGCGGCCGAAATGTCGATCTTCGACATTGGCGTAAAGGCCTCAAGGGTATTCTGTGAACCTACCTGCACAGTCATAAGACCGGACGGCGCGGTTGCCGTCTGTGCGTGAGCGCTTGCAACGCTTAGCGCGGACGTCGCCGCGAGTAAGAACCTCCGCTTAATCACTGACGTTTTCCCTCACTACATCCGAGATCGGCTGCTGCTCGCCAAGCCGCCTCATCGTCCTCCTACGAATCGGTGTTCTCCCGCACCGCACTCGAGGTCGACGGCTGCTCAGACGGGTCATAGGAGGTGCAGACTCCATGCGTGTACCAGGCCTCCCCGCGCGTATCGCCTTCGAGCTCGACCCACTGCACGACGTAGACGCCTGCAGCGGCGATAGCAGGAAGCAAGCTCTGCTGCGTGCTGCCGTAGGACAGATCAGGCGGCGCGCCCAGCACGTCGGCCTTTGCGATCTGCACCAGCGAACCTGGCCGGATCTGCGGGTTCAGAAGCGCCGTGAACTCGACGCCGTCGATCGTCTGCCTCGGGATGCCGATCAAGCCCGTGTCGGGGCGGAGCACGATCGCCTGCGCACCAGTGAGAGGCTGCCCGATCGCGATGAAGTTCAGCTTGTTCTGGTCCAGGTTCCAGGAGCAGCCGTTACGGGCGGCAAGGTCGCGGAGAATGCCCTTGACCGAGCCGTAGAGCGTGCAGCCTCGTACGGCAGCGTTGTTGTTCAAGGGTGCAATGAGACCCTTGCTGACCCCATACGGCGCCATCGCCTTGAGACAGGCCGCCAGAATGTCGTTGTCGGTCCATCCCTTCGTGAGCGAGACGTTGACGACCGCCTGATTGTAAGCCTGGTCCCCGTCGACCGCGAAGATATCAAGAAAGGTGTCGGTCGGGTTCTCACGTCCCGCGCGGAATTGCCGGATCGTCCCATTGAGCACGATTGCCGCGTTCGATTGATACCCTGCGTGCAGGACGACCTGCCTAAACTCCTGCTGCACCTTCGCGATCGTCTGCTGAGAGACGTTGTAGATGCGTATCGCCGCCGCGCGCGGCGTCTGGATGGTGCCGTGCTGGATCGAGAAGGTGAATCGGAGCGAGGAGACATCGAGGCGTGCGCCAGACGCCGAACCTACGACCAGCGACGCCTTGCGAAGGTACTGTAGACCACTCGACGTCTCGCTCATTCCTCAAATCCAAGGCGCGACGGCGGGACCGCGTCGCTCACACGCCCCCGCCGCCGACTTTTCCGATGCCGCGGGAAGCAACCCCCCGCACCGTTTCGGGTGTTGTCAGCGCCACCTCCCGACTGGGCGCATCGCCGCGCGGAGATCAAACGCGGCAATCTCATACTGCAGACCTTCCTGCCGCCCACCGTTCCTGACATCGCGCTGCGGCCTGCGCGTAGGTCGCGCCCGATGGCAGATCAAGCAGGCCTGCGATCGGGTCCGGAACCATGCGTGTGCAATTCGCAACCGCGGCGACCAGTGCCCTCGCGTCCGGGTTGATCCCAGCCGCGCTTTCGATGAACATCAGGAAGGCGTGACGTTCCTGGTGGGCGGAGGTCTCAGTCGTCGGTGTCACGGCATCGACCTTCGTCATAGCGCCGGCACTCCAGCCGCCCAGCGCTGCTGACACTGCGCAGCGGCCTGCGCGAACGTCGATCCGGAAGGTAGGGCGAGCAAGAAGGCCGCAGTGTCCGGCAGCGCGAGCGTGCAATTCGCAACCGCCGTCGCCAGCGTCTGGGCATTCGGACTGATCCCGGCGCCACCGCCGCCCTCGATGAAGAGAAGGAACGCGTGGCGTTGCGCGGGCGTGCTGGTGTCGGTCGATCCGGACATCACACGGCCCCGGTCGGCAGGGGCGCCGTCGCGTCGTGCTCCAGTGCCGCAAGCGCTGCTTTCCACTCGGTCGCACCGTCTGGGTCTGTATCCCGGCGTATCCCATCTGCGGAAAGGGTGACGTTGCCGAGAACCATCAGGGCACTTCGTAGCCCATTATCCGCGGCACGCCCAAAGCTGAAGCCGGGCTCCTGAATAACAGGCAGAACGTGTCGGCCGACTAGCCATTGGACGGCACGGACTTGGAGAAAGGCGGCACGATGCATTCTCACGATTTCCGCCGCCAGCGCTTCCGCGTGTCCGCGCGCCTCGACTTGCAGAACAGCTAGCGCGGCGGCCTGCACGCGCTTATCGATCGAAGCCGGCAGGATCTTCTCTGCTTCCTTCCGTAGCCGAGCGCGCGTCTCGTTCGCGACATCAAGAGCCGCCTCCGCGTCGGCTAAGTCGACCATCACGTCACGCATGGAAGGCGCCTCGACCTTGCGTCCTTCTGCAGCGGCGCGGACGGCCTCGTTGACAGCGCTAAGCTTCATCTCGTCAAGACGGAACCGAAGGTCGACGACGCGCTGCTGAAGATTTCCCATGCTTTCTTCCGAACCCGCCACCGCTGCATTCACCGCCGCGATGCGGGCACGTTCTGCCTCGCGCGCCGCAATCGCATCCGCCAGCGCTTGACGCTGCGGCGACACGGTCGCGGGCTTCCGCATCACGCCCATCAGCCAAGCCGCCGCGCGTTGGGGAAGCGCTCGTCGAAGGCCTTGCGCTCCGCCGTAGTCATCGGCCGAACCGCCGTGAGCCCGTTCGCTCGGCGCGCTCGGAATACAGCGGCAGCAGCGCCGCGGTGCTGCGCAAGCTCGCCTGTGTCCACACCCATGCGGTCGAGCGCGGCGCAATAAACCTCGTCGGCGCTGTCCATCGCTAGCGCGTTGGGAACGTAGGCCGCGCACTCGGCCTCGGCCCTCCGCAGTTCCTGAAATTGCTCGACACTCGATGCTCGGCGCGGGCGATAGCCAGCGGTGTCGTAGGTGATCGTGGGCATAGGCGTTTCCTTTGCTGTCGGTGTGGTCGGTTTCGTGGTGCTGCGCGTTTCGCGCGGTAAAAGCTCGGGAGACCAGGCGCAATCGAAGGCCATGCCTTGTGCCGCGTATCTCATCGCCAAGCGCAGCATTGGCTCGTCGGCGCCGCGTGCCACGTGCGCCTTGATCTCTGCCTCGGTCATGTCATCGCTCTCCGCCGATATCCCGCCGGTGAGTTGGCCAGGGGGCGCATTGCGCGAGCACGGGCGAGCACGTCGTCGGAGATGACCATCGCTTTGCGCGAGCTCGACAGAAGCAGCGCGCCAGCTGCGGCGTTGGCGATGTCATCGTGCGCGCCCGGACTATGATCGATGCTGTCACGCCCTCCGCGAGCCGTGCGACGTTCCAGGCCACACATCTGCGCAGCAAGACGGCGTTCGTCCAGCAGTTCAACCTTGCCGCTGTTCAAGAGCGGTAGCAGATCGCGGTAAAGGTCGCTCTTCGGCTTTTCGCCGACCTCGTAGGTGATCCCGTGCTCGCGGAAGCGTTCGCGCGGCCACTCGCCGGCATATCGATCGCCCGTTACCTTCATGACCTTGTAGGCCTTGAGCAAGTCGCAGAACTCACGCACTACGCTCTCGGGCGAGAAGGGGGGTCGCACCTCGCGTAGCGCGTCCAACACGCCGACACCGGCCTCATCGTGCGCGACTGCGAGCGTCATGCTGTCCGAGGATCCGCCCGACGGATCGACGAACGCGACGTAGCGGTGCGTGGACAGGTAGGGGAGCTCAAATCGCCCGGGCGGCGTGCAGGCCTCGACCACCTCGCGCGTGACGAACGCGGCGATGTCGTTTCTGAATTCAGCACCGAACTCCGCAGCCGCACTCGCGGGGTCGTCCTCGTAGGCACGCTCCACGATCGACGGATCAAGCGCGCTGTTCATCTCCAGCGTCGATCCGCGCCAGACCAGAACGCGCGCATCGTCGCGACCCCAGTGCTCGCGGAACGCGCGGTATAGCTCGCCACGCTTGGCGTAGGGGCTCGATGCCAGGAGGAGGAGGGACCCAGGTAGGTTTGAGAGACCGGGCCGCAGTGCTGCGAGAACCTCGGTGTCCGGGTTTGCTGACGTGTCGTCGCGCCAGAACGCGCACTCGTCTGCCAAAACCGCAGCGAACGAGTAGCCGCGCACCGATCGGAGCGAGCAAGTGTGGACCTCGATCACAACCCGCTTCTTACCGAGCTCAATCGCGTCGGCCTCGTCGTTCGTGACCTCGCGGGCGAGGAGCGCGGTCTCCTTGAGGAAGCCACGCACGAAGCGCATCGCGTTGCGCGCCTGCTTTCGGTCCGTCGCGATGATGGCGACCGTGGCGAATTCGCCCGCGGCGAGGTAAGGCGTCCAGTCCCGCAAGGTTGCGATCGCAGTGGCAATCAGCGCCAGCGTTCGGGTCTTGCCACCACGTCGGCCGCAGATGAGTGCCGCTTCGCGGAACGGCACCGTAGGAGCCTCAGAGCGTCCCGTATGGTGCCGATAGAGGGCGAAGGCGTCCTCATCCAGCGGCGCGGCTTCTAGAGCCGCCACGAACGCCTTCCACGGGCGCCAGGACGGTGCTTCGAAGTGGTCCGCGAACAGCTTGGGATCGGCGAGAGCGTCGGTGATCCTCACGCGGCGATGCCTCGGGAGGCCGCCAGGTGCTCGGCGAGGCTAGGGACGTGCTCCGGCGCGGACTTTAGGCTCAATGCCTTCAGCGCGCGTGTGAGGGTGTTCGACCAGGCCAAATACATCTTCGCATCATGCTCGGTCAGGACGCCGTCCCGAGCCGCTTTGGCGTCGATCTGGGCCACATGCAGCGTCAGCCAGGCGGCCCGGTCGATCAGCGCTTGCTGCGTGGCCGAAGGTTTACCGCCTACATGCGCGGTGAGTTCTGCCTTCGTGCCCGCGAGAATGCGCGCCTCTCGGGAGCGGCGATCCATGGAGACCAAAGAACCAGGGCGGGAATACGGGCCTGCGCGACGCATACAGTAGTCATAAGCGGGGCCTATCTAGGGGCGCAACACTAATCGCGCGAGTGGTTGGCGGACTATACTGACGCATTACATTGCTTGGCGTGGTGTTGCGACGGATGGCGCGGCGTTTACGGCGATGAAAAATCTTTTCGGCCAACCGGTTCTAAGGAGATCGCGTCCGCCGGTTTCCCTCGGTGAACTCGCCCAGATCGCAGAGGCACACGCGCCAGCCCACACCGGCCACGCGAGCGGCGTTCCGGAAGGTGAGGGATGCCCGGATACGTTGCGGCTCCGCTACCGTTTTCTGCTTCGAGCATTGGTCAGCACTGGCGATTGCGGAAGCATCGGAGTGATCAAGGCAAAGAACTGTCGGGCGGTGTTTTCACCCCTTTTCCGATCCTCCGCTCAGATTCGGATCAGACCATCCTACCGCATAGGTCGCGCATAGATCCCGCATATGGGGAAAAAGCGCATAGGTCGCTTTTTTCCCTATAGGGGATCAAACCTATGCGCCGCACAGGTGCCGCATAGAAAACGCATAGGTCCTGCATCAGCTCTCGTCCTCGATCCAATTGACTTCGGGGAGGCCACCCGGCGTCCGGATTCCAACCACCACGTTCCGGTCTCGCTTGCGGAACTTCGCCTTCTCGAACCCGGAGGTGAGCAGGTCCGCGAGCAGCTTCTTCTGCGCCGTCCGGTTCGCGACACCATGACGGTTGCAGAGCGTGGCGAACGACCGATCGGCATCGTCCAGCTTGGGCGACCAAGCCTCACCCTCCTGACCGTGCACCAGCCCAGTCTCGATCTTCGAGCGCTGCTCGGTGGATATTGCATCGTCGGGGGGCGTCCAGGGATGGGCAGCCGCGACGTGGTCTCCGTTGGCGAGGAGGCAGCTCACCCGCTCGAACCACGTGGCAGCGCCAAGCGGCGCATAGTTCGCCTTCGCGTCGTCGAGGCGGAAATAGTAGGGCCGCGCCTGAGCGGTGACACCGAACGCGGTTGCGTCCTCCTCGGTCATCGGTGTCACCGTGACGGCAATGCGAGCCAGGTCACGGATCGCCGAAGCGCCGCGTGCGGCATCGCTATCGCCCGGTGAGATGAAGCCCTTGCGCGTGTGGTGCGCGACCACAATGGCGATCTGGTGCTTCACGGACAGCGCGCGGAGGTGCGTCATGACCTCGCGCATCTCGACGTTTGCGTTCTCCTCTACGGTGTGCAGGTCGATGAGCGGATCTAGCACCACGACGGCCGGGTCAAACTCTTCGATGAGCCTGGCGAGCTCTTCCATCGCCGGCAGAGCGTCGACCGCGCCATCTTCGTCCTTGCCGAATAGCGGGCTGAAGCGCTCCGAACTGACGCGGGCGATCTTGCCGGCGAGGTCAGCGGGCGTGCGGCCGATGCGCTTGAGCGCGACGGTGAGGCGGCGGCGCTGCTCGTCCTCACCGTCCTCCGTGTTGAGGAGCAGGACCCGGACGGGGTGCTGCGGACGGAAGCGTTCGAGATCAACCCCGAAGGCGAGAGACACCGCCCAGCTGACGAGCAGCGACGACTTGCCGGCGGCCCCAGGTCCGATGACGGCGGTGATGGCGCCGCGCAGGAGGTAGCCGGGCGCAATCCACGGTCTGGGCGCGATGTCAGCTTCGGTCCAGCCGCGGTCGTCGAAGGAGAAGAAAGGGGCGTCGTTGGCAGGAGGCTTGGGCGCCCGCTTGTGCTTCGATCGTCGGGCGGACGCGTCCTCGATGATGATCTCGGGTCGAGAAGGTGTCTCGCTGTGGGACACCTCTTCCAGGTGCGGTCCAGGGTCGCCGTCGTGATAGGCCTCCCATGCGGCGTGGCTATCAGCCATGCACCACCTCGCGGACGAGCACGTCGTTCCAGTCATCGGGACCGGGCAGGCGGGCGATTTCGACCAGGCGCTCTTCGGCGTCCCACCGCAGGGCTGCCGCCTCCGCAGCGCGCTTGCCGGGCTCATCCGGATCCGCGGCGATGATGATGCGCCGCACCTCGACAGGCAGCTGCATGTGCGAGCTCAGGTTGCCGGTGTTCATCGCGGCCCACGCTGGAGCGCCGAGGAGCAGGCTGGCACTCGCCCCGCTCTCGATGCCCTCGGCCACGATCAGCGGCAGGCGGAGGTCGTGAGGGGCCAGGCGCACGGCGCCCCCGGCGATCGAGCCCAAGGTCATCTTGGCTTCATGTTCGATCTTATGGCCGTCAGCGGTGAGGAAGGTGCGGTGAACGCCGACAACCCGGCCGTCGCTGTCCTGGACGCGGCAAACCATCGCGGGGCCGCTGTTGCCGCTCGGCGAGTGCTTCAGGTGCGGAGCGAACCGGACGGCAGGATTGCCGGCGAGGTGATCAAGGCCGCGACGTGCGAGGTAGAGCCGCAGCGGCTCACCGTCGGGCCACGCACGATCCCATATGTCACGCGCCCACTGCTCTTTCTCGCGAGAGCCGGCGAGTGCGTTGCTGAAGGCCTGCCGAGGTGTCCAGGAGCCGTCGACAATGCCCGTCAGTGCGCCCGCGATGGCATCAGCGTCGTTGCAGCTATGGCAGGACACGCGGGCTTGCTGATCGGGCCGGCCGCGCACGGTGAACGCGCTGTAGCTGCAAGCCGGACAGACGCCGCGCCAATCTACTCGCGTCTTACGCAGGCCGAGACGGCCGGCGAGCTCGAGGGCGTTCATGCTGACCTCCGCTCATCCGGGAGCAGCGACAGTCGGCACGGAAAGCGGTCAGCGCGGGCGACGAGCACCATCTCCGGTGTGAGTGCGGCAAAGGCCTCGGCACGCCTCACGATGATCTCGGGCCGCTGTGTCGCAGCCGCGATGTCGATGAGCAGTTCGGCAAGCGACCGAACTCCAAGCGCCGAAATCCGCGGCGCCAGCGCCTCCAAGCGGAGGCGAATGGCGGGGTACGCACGGCTCATCGCACCACCCCCGCCAGCTCGCGCAGCTGTTCCGCGCGGGTGCTCGCACGCTCGGCCCAAAGGAACCGGCCGATGGTCAAGGCGAAGTTGGCGTCGCGGTCTAGTTCGGCCGCTATTTGACCGAGACGGTGCGGAGGAAGCCGAGGATCGATCTCGGCAGCGAGGTTGATAGGCTTGGTGAACATGCGGGCTCCTTGTGGAGCCGGCCGGTGAAACATCTTGATCCTGACGACGGGATCGCTTATTTGACGGATGTCGAGGCCGTCACGAGTAAGCGTTTCCGATCGCCGGTTCAGGGTTCGCCCTGGCCGGCGTTCCGTTGTCAGGCAGCTTTCTTGCGTGCGGCAGCGGGCAAGCTGGCGAAGTAGTCGTCGGCCGATCGGAAATCGACCAGGGCGCGTTTGCCGACGGTAATGCCGCGGATTTTGGCTTCGCGGATCAGCGTCCGGATTGTGGTCTCACCCAGCCCGTAGCGAGCGCAGGCCTCCGGATACGTGCCATACAGTGCGGCGGGATCAGACTTCCGACCGCGCTTCCCATCTCCAGCTTTCAGCGACATTTGCGCCATCCATCGTGGTTCGATGTGCTGATGGTGATCGCCAGGAATGGACCAAAAAAGCCGGCAGGGATTTCTAGGCCGAAGAAAACCTAATGGTTTTGGTGCAGGGATTTAGGGCGGCCACCTTTCGCGAGATCCGCTCTGCCGGTTGCCTCCAGTGCCTCCCGCCAGACATTGTTAAACATCCGCTCGCTGAGGTCTTTGGCGAGCGCCGTCTTCGCATGGGCGTAGACAAGCCCCTTCCGCATGTCGCCCTTTGATAGCGGTCGGATGAAGTCGATTAGCCATCGCTTCAGTTCGTTGCGCGTTCTGGCCCTGTTAGCGTGATCGAGCGATCCGGCAAGGTCTTCCGCTTGCTCGGCCACGACCACTCTCTTCGAGTCGGTCGAAAACCAGTGCGGCATATCTGCAAGGATTTTCCCGAGCTCTTTTTCCTCCTGAAGAAACACGCTGGTGTAGGGCGAGCAGTCGTCAGGAAACTGAAGGGTGACGCTCCCTTGCGTCGTTCTCCAATAGGCCGGTTTGATTAGCTCCAGCTCGCCGTCCGGTAGCTGCCCGACCGCGGAAGCGTGTCCTTCAGCCAAGTACCACCGGAACCGGCTGCGCATGAACTCAAGGTTCTTGAACACGGCCTGTGCGTCTTCGTCCCAGGTGTTGGCGGGCGGATGCGAAAACGGGTCGCGCCCTTCGCCGGAATCTGATCGTGCAGGGTCGGATAACCCCAACACGTCCAGGTGAGGTCTGAAGGCCTGCGTAGCTCGGATGATCGCTTCTCGCAGTCCAACGTGGCCGCTCGGCGTGTAGTGGGCGGACTGCCAGTCGTTCACGACGCCGCCCTCAACGCCACTACCTCACCAGCCGGCGCACCAGGCCGCGCACAGAACGCCTCCCAATCCGTCATGAGCCGCCGGCGTTTCTCGAACAGGTCACCGCGCCGGTAGGCGGCCTCGACCTTGTCGCGAAGGGTATGCGCCAAAGCCTGCTCGGCGACCTCGCGAGGGTAGCCGGTCGCCTCGGCGCACCAGTCGCGGAACGCAGACCGGAAGCCGTGCACCGTGATCTCCGTCTCGCCCAGGCGACGCAGCGCCATCGTCAGCGCCATCTGCGAAAGGCCTGCACCTTTGCGGCCGCCGGGGAACACGAAGCTGCCGGGGCCGGCTCGGAACGGCTCCATCAGTCGCAGGATCTCGACGGCGCGGGAGGTGAGGGGGACCCGATGCTCGACACCTGCCTTCATCCGCTTGCCCGGGATGGTCCAAGAGGCGGCGTCGAGGTCGATCTCTGACCAGTGGGCGCCGATGACCTCGCCGGTTCGGCCGGCAGTCAGGACCGCGAACTCGAGCGCCCGAGCGGAGACGGTATCCGCCTCGCGGAGTGTTGACATGAACGCGCCGACTTGCTGCCAGGGCAGGGCGGCGTGGTGCTCGACCCGGGCCACCTTCGCCTTCTTAGGAAGCAGGTTCTCCAGGTGCCCGCGCCACCGTGCCGGGTTCTCGCCCGATCGCCAGCCACGTGCCTTGGCATAATCAAGGGTCGCCTCGATCCGCCCGCGGATCCGCGAGGCCGTCTCCGGTTTCGCCTGCCAAAGGCCGTCCATCACCTTCATGACGTCGCCCGTTTCGATCCGGTCGACCGGCCGCGAGCCGAACTTCGGATAGACGTAGGCCTCGAGAGTCGACCGCCACTGAGCCCGATGGATCGGGTTTCGCCAGCTCGCCTCGTGAGCCGCGATGTACTTCGCAGCGACGTCCTGGAAGGAGAGGGACGGGATTGCGGCCTTCTCGGCGGCCCGCGCCGCCTCCCGCTGATCGATCGGGTCGATGCCCTTAAGAAGGAGACGGCGCGCGTCGAGCGCTGCCTCTCGTGCCTCAGCCAGAGAGACGAGCTCGAAAGGCCCCAGGCCCATCTGCCGGGCGCGGCCGTTTCGCTTGTAGCGCAGCAGCCAGGATCGATGCTCCGCGTCCCGCACCTGGAGCCAGAGTCCGCCGCCGTCACCGTAGCGTCCCGGCTTCGTCAGCTTCTTGATCGTCAATCCGTTGAGCTTCGGCATCGACCGAGATTCCGTCCGTCGAACTCAGGCCGGCTGATCCGGCCCTCTCACCAGCCCACACTAAGACGTTGACGAATCGCGTGCAACGGCGATGAAGCACGAGTGAGGAATGGGCGACAAGCGCCTGTTCCGAAAGCTAAGCTGACGAACCACGCGGGATGGCGAGTTCGAAGGACGAAGACACCCCGTCCGCCATGAAGACGTCCAACAGACTGTTCTTGGCCGCCGATCGCCTT
>CAXTVZ010000108.1:0-10629 GCA_964247685.1 uncultured Acetobacteraceae bacterium
GCGCTGCACCGGCGCCGGGCGCGCCGGCCGCCGCCACCCGCGACGTGCCCGAGGCGGCGTCACCCGCGCCGCCGCCGCTGCCGCAGACCGTGTGGCAGCGGCCCGTCGAGGGCACGTCGCTCTGGCTCGATGCGGGCCGCTTCACCGGGCGCGACGCTGCCGCGAGCGTGGCCGCCTCGATCGGCGGCGCGGTCGAGACCGAGGGCGAGGGGCGCGCGAGCACCTACCGCGTCCGGCGCGGTCCGTTCACGTCCGTGTCGGCGGCCGATGCGGCGCTGGACCAGGCCTTGCGGGCCGGGATAAGCGGTACGCGTATCGTGGCGGAGTGATTCGAGTGGCGGCCGGACGGGAGACGAGGCGCGGGTTTGTTCTGGCAGCCGCCGGCGGCGCGCTCGCCTTGCCGCTGGGTGCGGCCGCCGCCGCACCGCACCACCATCGCGGCCACGCCGCAGCCGACGCGGATCCGGAGGCCGGCGACGCCGCGGCGATGCCCGGCGCGGGTCCGGCCACCACGCCGGTGGGGCCGCTCGACACCCAGGCGCGCTGGGCGATCATCACCGACGTGAACACGGACGCGATCCTGCTGGAAAAGGCCGCCGACGAGCAGATGCCGCCGTCGTCGCTCACCAAGCTGATGACCGCCTACATCACCTTCTCGATGCTCAAGAAGGGGCGGCTCACGCTCAGCCAGCAACTGCCGGTCAGCGAAAAAGCTTGGCGCATGCAGGGCTCGAAGATGTTCGTGCCGCTCGGCAGCACGATCGCGGTGGCCGACCTGATCCGCGGCATGATCATCCAGTCCGGCAACGACGCCTGCATCGTGCTGGCCGAGGGGATCGCCGGGTCGGAGGACCAGTTCGTGGTTCAGATGAACCAGCAGGCGGCCAAGCTCGGCATGACCAACACGAATTTCGAGAACGCGACCGGCTGGCCCGCCGACAACCACCACATGAGCGTGCGCGACATCGCGACACTCGCGTGCGCGATCATCACCCAGTTCCCCGAGTATTATCATTTCTTCAGCGAGACGGACTACAAGTTCAACAACATCGACCAGGGCAACCGCAACGTGCTGGTCGACAAGGGTCTCGCCGACGGCCTCAAGACCGGCCACACGGATGCGGGCGGCTTCGGGATCTGTGCCAGCTCGCTGCGGAACGGCCACCGCATCATCATGGTGCTGAACGGCATGCCGAGCTCGAAGGTGCGAGTCGAGGAAAGCCAGCGACTGCTCGAATGGGCGTTCGGCGAGTTCGAGCTGGTGACGCTCTACGCGGCCGGCCAGCCGGTGGAGACCGCGCCCGTGTGGCTCGGCGCCAGGCCCGGCGTGACGCTGGTGTCGTCGCGCGACATCGTGTTCACGCTGCCGCATGGCTGGCGCCATTCCGCGAAGGTGTCGGTCAGCTACGACGCGCCGATCGCTGCACCCATCCGCCGCGGTCAGGCGCTGGGCACGCTGACGGTCTCTGGCGAGGGCGTGCCGGCCTCGGCCATTCCGCTGGTGGCGGGCGAGGATATCGGGCGGATGGCGCTGCCGCTGCGCTCGCTCGCCGTGCTCGAGCACGCCGTGACCGGCGGGTGACGCCGCGCGACAACTCGTCTCTGTTCGGCCACGCGGCGGCCGAGCGCGCGCTGCGGGGCGCCTTCGATGCCGGACGACTCCATCACGCTTGGCTGCTGACCGGCCCGGAGGGGATCGGCAAGGCGACGCTCGCCTATCGCTTCGCGCGCGCGTTGCTGGCGGGATTTCCGGCACCCGGTCTCACCGTCGCCCCGGATCATCCGGTGTTCCGGCGCGTGGCCGCGGGCTCGCATCCCGACCTGCTGGCGATCGCGCGCGGCTACGACGAGAAGAAGAAGGCCCTGCGCGCCGAGATCCTGGTCGACGACGTGCGCAAGGTCGCGGGCTTCCTGGCGCTGACCGCGGCTGAGGGCGGCTGGCGCGTGGTGGTGGTGGACGGGGCCGACCATCTCAACCGCAACGCCGCCAACGCGCTGCTGAAACTGCTCGAGGAGCCGCCGCCGCGGACGGTGCTGCTGCTGACGGCCGCAGCGCCAGGCCGGCTGCTGCCGACGATCCGCTCGCGCTGCCGGCGCCTGGCGCTGCCGCCGCTCGCAGCGCGCGATTTCGCTGCCGTGCTGCGCCTGGGCGGTCACGCCGAGATCGCGGAGGCCGAGTTCGTGGGCCAGGCCAGCGAGGGTGCCCCGGGCCGCGCCATCGCCTGGGCGGAGGCGGGGTTGCTGCCGCTGCTGCAGGACGCCGCTTCTCTGTTCCGCGAGCCGCAGGTGGATCGCCGACGCCTCGCAGCCCTGGCTGAGACAGCGGCCGCGCGCGAGGGCGGCCTGTCCTGCCTGGTCGCGGTCGCCCGCCGCGTCATCCATCGCCGGGCGCGCGACGGCATCCTTGAAGCGGATGTCGGAGCGCGGCACACGGAGGCTTGCGACAACTGGAGCGCGCTCGGCACGCTCGAGCGCGAGACGGTGGCCTTCAACCTCGACAAGCGACACGCGACACTCGCCGCGCTCGAGCTCATGCAGGAACGATGACGGACCGCTTCTACATCACGACGCCGATCTACTACGTCAACGGCGCTCCACATATCGGCCATGCCTACACCTCGATCGCGGCCGACGTGCTGGCGCGCTGGGCGAGGCTCGCCGGCCGCGAGGTGTTCTTCCTCACCGGCACGGACGAGCACGGCCAGAAGGTCGCCAAGGCCGCCGCCGATCGCGGCCAGAGCCCGCAGGACTACGTGGATGCCGTCGCGGCCGAGTTCCGGGGTGTCGCGGAGTCGCTCGACGTCTCGTTCGACGATTTCATCCGCACCACCGAAGACCGCCACAAGCGTGCCTGTGCCGCGTTCTGGCGTCGCCTGGTCGAGGCCGGCCAGATCTACGAGGGCTCCTACGAGGGCTGGTACTCGGTGCGCGACGAGGCGTTCTGGGGTGAGGACGAGCTCACCCGCACCGCCGATGGCGGGTTCGTCGCACCCACCGGCGCGCCGGTCGAGCGGGTGACGGAACCGTCCTTCTTCTTCCGCCTGTCGGACTGGGGCGACCGGCTGCTGGCACTCTACGAGCGCGAGCCCGACTTCCTGGGCCCGACGGCGCGTCGCAATGAAATCGAGAACTTCGTCCGCTCCGGGTTGCGCGACCTGTCGGTCAGCCGCACCAGCTTCTCCTGGGGGGTGCCGGTGCCGGATGCGCCCGGCCACGTAATGTATGTGTGGGTCGACGCGCTGATCAACTACCTCAGCGCGCTCGGCTGGCCTGAGGAGACGGCGCGCTCGGCCTTCTGGCCAGCCTCACTCCATCTTGTGGGCAAGGAGATCGCGCGCTTCCACGCGGTCTACTGGCCGGCTTTCCTGATGGCCGTGGGCCTACCGGTGCCGCAGCGGGTGTTCAGCCATGGCTGGTGGACGGTCGAGGGCGAGAAGATGAGCAAATCGGTCGGCAACACGGTCGACCCGCGCGCGCTGGTGGCCGAATTCGGGGTCGATGCGGTCCGGTTCTTCCTGCTGCGCGAGGTGCCGTTCGGCAATGACGGCGATTTCAGCCGGCGCGCGCTGGTCTCCCGGCTGAACCGCGAGCTCGCCAACGATCTCGGCAATCTCGCGCAGCGCACGCTGGCCCAGCTGGCCCGCAACTGCGGTGGCCGCCTGCCGCCACGGCGAGAGACGACGGAGGACGATCTCACCCTGCGCGAGGCGGCCGAGACGCTGCCCGTACGGATGGGCGACGCGCTGGCCGCCCAGGATTTCGGCACCGCGCTGGAGGAGGCCTGGGTCGTGGTGCGCGCGGCCAACGCCTATATCGACCGCCAGGCGCCCTGGGCGCTCCGCAAGACCGATCCCGCCCGTATGTTGGATGTGCTGCGCGTGCTGGTCGATACGCTGCGAGCACTCGGGACCGTGCTGCAGCCGTTCATGCCCACGAGTGCGGCGCGCCTGCTCGACCAGCTTGGGGTGCCCGCCGATGCGCGGGATTTCGCGAGCCTGGCCACGCTATTGCCCGAGGGCACGACCCTGCCGCCGCCGTCGGGGATTTTTCCTCGCTTCGTCGAAGCCGAGGCCTGATGTTCGTCGACTCGCACTTCCACCTCGACCGCTTCAAGCCCGAGGAGCGCGACGACGTGCTCGCACGCGCGGCCGAGGCGGGCGTGTCCGAGGCGGTGACGATCGGCACAAGGCTGTCGCGCGCGGACGAGATCCGGGCCCTGGCCCGCGCGGGTGGCGCGATCCGGCTGCATTGCGCGATCGGCACCCATCCCGATTACGCGCATGAGGAGGAGATCCCCGACCCGGAGGCGCTCGCGGCGCAGGCGCGCGCGGCACCCGAGGTGGTGGCGATCGGCGAGAGCGGGCTCGACTTCGTGGTGGCGGATGCGCCGCGCGAGACACAGGCGCGCAGTTTCCGCGCCCATCTGCGCGCGGCGCGCCTCGCCGACCTGCCGCTGGTGATCCACGCGCGTGGCGCGGACGACGCGGTCGCCACCGTGCTGCGCGAGGAGTGGGAGGGGGGCGGCCCGTTCCCGTTCGTGCTGCACTGCTTCGCCTCGGGGGCAGCGCTCGCGGCCACCGGGCTCGAGCTTGGTGGCTACGTCTCCTTCTCGGGCATCCTGACCTTCCCGAAGGCGCCCGAGCTGCGCGAGATCGCGCGCACCGTGCCGCACGACCGGCTGCTGGTCGAGACCGACGCGCCCTTCCTCGCGCCCGTCCCGTGGCGGGGGCGGCGCAACGAGCCGTCCTACCTGCCGCACACCGCCGCGGTGCTGGCCGCGGTGACCGGGCTCGCGCCGGACGCGCTGGCGGCCGCCACCACGCGCAACTTCCACCGCCTGTTCCGCAAGGCGGCGGCGCGCCCGTCGTGATGGTCGTCGCGTGAAGATCACCGTGCTCGGCTGCGGCGGCTCGACCGGCGTGCCTCAGCTCGGGGGTGCGGACGGACGCGGCGACTGGGGACTGTGCGATCCGGCCGAGCCGCGCAACCGCCGGACGCGGGCCTCGATCGTGGTCGAGGGCGCGGAAGGGCGCCTGCTGGTCGACACCGGCCCCGATCTGCGCGAGCAGCTGCTCGGCCACGGCGTGCCGACGGTCGAGGCGGTGCTCTACACCCACGCCCATGCCGACCATGTCTGCGGCCTGGACGATCTCCGCTCGATCAACCGGCTGATCGACCGTCCGCTCGACGCCTGGGGCTTTCCCGAGACGCTGGACGAGCTGGCGCAGCGCTTTTCCTACGCGTTTCGGCCCTGGGCGCCTCCGGGCTTCTATCGCCCGGTGCTGCAGTCGCGCCCCGTGGATCCCGGCGACACGCCCGACATCCTCGGGATGGCGGTGTCGGTGTTCGAGCAGCGCCACGGGCGGACCCGCACGCTCGGTTTCCGGATCGGCGGATTCGCCTATTCGACCGACGTGGTGGCGCTGACCCCGCTCGCCGAAACGCTGCTGTCCGGGGTGGACACCTGGCTGGTGGATGCCTTCCAGCGCCTGCCGCATTCGAGTCACGCGCATCTCGGCCGCGCCCTCGGCTGGGCGCGCCGATTCGGGGTTCGTCGCACCGTGCTCACGCATATGGGCACCGATCTCGACTGGGCCACGCTCCGGGCCGAGCTGCCCGATGGGGTGGAGCCGGCCCATGACGGGATGATCCTCGAATCTCATTGATGGTACGCGTCTGCGGTCACACGAATGCCACGGACGGGCGATTAAAGTTGAAAGCGCCTCGGACCCGGCGATAGCCTTCCGCAGGTATCGACGATGAAGCGCCCGCTCCGGACAAAGGTCCGAGGGCGGTGTGCCGGAGGCGATGACTTGCGGAGCCAAAAGACCACACAATGTCGTCTTGGGTTCACACGAACTGTCGTGTTGAACCGAAATTGATCATCCAGCGTCGCACGAGAATCGAAATACAGGAACGGGCTGTGGCGACATCGCCCCGGCCGACCATCCCGCGACCCGGCTGCTTTTGCACGACCCGGGAGGAGTAGAGACGATGGCACCGCCCAACGACGTGTTCTCTCTCGCGACCTCGATCAGGGAACAGCGCCGCGAAACGGAAATGAGCTTCGCGGAGTATCTGCAACTCTGCGCCGATGACCGTTCAACTTACGCGAGTGCGGCCGAGCGCATGCTCAAGGCGATCGGCGAGCCCGAGCGGATCGACACGTCGCGCGACACGCGTATGGCGCGGGTGTTCCTGAACCGCACGATCCGCGTCTATCCGGCCTTTGCCGATTTCCACGGCATGGAGGAGACGGTCGAGCGCATCGTCGGTTTCTTCCGCCATGCCGCCCAGGGTCTCGAGGAAAAGAAGCAGATCCTCTATCTCCTCGGCCCGGTGGGGGGTGGCAAGTCCTCGCTCGGCGAGCGGCTGAAGCTGCTGATGGAGCGCGAGCCGATCTACGTGCTCAAGGCGGGCAAGCAGATCAGCCCGGTGTTCGAGAGCCCGCTCGGCCTGTTCGATCCCGAGCGTTTCGCGCCGATGCTCGAGGAGCGCTACGGCATTCCCCGCCGCGTGCTGACGGGCATCGCCAGCCCCTGGGCGCTCAAGCGGCTCGAGGAATTCGACGGCGACATGTCGCAGTTCCGCGTGGTCAAGCTGATGCCGTCGCGGCTGCGCCAGATCGGCATCGCGAAGACCGAGCCTGGTGACGACAACAACCAGGATGTCTCGGCGCTGGTCGGCAAGGTCGACATCCGCCAACTGGAGAGCTTCAGCCAGTCGGACCCCGACGCGTACGGGTTCTCGGGCGGTCTGAACCGCGCCAACCAGGGACTTCTCGAATTCGTCGAGATGTTCAAGGCGCCGATCAAGATGCTCCATCCCCTGCTCACCGCGACGCAGGAGGGGAACTATGTCGGCACCGAGAATATCGGGTCGATCCCGTTCCAGGGCATCATTCTCGCCCATTCCAACGAGGCGGAATGGCAGACCTTCCGCAACAACCGCACCAACGAGGCCTTTCTGGACCGCGTGTGCGTCGTCAAGGTTCCTTATTGCCTCCGCGCGTCGGAGGAGAAGAAGATCTACGACAAGCTGCTGCGGGGATCCGAGCTGGCGGCCTCGCCCTGCGCCCCGCACACGCTCGAGATGCTGGCGCGGTTCGCCGTGCTGTCGCGCCTGAAGATGCATCCGAATTCGACCCAGTGGGCGAAGATGCGGATTTATGACGGCGAGAACATCAAGGAGACCGATCCCAAGGCCAAGACCATGCAGGAGTATCGCGACGCCGCCGGCGTCGACGAGGGCATGGAAGGGATCTCGACCCGGTTCGCGTTCAAGGTTCTATCGGCGACCTTCAACCACGATCCGAACGAGATCGCGGCCGACCCGGTGCATCTGATGTATGTGCTCGAGACGCAGATCAAGCGCGAGCAGTTCCCGGCCGAGGTCGAGCAGCACTACCTGGCGGCGGTGAAGGCGGAGCTTGCCGGCCGCTACGCGGATTACATCGGCAATGAGATCCAGAAGGCCTATCTCGAATCCTACCACGACTATGGGCAGAACCTGTTCGACCGGTATCTCGAATATGCGGATGCCTGGATCGAGGATCAGGACTTCAAGGATCCCGACACCGGCCAGCTCCTCAACCGCGAGTTGCTGAATGCGGAGCTGACCAAGATCGAGAAGCCGGCGGGGATCGCCAACCCCAAGGACTTCCGCAACGAGGTCGTGAAGTTCGCGCTGCGTTCCCGGGCGAGCCATGGCGGGCGCAATCCATCCTGGACGAGCTACGAAAAGATCCGGGAAGTCATCGAGAAGCGGATGTTCAGCCAGGTCGAGGACCTGCTCCCCGTGATCAGCTTCGGATCGAAGAAGGACGGCGAATCCGAAAAGAAGCACGAGGATTTCGTGCAACGCATGGTCTCGCGCGGCTACACGGAACGGCAGGTTCGCCGGCTGGTCGAGTGGTACATGCGCGTGAAGCAGTCGGCCTGAGTTGAGCGGCGGGGGGAGATAGAGCGACCTTGTACGTCATCGACAGGAGAACGAACCCGCACGGCAAGAACCTCGAGAACCGCCAACGTGTGTTCGACCGCGCCCGCCAGGCGATGTTGCGGGCCACCCGCGAGGCCGTGGCGAGCGGCAAGCTGCGCGAGGTCGGCCACGGCGAGGCGGTCAGCGTGCCGGCCGAGACGCTGCACGAGCCGAGCTTCCACGCCGTGTTCAGCGGCGGCACGCGCGACCTGATCCTGTCGGGCAACAAGCAGTTCTCCGCAGGCGACCGGCTGCGGCGGCAGCAGCAGGAGGAAGGCTCGGGTAGCGGGAGCGGCGAGGCGGGCGATGGCGGGGAAGGTCAGGACGGCTTCCGCTTCGTGCTGACGCGCGACGAGTTCCTCGACCTGTTCTTCGAGGATCTCGAGCTGCCCGACCTGATCAAGCGCGAGATCAGCGCCAGCGACAGTTTCGCGCCCGCGCGGGCCGGGATTTCCAATGACGGCTCGCCGACCCAGCTCGATCTCAATCGCACCATGCGCCACTCGATGGCGCGCCGGATCGGACTGCGCCGTCCCAAGACCGACGAGATCCGCGCGCTCGAAGACGAGATCGAGGCGAGAAGCGGGGACGGTGATCCGACCGAGGAGCTCGAGGCGACGCTGGCGCTGCTTCGTCGCCGGATGGGGCGCGTGCCGTGGATCGACCCCGTCGATCTCCGTTTCCGTCGCTTCGCGCAGGTGCCGCGGCCGAACGCGCGCGCGGTGATGTTCTGCCTGATGGACGTGTCGGGCTCGATGACGGAGTCCATGAAGGAGCTCGCCAAGCGCTTCTTCCTGCTGCTCCACGTGTTCCTGGAGCGCCGCTACAAGCGCGTCGAGATCGTGTTCGTGCGCCACACGGAAGCGGCCGAGGAAGTCGACGAGCAGACCTTCTTCACCGACCCGCGGACGGGCGGCACGATCGTCTCGTCGGCGCTGCTCGAGTTCCTGGCGATCCAGTCGGCGCGGTTTCCAGCCGATCAGTGGAACATCTACGTGGCGCAGGCCTCCGACGGCGACAATTTCTCGGGCGACACGGCGAAGGCGGCAGCCCTGCTCGAGGAGGATATCCTGCCGCTGGTGCAGTACTACGCCTACATCGAGATCTCGGGTTCGGGCGCGGTGATCCGCGGCGAGACCGACCTGTGGCGCGGCTACGCGCGCGTGGCCGAGCGCGCCCAGCAGCTCGCAATGCGCCAGGTGAGCGACAAGCGCGACATTTTCCCCGTGTTCCGCGACCTGTTCGCGCGGCGCCCGGCGGGGGCGTCCAAGTCGAAACAGGGGGAGCGCGCATGACGGTGATTCTCTCCCGGTCGAGGGACCTTCTCTATGAGGGCCTCGACTGGAACTTCGACACGATCCGGCGGAGCTACGACGCCATCGAGGCGATCTCCGACCGTGAGCTCGGGCTCGACATCTACCAGAACCGGATCGAGGTGATCACCGCCGAGCAGATGCTGGACGTCTACACGTCGCACGGCATGCCGTTGATCTACAAGCATTGGTCGTTCGGCAAGCGCTTCGTAATGCACGAGAACGCCTATCGCCGCGGCCTTATGGGGCTGGCCTACGAGGTGGTCATCAATTCGGATCCATGCATCTCCTATCTGATGGAGGAGAACACGGCGACCATGCAGGCGCTGGTGATCGCGCATGCGGCGTTCGGTCACAACCACTTCTTCAAGAACAACCGGGTGTTTCGGCAATGGACCGAGCCCGCAGGTATTCTCGATTATCTTGAATTTGCGCGGGGTTACATCTCGCAGTGCGAGGAACAGCATGGCAGGCGCGCCGTCGAGCGCGTGCTTGATACGGCGCACGCGCTGCAGGGCCAGGGGGTGCACCGCCACTCCGCTTCGCGTCCGCTCGACCTGAAGTCGGAAAAGGACCGTGCGCGCGAGCGGCGTGAGCACGACGAGCGGACCTATAACGATCTTTGGCGCACGGTGCCGACCTCGACGAGCGCCGCGCGCCACGACCCGACCTCGGAGCGGCGCCGGCGCCTGGGACTTCCGGAGGAGAACGTCCTCTATTTCCTGGAGAAATCGGCCCCGAGGCTGGAGCCGTGGGAGCGCGAGATCATCCGCATCGTGCGGCTGATCGCCCAGTATTTCTACCCGCAGCCGCAGGTGAAGATGATGAATGAGGGGTGCGCCACCTGGACGCACCAGTACATCATGCAGCGCCTGCACGAGACCGGTCAGATCGACGATGCGGCCTTCCTCGAGGTGATCCACTCCACGACGAACGTCACGACCCAGCCGGGCTTCGACCATCCGGCTTCCTCGGGGTTCAACCCGTACGCGCTCGGCTTCGCGATGATGACCGACATCGCCCGCATGTGCGACGCGCCGACCGACGAGGACCGCGCCTGGTTCCCGGATATCGCGGGCAATCGCGACCCGGTGGGCACGCTGAAGAACGCCTGGGCCGAATACCGCGATGAATCCTTCATCCTCCAGTACTTATCGCCCGCGGTGATCCGCCAGTTCCGGATGTTCCGGCTGCTCGACGACCTGTCGAAGCCTTACCTCCTGGTGGATGCGATCCACGACGAGGAAGGCTATCGCGAGATCCGTCGTTCGCTCGCGCGGTCCTACGACCCGGGTGCCTACAACCCCGACATCCAGATCGTCGATGTCGACCTGTC
>CAXTVZ010000109.1:0-2947 GCA_964247685.1 uncultured Acetobacteraceae bacterium
GGGGCCGCGATCGAGACGGCGGTCGGCGCGGTCGAGGCGAACGCGGCGCGCGCACTCGAGGCCGCCGGCGCCGTCACGGCGCTGGAGACCCACGCCGCCGGCATTGGCGACCTCATCGCCGTGGTGGGCGACATCTCCGACCAGACCAGCCTGCTGGCACTGAACGCCGCGATCGAGGCAGGCCGCGCCGGCGAGGAGGGCCGTGGCTTCGCGGTGGTGGCCGACGAGGTCCGCGCCTTTGCGGAAACCTCGGAGCGGAGCGCGCGCGATGTCGCGGCCCTGGTCGGGACCGTGCGCGCCGACATCCGGACGATCGCCACCCGCATCCGCGACGCGGCCGCGCGCGCCACCGCGGAGGCCGAGACCGGCCGCACCGTGGCAGCACGTCTCGCCGCCGTGCGCGGCCGCATGGCGGCGATCGTCGACGTGGCGGCACGCGTGCTGACGGCCTCGCTCGACGCCTCGCAACGCGCGGACGGCGCACGCGGCGACGCGGACGGGATCGCGGCCGCCTCCGCCCGCCAGGCGACGGCCGCGGCGCAGGCCCAGCTCGCGGTCGAGCAGCAGGGCTCGGCGCTCGAGCAGAGCCACCGCACCGCCCAAAGCCTGGCCGTGATCGCCGAGGGTCTGCTCGCCGGCGAGCGACGGGGCACCGAGGTCGAGCAGGTCGCGGCCGCCGCCGAACAGCTCTCGGCCACCATGCAGGAGCTGTCGGCCGCCGCCGCCGAGATCGACGCGGCACTGACCCAGATCCGCGCCGACACCGAGGCGCAGGCCACGGCCACGCGGCAGTCGGCCGACGCCATGGCAGCGATCGACGCGGCCGCCGGCACCACGCGGGGTGCCACGGGCGAGGCGACCGCGCTGTTCGGCGAGCTGGCCCCGCTGGTGACCGGCAGCCGCGAAACCGTGCAGCAGCTCTCGGTCGCGATCGACGAGCGCAGGAGCGAGACCGTCGAAGTGATCCGCCTGCTGGGCGGCCTCGAACGCGCCGGGCGACGCATCGAGCGCATCGTCGACGGCATCGCGCTCGCGGCCGTGCAGACCAACATGCTGGCGGTGAGCGGCTCGGTCGAGGCCGCGCGCGCCGGCGAGCACGGCCGCGGCTTCGCGGTGGTCTCCGCCGATATCCGCGCGCTCGCCCGCGACGAGGCCGACAACGCCGACCGGATGCGCGACTTCGTGCGCGAGATGGCGGACGGGATCGCCGGATTGCTGCGCGAGCTCGAGGCGATCCCGCGCACTTCCGAAGGCGATGCGGGGCGCAACGATGCGATCGCCGCCCGGCTCGAGGCGGTGGAGGCCGATCTCGGCACGCTCCGGGCCGGCGCGGACGCCACGCGGGCCGGCACGGAGACGGCACTCGCGCTGGCGGGTTCGGTGCTGGCGGGCACCCAGGGGATCGCGACCGCCGCGGGCCAGGCGAACGACGCCGCGAGCGAGGCGGCCACCGCGGCCCGCGAGCAGGCGCGCGGCTCGGAAGACCTCGCGGCCGCGATCGAGGAGATCGCGAGCCTCGCCGACGAGCTCCGCATCGGCGACGCGTGATCGCGGGCGAAGCCACCGTGCCCGGCGCGCCGGGCACGGTGCAGGAGGCCATGGCGCAACCGCGCCGGACGCTCAGCTGTCGTGCGGGCGCGCGCACGGTCGAGCTCTCTGCCGAGGCGGTCGTCGCGATCACCCGCCCGTCGCCGGTCACCCGTGTGCCCGGGAGTGCGGCCGCCCTGCTCGGCCTGGCCGCCTGGCGCGGCGCCCCGCTCCCGGTGGTCTCGCTCGCCGCGCTGCTCGGCGAGCCGGCGCCGCCGGTCGAGGCGAGCTCGCGCGTGCTGGTGCTGGAATGGCGCGCATCTCCCGTTGGGCTCCGGGTCGAGGCGCTGCGCGGCGCCAGCGACGGCGTGGCACCGCTGGACCCCGCCACGCTGCTCGCGGCGGCGTCGCTGGTGCCGACCCGCGTCGCCGCACCCGACCCGCCGGCACCGCCCGTGGCCGCCGCACCCATCGCCTCACCCGTCGCCGCCGCCCGCGCGCTTCTGCTGTTCGCGGTCGGCGCCCAGACCTACGCCCTGCCGCTCGCCTCGGTGCAGGGCGTGGTGCGCGCTCCCGGGGAGACCCTGCGCCTGCCCGGCACGGACGACGCCATGCTCGGCGCGGTGCCGTTCCGCGACACCGTGCTGCCGGTGCTCTCGCTCGCCACCCTGCTCGGCCAACCGCCGACCGCACCCCTCGCCTCGTCCCGCCTCGTGCTCGTCACCATCGGCGCGGCGCCGGCCGCACTCCTGGTGGATGCGGTGCGCGGCGTCCACCACGTGCCCGAAACCGCCATCGACCCGGTGCCGGCGGTGCTGCTGCGGGGCCGGGCGGAAGCGCGGATCGCGGCGCTCGCCCGCATCGAGGCCGGGCGCGCGCTCGCCTTCGTCCTCGACCCCGACCGCCTGCTCGACGCCGACACGCTCGCGCGCCTCGCCACGTCCGCGCGGCCCACGGCCCACGCACCCGCCGCCCCCGCGCGGCCGCAACGCTTCGTGGTGTTCGAGCTCACGGGCGAGACCTACGGCCTGCCGATCGAGGCGGTCCGCGACGTGCTGCGCCATCCCGGCCGCCTCGCCCGGCTGCCGCTCGCGCCGCACTTCGTCGAGGGCGCGCTGACACGGCGCGGCCGGGTGATCGCGGTGATCGACCAGCGGCGGCACTTCGGCGCGCCGCCCGCAGCAGTCACCACGACCGCGCGCCGGATCATCGTGGTGGCGCTGGGCGACCTGCTGGCCGGCTTCGCGGTGGACGCCGTGCGCGGCGTGGTGACCGCCGACGCCACGGCCGCGATGCCGCCGATCGCCGCCGGTCCCGCCGCCCTGTTCGACCGCGTGGTGCCGCTGGGTGCCCCCGGCGGCGGCGTGTTTCTCGCGATCGACCCCGCGGTGCTGCTCGCCACCGCGGAGCGCGACCTGCT
>CAXTVZ010000109.1:3047-6979 GCA_964247685.1 uncultured Acetobacteraceae bacterium
TCGTGATCCGGCTGCTCGTGGTCGACGATTCGCCGCTCGTGCGCCGGCTCGTCGAGCAGGTGTTCCGCGCGCAGCCCGATTTCGAGCTCGCCTTCGCCCGCGACGGCACCGAGGCGCTCGCCCGCCTCGACAGCTTCCGGCCCGACGTCATCACGCTCGATGTGCAGATGCCGGGCATGGACGGGCTCGCCTGCCTCGACCGCATCATGGTCCGGCGCCCCACGCCGGTGGTGATGCTGTCCTCGCTCACCCAGGGCGGCGCCGACACCACGCTGCAAGCGCTGGCCCTCGGCGCGGTCGCCGCCGTGGCCAAGCCGCGAGGTGCCATCTCGCTCGGCATGGACGAGCTCGGCCCGCTTCTGGTCGAGACCGTGCGCATGGCCGCCGCCACCCGCCCGCGCCTCTCCGCCCGGCTTGCCGAGCGCGTGCGCTGGCGCGGATCGGAGGCGGACGCGCCCTCCACCGCCCGCACGCGGCACCCCGCCGCGCCGCTCGCCGACCCGCCGCGACGCCGCGCGACCACCGACCGCCTAGTGGTGGTCGGCACCTCCACCGGCGGCCCGCCCGCGCTCGACGCGCTGCTCACCCCCCTGCCGGCGGATTTCCCCTGGCCGATCGTGGTGGCCCAGCACATGCCCCGCCCGTTCACGGCCGCACTCGCCCGAAGGCTCGACCGCGCCTGCGCGCTGACCGTGACCGAGGTCACCGAGGCGATGCCGCTCCGCCCCGGCCATGTCTTCATCGGCCAGGGCGAGACCGACATCCTGGTGGCGTCCCGCCCCGGTGGTCCGGTGGTGCTGGCCGCCCCCATCCACCCCGAGTACCGGTGGCATCCCAGCGTCGACCGGCTCACCGCCAGCGCGATCGAGCATCTGGGTGCCCCCGCCCTCGTCGGCATCCTGATGACCGGCATGGGCACGGATGGTGCCGAGACCATGACCCGCCTGCGCCGCGAGGGCGGCCGCACGATCGCGGAAGCCGAGGAGAGCGCGGTCGTGTGGGGCATGCCCGGCGCGCTCGTCCGGGCCGAGGGCGCCGAGTTCGTGGTCCCGCTCGCCGCCATCGCCGCGACGTTGCTGGAGCTCGCGGCGTGACGGGGCGCATGCCGGCCCTGAGCGAGGCCGACCTCCTGCGTCTCGGCGCCTTCCTCGAAGCCCGCGCCGGCCTCTCCTACGGCGAGAGCAAGCGCTACTACGTCGAGCGCCGCCTCGCCGAGCACCTCGCGCGCACCGCGAGCCCGAGTGTGGCGGCCTACCTCCACCTGCTGCAGCACGACCCCGACGAAGCCGCCCGCCTGGTCAACAGCTTCACCGTCAACGAGACCTATTTCTTCCGCGAAGAGCACCAGCTCCAGTGCCTTGGCCGCGCCATGCTGCCGGAGCTCATCACCTCTCGTGCTCCGGGCGACAGGATCCGCATCTGGTCGATCCCCTGCGCGAGCGGGGAAGAACCCTACTCGATCGCGATCTGGCTGCTCGAGAACTGGCCGCTGGTGGACGCCTACAACATCGAGATCGTCGGCTCCGACATCGACACCGACATCCTCCACGACGCCGCCGTGGGCCTCTACGGCGACCGCGCGCTCGCCCGCCTGCCCGCCGAGCTGCGCCGCCGCTACTTCGAGCCGCCGCAGCCGGACGGCACGCGCCGGATCATCGCCGACCTCCGCGAGTCGGTGCAGCTCAGCCCCGCCAACCTGGTGGACGCCGCCTCGATGGCGGCTCAAGGTCGTTTCGACGTGATCTTCTGCCGCAACGTGCTGATCTATTTCGATGCCGCCTCGCGCGCGCTCGCGGCGGACCATCTGTGGGCGGCGCTCGCCCCCGGCGGCTTCGCCTGCCTCGGCCACGCCGAGCATCTCGGCCGCGAGCCGACGCGTTTCCTCGTTCGCCGCTTCCCCGACGCGGTGGTCTACCAGCGGCCGCTCCGGCCCGTATCCGCGCGATGATCGACGACCGCGAGCTCCGCCACCAATTCCTGCTGGAGGGGCGCGAGCTCGTGGACGCCGCCGCCGCCGCGCTGCTGGCAATCGACCGCACCGGCCCGGACGCCGCCCGCACCGCCGACGCCTTCCGCGCCGTCCACACGCTCAAGGGTGCGGCCGCGATCTGCGGGCTCGCACCCCTGGAGCGCATCCTCCACGCAGCCGAGGATCTGCTCGAGGGGCTGCGGGCCGGCCGTCTCGCACCCGAGGCCACCACCGGCCCGCTGCTCGACGCGGTGAGCCTGAGCGAGGCCTGGCTGGGCGTGATCGAGACCAGCGGCACGCTGCCGCCCGACGCCGAGGCGGCGGCGGCGCGCACCGAGACGCGCCTGCGCGCGACCACGGGCGCGGCATCGACACCGATCGCGGAGCCGCGGTCCCAGGCGTTGCCGCCCGAGACGCTCGCGGCCCTCGCCCTCCGCCACGCGCCGGCCATCGCGCGTGCCGGCACCGCGACGCTGACCGCTTTCCGCTACACCCCCGATCGCGATTGCTTCTTCCGCGGCGACGACCCGCTGGCCCTCGTCGGCCGCGTCCCCGGCCTCGTGGCGCTGGAGCTGGCACTCGCCGAGAGTGCCACCGCCGCCGACCCGTTCGACCCGTTCCGCTGCCATCTCGTGATCGAGGCGCTGAGCACGGCGGATGCGGCGACGCTGCGCCCGATCTTCCGCCTCTGCGCCGATCAGGTCGCGTTCGGCGCGATCGCGCCCCCTCCCTCCCGCGCCGAGGCGGCGCGCCCCACGCTGCGCGTCGCCGTCGACCGCGTGGACCGCCTGGTCGCGCTCGCGGGCGAGCTGGTCGCCGGCCGGAATGCGCTCGCCGAGCGCGTGGCCTCGGTCGCCGCGCGGGACGCCGCCCTCGGCCGCGCGCTCCGCGCCGACCTCGCCGGCGTCGAGCGTCTCGCCGCGGGGCTCCACCGCGCGGCCACCGAGCTCCGCCTCACGCCGCTCGCCCGCATCTTCCGCCGCCTGCCGCTGGCCGTCCGCGAGACCGCGTCCTCCCTCGGCAAGCGCGTCCGTCTCGCGACCGCCGGCGACGAGGTCGAGGCCGACGCCAGCGTGGTCGACGCGCTGTTCGAGCCGTTGCTGCACCTCCTGCGCAACGCCGTCGACCACGGCATCGAGGACGCGGCCACCCGCCGCGCCGCCGGCAAGCCGGAGACCGGCCAGATCACGCTCGCCGCACGCGCCGACGCGCACGGCCTGGCCGTCACCATCACCGATGACGGCGGCGGCATGGACCCGGCCGCACTGCGAAGCAGCGCCGCGGCGCGCGGCCTCGCCGATGCCGCGACGCTGGCCGCCCTCACCGATGCCCAGGCGCTCGAGCTCGTCTTCACCCCGGGCTTCTCCACCGCCGCTGCCGTGACCGGCGTGTCCGGCCGCGGCGTCGGCATGGACGCGGTGCGCCGCTCAGTCGAGGCGCTCGGCGGCCGCGTCACCCTGACCTCGTCCGCGGGAAGCGGCACTACGGTGCGCCTCACTCTGCCGCAGTCCGCCTCGCTCACGCCCGCCATGATCGTGCGCGCCTCCGGATGCCGCTTCGGCGTGCCGATCGACGCCGTTGCCGAGGCCGCCCGCGTCGCGATCGCCACGATCCTGCCGCTCGGCGACGCGGAAGCGTTCATCCTGCGCGACCGCACGGTGCCGCTGCGCTCGCTCGCCGCCCTGCTCGGCCTCGACACCGCCCCACGCCCCGGCGCCCACGCGACCGTGCTGCTCCTTCGCGCCACCGCCGGTGGTGGCGACCCCGTGGCCGTCGAAGTGGACGCGGTGCTCGGCCGCGCCGACCTCCTGCTGCGCCCGCTGGAGGGGCTGCTCGCCGGTATGCCCGGGATGCTGGGCACCGCGGTCGAGGCGGACGGGAGCGCCCTGCTCGTGCTCGACCTGCCCGCGCTCGCGTCGTGGCAATGACCGCGCGCCGGGACGGCACGACATGACCGCGCGCC
>CAXTVZ010000109.1:7079-10572 GCA_964247685.1 uncultured Acetobacteraceae bacterium
CGCCCTGCTGCAGGCCCACGCCGGCGCGACCGTCGACCTCTCCGCCGCCACATCGTTGCACACCGCGATCGTACAGGCCCTGCTCGCGACCCGACCCGCGATCGTCGGCGCCACACCGTCCGACCCGTTCCTCGCCACCTGGATCGCACCTTTGCTCGCGAGCCGCGCCAGGCCTATGTCCTGCCCATCTTCCGGAGCGCCCGATGACGACCACGATCCTGATCGTCGATGACAGCAAGCTCGCCCGCATCGTGGCGGCCAAGACGATCGCCGCCCTTCAGCCGGAATGGACGCGTGTCGAGGCCGCCAACGCCAACGAAGCCCGCGCCCTGGTGGCGGCCGGCGGCATCGACGTGGTGCTGATCGACTACAACATGCCCGGCACCGACGGCCTGCAACTCGCGGCCGAGTTCCGCGCCTCCACTCCCGACATGCCGGTCGCGCTCATCACCGCCAACGTCCAGGACGAGGTCGTCGCCCGCGCCCGCGCCGTGAACGCAGCCTTCGTGAACAAGCCCGTCACCACCGAGACGCTGCGCCCGTTCCTCGAAGGTGCGGCGCTGCGGCTCCGGCCCCTCAAAGGCTGATGGCGGGCACGACCACCCTCACCGAGCTCGAGCGCGACGCGCTCACCGAGATCGTCAATATCGGCGTGAGCCGGGCCGCGTCCGGCCTGCGCGGCATGATCGGCGACGAGGTGATCCTGTCAGTGCCGGCGGTCGAGGTGGTGGACATGACCACCGCCGCCAGCCTGCTCGAGGAGCGCGAGACCGGCGAGCTCGTGGCCGTGCGTCAGGACTTCGACGGCGCCTTCGCCGGCCGCGCGCTCCTGATCTTTCCGCAGAACAACTCGAAGCTTCTGCTGCGCGCGCTGCTCGGCCCGGACCCGACCGACGACGAGCTCGCAGGCCTCGAGCAGGAGGCGCTGGCCGAGACCGGCAACGTCATCCTCAACGCCTGCCTCGGCACCATGGCCAACATGCTGCGCCGCTCGCTCACCATGTCGCTGCCGGCCGTGATCACCGGCCCGGGCGCGGCCCTGCTGAGGCTCGAGCGCGGCCCGGACGGCGACGGGCTGGTGCTGTTCCTCTACATCAACTTCTCGGTCCGCCAGCGCGCCATCCGCGGCTACATCGCCATGCTGATGGACCTGCCCTCGCTCACCGCGCTGCGCCGCGTGATCGGCGACTTCATCGCCAGCGTCATGAACGAAGACTGAGCGCATGGGCGCGCCCCAGCCCTCGAACGAAGCGCCTTCCGACGGCGCCGCCCACGCGGCGACGCGTGCGCGCCTGCGCGAGATCCTGGCCCGCACCGCCGCGGCCGGCGCCTTCGACTGGCGCATCGACGAGAGCCTGATCCGCGGCGACGAACGCTTCGCGGAGTTCCTCGGGATCGAGCCCGCAGAAACCTTCGCCGGCATCCCGCCGGCCCGGTTCTACGCCAGCGTCCACCCCAACGACCGCAACCGCATCCGGCTCGCGATCGGCGGGATGCTGCGTGGCGCCGAGGTGTTCGACAAGGAATTCCGCCTGGTCGGCCCGCACGGCGAGGTGCGCTGGGTGCACGCCCACGCCCGGCGCCACGGCGAGGACGACCCCGCCGCGGCGGCGCACGAACACGCGCATTTCACCGGCGTCCTGGTCGACGTCACGGCTCAGAAGCACGTCGAGGAGCGGCTGCGCATCGCGCAGAGCTCGGGCGGCATCGGCACCTTCGAGCACGTGGACGGCTACGGCACCGCCTTCGTTTCCGGCCAGTTCTGCCGTCTGCTCGGCCTGCTTCCCGCCGAGGACCTGTCGATCCGCACGATCAACGCCTGCGTGCTGCCAGGGCAGGCGTCGCTGATCGACCCGATCAGCTGTCGCGCGCAGGGCCTGGTCAACGAGGCCGAATTCCGTGTCCGCCGCCGCGACAGCGGCGAGGAGCGCTGGCTGATGCGGCGCGGCGAATGCGTGCGCGATACCGAGACCGCATCGCTCCGCTTCTCAGGCGTGATCTACGACGTCACCGACGCCAAGCGCACGGAAGCCGCACTCCGCGCGCTCAACGACACGCTCGAGCAGCACGTCCAGGCGCGCACGCGCGAGCGCGACCAGATCTGGCGGGCGTCCACCGACATGCTCTGCGTCGCCGATTTCGAGGGCCGCTTCATCAGCCTGAACCCCGCCTGGGCCGCGACCCTCGGCTGGACCGAAACCGAGATGATGTCGATGCCCTCCGTCGATCTCGTCCATCCCGACGACGTCGAGGCCACGAACCGTGCCGCCGCCGATCTCGCACGCGGCAAGCCGGCGCTGGGCTTCGAGAACCGCTACCGCCACAAGGACGGTTCCTATCGCTGGTTCTCCTGGAACTCGGTGGCCCGCGACGGCGCGATCTACGCCACCGTGCGCGACGTCACCGCAGCGCATGCGAACGAGGAAGTGCGCGAGCGCCTCGAAGACCAGCTGCGCCAGTCACAGAAGATGGAAGCGGTGGGCCAACTCACCGGCGGCATCGCCCATGACTTCAACAATCTTCTCACCGGCATCACCGGCAGCCTCGACCTGCTGCAGACGCGCCTCGGCCAGGGCCGCATCGAGACGCTCCCCCGCTACATCGCGGCGGCGCAGGGTGCCGCCGCGCGCGCGGCCGCCCTCACCCACCGCCTGCTCGCCTTCTCCCGCCGGCAGACCCTCGATCCCAAACCCGTCGATGCCAATCGCCTGGTCACCGAGATGGAAGATCTCGTCCGCCGCACGGTCGGTCCCGAAATCGCCCTCGAAACGGTGCTGGCCGCCGGATTGTGGACGATCCGCTGCGATCCCAACCAGCTCGAGAACGCGCTGCTCAATCTCTGCATCAACGCGCGCGACGCGATGCCGGATGGCGGCCGCATCACGGTCGAGACCGACAACACCACGCTCGACGAGCGCACCGCGCGCGAATGCGACATGCAGCCCGGTCCCTACGTCGTGATCTGCGTGACCGACACCGGAACCGGAATGAGCGCGGATGTGATCGCGCGCGCCTTCGACCCGTTCTTCACCACCAAGCCGCCCGGCCGCGGCACCGGCCTCGGCCTGTCGATGATCTACGGTTTCGCCAAGCAGTCGGGCGGCCACGCACGCATTGCCTCCGGGCTCGGCGCCGGCACCACGATGCGCCTCTATCTGCCGCGCCACCAAGCCGGGGCGCAGAGCGACACCCCGGCGCCCGATCGCGCACCACTCCCGCGCGCGCGCCGCGGCGAGACCGTGCTGGTGGTCGACGACGAGCCCACCGTGCGCATGCTGGTGGCCGAAGTTCTCGAAGAACTCGGCTACGCCACGATCGAGGCAGCGGACGGCGGAGCGGCCCTGACCATTCTGCAGGGCACGGCGCGCATCGACCTCCTGATCACCGATGTCGGCCTGCCGGGCGGCCTGAACGGCCGCCAGCTCGCGGACGCGGCACGCCTGACGCGCCGCGATCTCCGCGTGCTGTTCATCACCGGCTATGCGGAACATGC
>CAXTVZ010000110.1:0-2751 GCA_964247685.1 uncultured Acetobacteraceae bacterium
GGCGTGGAAAAGCGCGACCTGATGCCGGTGATGTTCGACGAGCAGGATCTCGCCCAGCAGCAGCGGCTGAAATGCGCGTTCGACCCGAAGGCCCTGCTCAATCCCGGCAAGATGTTCCCGCAGCTCTGCCGCTGCGCCGAGCTCGGCCGCGTGCACGTGCACGCCGGCCAAGTACGCTTCCCCGACCTGCCGCGGTTCTGACGCGTGGCCGACCATCACCCCGCGGATGCGGGCGAGGTCGCGTCCGTGATCGAGGCGGCCTGTTCCGCGGGCGAGGGGCTCACGATCGGCGGCGGCTTCTCGCGCGCGGGCTGGGGACGTCCCGCCCAGACGCCGCACACGCTGCATCTCGGCCGCCTCGCCGGCATCGTCCACCACGACGCGCCCGAGTTCGTGCTCACCGCGCGCGCCGCGACCCCGATGAGCGAGATCGACGCCTCGCTCGAGCGTCACGGCCAGAGCCTGGCCTTCGAGCCACCCGACCTGCGCCGCCTGTTCGGCACCGCAGACAGGCCCTCCACCATCGGCGGCACGATCTCGACCAACGCGTCCGGTCCGCGCCGGGTCACCGCGGGCGCCGCGCGCGACCACCTGCTCGGCTTCGAGGCGGTCAACGGCCGCGGCGAACGCTTCAAGGCGGGCGGCAAGGTCGTGAAAAACGTGACCGGCTACGACCTCCCCAAGCTGGTCTGCGGCGCTTTCGGCACGCTTGCGGTTCTCACCGAGGTGACGCTGCGCCTGGTGCCGCGGCCCGAGACCGAGCGCACCATCGTGCTGCCGGGGCTCTCCGAGGCGGCCGCGGTCGCGACCCTCAGCGAGGCGCTCGGCGCGCCGCACGAGGTCACCGCCGGCGCGCATCTCCCCGCCGGCTCCGGCTCCCGGCTCGGCCTCGCCGGCAGTGCCACCCTCCTGCGGGTGGAGGGCCACGGCCCCTCGGTCGCCTACCGATCGGAAGAGCTCCGAACGCTCGTGGCGGGCGCGGGACGCGTCGACATCCTCGACGAGGCCGCGTCACGCGCGCTCTGGCGCGGCGTGGCCGATCTCGAGCCCTTGGTCCCGCTCACCCATCACGCGATCTGGCGTCTCTCCGTCGTGCCTTCGCGCGCACCCGCGATCCTGGCGGCGATCGGTCGTCGGCTGTCCTTCGAATATCTGCTCGACTGGGGCGGCGGCGCGATCTGGTGCGCGGTCGCCTCCGGCCCGGAGGACGCGGGCGCCTCCGTGCTGCGCCAGGCGATCGTGCAGGCAGGCGGCGGACACGCGACCCTGGTCCGCGCGCACGCGACACTGCGCGCCTCCGTGCCGGTGTTCGAACCCGAGCCGCCGGCGCTGGCGGCACTCACCGCGCGGGTGAAAACCGCGTTCGACCCCAACCGGATCCTTAACCCGGGCCGCTTGCGGCCGGATCTCTGACCGCGGAGGCTCTGATGCAGACCGATTTTTCGCCCGCGCTGCTCGACCGGCCGGATTTCCGCGCCTCCGAGCGCGCGGTCCGCACCTGCGTGCATTGCGGCTTCTGCACCGCGACCTGCCCGACCTACGTGCTGGGCGGCGACGAGCTCGACAGTCCGCGCGGCCGCATCATGCTGATGAAGGACATGCTGGAGGCCAACCGTCCGGCCGACGCCGAGACGGTCAAGCACATCGATCGCTGCCTCTCCTGCCTGGCCTGCATGACGACCTGCCCGTCGGGCGTGAACTACATGCACCTGGTCGACCATGCGCGCGCGCATATCGAGCGCACCTACGCGCGTCCGTGGCACGACCGCGGGCTGCGCCGCCTGCTCGCCTTCGTGCTGAAGCGGCCCGCGCTGTTCCGCGTCGCGGCCACGGCGGCCCGGCTCGGACGCCCGGCGGCCCCGATCCTGCCGCCGCGGCTGCGCGCCATGCTCGCGCTCGTACCGAGCGCTCTGCCGCCGCCGGGCCCCACCGCGCGCCCGCGGGTCTTCGCCGCGATCGGGCCGCGCCGCGCCCGCGTCGCCCTGATGACCGGCTGCGTGCAGCGCGCGCTGGCACCCGCCATCAACGAGGCGACCGTGCGCCTGCTGACCCGCCATGGCTGCGAGGTCGTGATCGCCGAAGGTGCCGGCTGCTGCGGCGCACTCGCCCACCATCTCGGCCGCGACGGCACCGCCGACGCCAGGCACAACATCGATGCCTGGTGGCGCGAGCGGGAAGGTGCCGGGCTCGACGCCGTGGTCATCAATATTTCCGGCTGTGGCACGGCGGTGAAGGATTGGGGCCACGTGTTCGCGGACGACCCTGCCACCGCCGAGCGCGCGCGCGCGATCGCGGGCATGACGCGCGACGTCACCGAATTCGTGGCCGCGCTCGGCCTCATGGCGCCCACGGTCACGACCGGGCTGCGCGTGGCGTATCACGCCGCCTGCTCGCTGCAGCACGGGCAGCAGATCCGGCGCGAGCCCAAGGCCCTGCTGGCCGCCGCCGGCTTTACCGTGCTCGACATCCCCGAGGCGCATCTCTGCTGCGGCTCGGCGGGGACCTACAATCTGCTGCAGCCCGCCATCGCCGGACAGCTCGGCCGCCGCAAGGCCGACAACATCGCGTCCATCGCGCCGGACGTGGTCGCCGCCGGCAATCTCGGCTGCATCACGCAGATCGGCCAGGCGGTCGCGGTGCCCGTGCTCCACACCGTGGAGCTGCTCGACTGGGCAACCGGCGGTCCTCGCCCGGCAGCACTCGACGCGTCGACGACACTCGCCGCCCCGCAGGCTTGAGGTCGCGCTCGCC
>CAXTVZ010000110.1:2851-10440 GCA_964247685.1 uncultured Acetobacteraceae bacterium
CGCGCCGAACACTTCGGATTCGATTTCGCACTCTCGATGATCAAGCTCCGCGGCTTCGGTGGCGAGACCGAGTTCTGGGAGCACAACCTGGAATCGTTCACGCTGATGGCCGGCCTGGCCGCCGTCACCTGCCGGATCCAGCTCTTCGCGACCGTCGCCACGTTGACGATCCCGCCGGCGATCGCTGCCCGGATGGCCGCAACGATCGATTCCATCTCGCATGGCCGCTTCGGCATCAACCTCGTCACAGGCTGGCAACGTCCGGAGTATTCTCAGATGGGCCTTTGGCCCGGCGACGCGCATTTCGAGCGCCGCTACGAGTATCTCGCCGAGTATGCGCAGATCCTGCGTGACCTCTGGGCAACGGGACGGTCCGACTTCAAGGGCGACTACTTCCGGATGGAGGATTGCCGCGTCAGTCCCCGCCCGCAGGTGCCGATGAAGGTCATCTGCGCGGGTTCCAGCGGTGCCGGGATGGCGTTCTCGGCCAGATACGCCGACTACAATTTCTGCTTCGGCAAAGGCGTGAACACGCCCACGGCGTTCGCGCCGAACGCGGAGCGCCTGGCCGTCGAGACCGCGAAGACCGGCCGCCAGGTGGGAACCTACGTCCTGTTCATGGTCATCGCCGACGAGACCGACGCGGCGGCCACGGCGAAATGGGAACACTACAAAGCCGGCGTCGACCATGAGGCGGTGGCCTGGCTCGGCCAGCAGGGAGCCGCGGACAAACGCGCGACCGACGACACCAACATCCGCCAGATGGCCGATCCGACCTCGGCGGTGAACATCAACATGGGAACGCTGGTCGGTTCCCACGCGACGGTCGCGCGCATGCTCGACGAGGTCGCGACCGTCCCCGGCACCGACGGCGTACTGCTGACCTTCGACGAATTCGTCGACGGCGTGACGGTCTTCGGCGAGCGCATACAGCCGCTGATGCGGTCGCGCAAGGACATCGTGACGCAGAAAGGATGGATGTGATGGCTGAGGTTCAGGTGGCAGGCTATGGCACGCGCGACGATGGCGACCACTTCGTCATTCTTCCGGCGAGCCCGGAGCCGCTGCGCGTCAGGATCAACGAGACCGCCGTCGTGGTGGTCGACATGCAGAACGCCTACGCGACCGAGGGTGGCTATGTCGACATCGCCGGCTTCAGCGTGGAAGGCGCACGCGGTGCCATCGCGCAAACCAAAGCAGTGGTCGAGGCGGCGCGCGCGGCCGGCATCCCCGTGATCTACTTCCAGAACGGCTGGGACGCCGGCTATGTCGAGGCGGGAACGCCGGGCTCGCCCAACTGGCACAAATCGAACGCGCTGAAGACCATGCGCGCACGCCCCGAGCTGCACGGGACGCTGCTGGCCAAGGGAACGTGGGACTACGCGATCGTCGACGAGTTGACGCCACAGCCCGGCGACATCGTGGTTCCGAAGACCCGTTACAGCGGCTTCTTCAACACCAACATGGACAGCGTTCTGCGCGCGCGCGGGATCCGCAACCTCGTCTTCACCGGGGTGGCCACGAATGTCTGCGTCGAATCCTCGCTGCGGGACGCGTTCCATCTCGAATATTTCGGCGTGGTCCTGAAAGACGCGACCCACCACCTCGGTCCCGACTTCATCCAGGAGGCCGCCCTCTACAACATCGAGAAGTTCTTCGGCTGGGTCTCGACGACGGGCGAGTTCATTCGCGCGATCTCGCAGATCCCGCCCGACGAGGACGAATCGGAAGGACACCCATCCTGATGCCCAAGCAGGTCATCGCCTTGCCCGGTGCAGGCACGCCGATCGCCCCGTTCTCCGCGGGGACCAGCGCCGACGGGATCGTCTACGTCTCCGGCACGCTGCCCTTCGACGCCGGGAACAACGTCGTCCATGTGGGAGACGCCGCCGCACAGACGCGCCACGTGCTGGAGATCATCAAGTCGGTGCTCGAACAGGCCGGCGGCACGATGCAGGACGTGACCTTCAATCACGTGTTCCTCACGGACTGGGCCAACTATGCGGCCATCAACGCAGTCTACACGGAATATTTTCCCGCCGATCGTCCGGCGCGGTATTGCGTGCAGGTCGGGCTGGTGAAGCCGGAGGCGCTGGTGGAGATCGCGTCGATCGCCCATGTCGGGCGCTGAAAGGATTCTTCTTTTTCTGAAGAAAAAGAAGCAAAAAGACTTCTCTCCATTTGGACGCTGCCGGCGACTCACGTCAGTCACCAACGGATAAAAGTTCTTTGGTTCTTTCTTCCAAGAAAGAACAATCCCTTCCTTAGCGCTCCGGCCGCGCCGTCAGTCCAGCAGCCGGAGCGTCACGATCAGTCGCCGCGCAGCACCGCGGCCGGCGGCCGCAGCAACGCGTCGGCAGCACCCACAAGTCCCGCGGCCGCGCACATGGCGACGCAGCCGATCAGCAGCAGCGACAGCCCGCCTTCCTCCTCGGGCCACGGCGTGTGCAGCACCGCGGTGACCACCGGCCAGGCGCAGGCGACACCAACCAATAGACCGCACGTACCGGCCGCGAGACCGACGGCGCCATACTCCACCAGGTAGGCGCCCAGGATCTGGACGCGGCTGGCGCCGAGCACCTTCAGGATCGCCGCCTCGCGGACCCGCGCGCGGCTCGTGGCGGCGACCGCGCCGATCAGCACCAGGAGCCCGGAGAGCGCGGTCACGCCGGCGGCACCCGTGGTCGCCCAGGCGAGCTGGCCGAAGATCGTTGCCACCTGCGCGAGCTGCTCGCGAACGCTGATCACCGTCACGTCGGGCAATCTCTCGCCGAGCGCGCGCAGGATCACTGCGTCGGCGGCAGCCGTCGTGCGCGCGATCGCGACCTGGCGCAGATGCGCGCCGCGGAGCGCCGCCGGATCGAGGATGAGCGGCACGCTCGCGCCGAAGCGGCCGAACTCGACATGGCGAAGGGCGGCGATGCGCGTGTCGAGATCGCGCCCGAGGATCGAGACGGTGACGTGGTCGCCGACCCGCAGCCCGGCGGCACGCGCGATGCGGTCGGCCATGATGAGGGCGGGCGCCCCGGCATAGTCGGCCGGCCACCACGCGCCCGCGGTGACGTCGGCATCCGGGGGCGGCCGCGGGATCGTGGTGATGCCGATGTCATGGTCGAAGGCCCAGCGCTCGCGGGCCTGGATCCGCGTCATGTCGATGGGCGCGCCGCGCAGCGCGGTGATGCGACCCGTGGCGAAGGGCTCCCGCCGGTAGAGATCGGGCGACAACGGACGGCCGGTCGCGCGCTCGATGATGGCGTCGACCGCCGGCCCGTCGGCCTCGGCGATGCCGGTCAGGATCAGGGTCGGGGCGGCGCGGGGTGCGGCGTCGCGCACCGCCGCGAGGATGCTGCCTTGGACGACGATCAGGGCGGCGAGCAGGGCGACGCCGAGGCCGATCGCGGGTGTCGCCACGCGGGCGGCCGAGCCCGGGCCGCCGAGATTGGCCAGGCCGAGCCGCGCGGCGCCGCTCGTGCGCGGCCGAGCTGTCCGGGCGAGATGAACGGCGCCTGCGCCCACGACGCGGAGCAGGCCGAAGGCGAGGGCGATCGCCCCGATCATGGCAGCGGCGAGGCCGGGTGTGGGCGCCGTCGCGACGGCGAGCACGGCCAGTCCCGCCGCCGCCAACGCCTGGCCCACGCGTTCCGGACCGAACGTCGTGCGCCCGGTAGCGTCACCGCGGAACAGGGCGGCGGGCGGAGTCGCACGCGCCCGCGCCAGCGGGCCGAGACCGAAGGCGGCGGCCGCCAGCAAGCCGAACGCGCCGGCCTCGAGCAGGGGCGCCGGATAGATCGCGAACAGGATCGGGATCGGAAGCGCCGGTCCGGCGAGCGCCCCCAGAACGAACGGGCTTGCGGCCCCGATCGCCAGGCCGATCCCGATCCCGAGCCCGGCCAGCGCGCCGATCTGCAGCAGATAGATGTTGCGCACCTCGGCCCCGGGCGCGCCGAGCGCCTTGAGGATGGCGATCGAGGGCCGGCGCGTCTCGAGATAGGCGGCCACCGCGGTCGACACGCCGACGCCGCCTGCCAGCAGCGAGGCCAGCCCGATGAAGCCGAGGAAGAACTCCACCTGCGCGATCACCTGCCGCAGCCCGCCCGCGGCGTCGCGCCGGTCGCGGATCTGCACGCCCGCGGCAGCGGCAGGACGCAGGCGATCGAGGGCGGCAGCGAGGGTCTCGCCCGGGCGCAGCGCGATCTTCACGGCGTCACCGAACAGGTCGCCGGGTTCGATCAGGCCGGACGCTTCGAGCACCGGCAGCGACACCAGGATGGCGCCGCCGAGTGCGAAGCCGCGGCCGAGCGTGTCGGGCTCGGAGACGAGGGCCGCGCGAACGGCGAAGCTCGTATCGCCGATCCGGATCGCGTCGCCGACGCGAAGATGCAGCCGGTCGAGCAGGCGCGGATCCACGACGGCGCCCGGCAGACCCGCCTCGGTGCGGAGTGCCGCCGCCAGATCAGGGGCGCCGGCCAGCTTGACCGTGCCCGCGAGCGGGTAGGCGCCGTCCACGCCGCGCACCTCGGCCAGGCGGCGCGCGCCCGTGCGTCCCTCGGCCATCGCACGCACGTGGAGCGCTTCGGTGGTGGCGCCGACGCCTCTGAACGCCGCGCGTTCGGCCGCGGTGAAGCGGCGCTCGTCAACGTTGGCAGCGATGTCGCCACCGAGGATGGCGCGGGACTGCAGGGCCAGCCCGTGGCGGAAAGCCGCGGCGGTCGAGCCGGCGGCCGCGAGCGCCGCCACGCCCACGGCCAGGCAGGCGAGCAGGATGCGGAAGCCGCGCACCCCGGCGCGGAGCTCGCGGAGGGCGAAGCGCCAAGTCAACGGAGTGCTCAAGCGGCCCGCACGTCCTCGCGAAGCTCGCCTGACTCCATCGCGACGCGGCGGTCGAGCCGTGCGGCCAGTGCCGGGTCATGGGTGACGAGGACGAAGGCGGCCCCGCTCGCGGCCACGAGCTCCAGCATCAGCGTCGCCACGCGGGCGGCGGTCGCGGTGTCGAGATTGCCGGTGGGTTCGTCGGCGAACAGCAGCGCCGGGCCGATCGCCAGTGCGCGGGCGATCGCGACCCGCTGCTGCTCGCCGCCCGAGAGCTGGTGCGGGTAGTGGCTGGCACGCTCCGCCAGGCCCACGCGGGCGAGCCAATCGCGTGCGGTGCGCTCGGCCCCCGGTCGTCCTGCGATCTCGAGCGGCGCTGCCACATTCTCGCGCGCCGTCATGTTGGGGAGCAGGTGAAAACTCTGGAACACCAGGCCCACGCGACCGCGGCGGAGGGCCGCGCGGCCGTCCTCGGTCGCGGTCGCGAGGTCGGTGCCGAGCAGCCGCACGGTGCCCGCCGTGGGGCGCTCCAGGCCGGCCGCCACCGCGATGAGCGAGGACTTGCCCGATCCGGAGGGGCCGACGATCGCGACGCGCTCGCCCGGGCGGACCGTCAGCGACGCGCCGCGAAGGATCGCGACGGGACCGCCGGCGGAGGGGAGTGTGAGATGGAGATCGCGGATGGCGAGCACGGGCGCATCGGTGGGCATCAATCATTCCGTCCAGGCGTTGCGCCTTCCACAGGCAAGGCAACAGATGGATGCGGATGTGGGTTTGGCGAAGTGCGGCCGCGGCCTGGATGCTGGCGGGCGGCCCGGAGCAGGCGCGCGGGGCGGAGGCGCCGGTGGTGACGGTGCTGGGGGATTCGATCGCCGCGGGCTTTGGGCTGGCCGCCGCGGACGCGTTGCCGGCGCAACTGCAGGCAGCGCTGACGAGGGACGGCGTGCCGGTGACGATGCGCGGGGCGGGCGTCTCGGGCGACACCACCGCGGGCGGCCTCGCGCGGGTGGATTTCAGCGTAGGGGACGACACCGCGCTCTGCGTGATCGAACTCGGCGCCAACGACTACCTGCAATCGGTGCCGCCCGACGAGACCGAGCGGAACCTCGACGGGATCATCCGCTCGCTGAAGGCGCGCCATATCCGGGTGCTCCTGCTCGGCGGCCACGTGCCGCCGCGGACGGCCGGGGATTACGCGCGCGCGTTCGACGGGCTGTTCCCCCGCCTGGCGCAGGCGGACGACGTGACGCTCGATCCCGACTTCCTCCGCGGCGTGCAGGATCGGCCGGACCTCAAGCAGGCGGACGGCCTGCATCCGAACCCTGACGGGGTTCGCGTAATGGCGGCCGAAATAGCCCCCTGTGTCGAGGCGGCGCTGCGGCAGCAGGCGCCGTGACGCGAGCCGGCCTCAGCGGAGCCGGTCCCGCCCGATCAGCGCCAGCCCCTCGGCGACCGACACGAACTCGCCGCCGCCGGACAGCCGGCTCGCGCCGAACCGGTCCGCGAACAGCCGGCGCACGGCGGGCACGAGCGAGGTGCCGCCGGTGAGGAACACGCGGTCGACCTCGCTTTCCGTCACGCCCGCGTCGCGCAGGGCGGCGTCCACGGTCGCGCCCATCCGCGCGATGTCCGGTGCGATCCACGCCTCGAACGCGTCGCGCCGGACGACCTCCTCGATGCGGAACGCGCCGTGCGCGAACCGCAGCACCGCCTCGGAGGCTGTCGACAGCGCCGCCTTCACGCCGGAGACCGCCTGGTAGAGCTCGTAGCCGAGGCCGTGGCGGAGCAGCGCCAGGAGTGCTGCCAGCCGCTCCGGATGCTCGGCGGTCCGCATCACCGCCTCGATGTCGCGCAGCGTCCGCGGGGCCGCCATCAACGACAGACGATGCCAGCGCGCGAACGAGGTGAACCATTCGGCTGGCACCGGCAGCGCCTGCCCGGACGGGCTGTAGTGGCTGCCCTTGCCCAGCCGCGGCGAGACGACCTGGTCGATGATGCGGAAGTCGAACATGTCGCCGGCGATGCCGATGCCGGCATGGCCCAGCGGGATCGCGGGACGGGCGCTGCCGGGCTCGAAGCGCATCACGGAGAAGTCGCTCGTGCCGCCGCCGAAATCGCCGATCAGCACGGTGGCGGGGGCGGCGAGCGAGCGCGCGAACCGGTAGCCGGCGGCCTCGGGCTCGAGCGCCGTGTCGATGCGGCTCCAGCCGGCGAGCGTGTACGCCCCGCGCAGCCGTCGTTCGCCGAGCGCGTCATCCGCGCGCTCGCCCACGAAGCGGACGGGCCGCCCTGCGATCAGGGTCGTCACGCCGGCGTGCCCGTGCGGCAGGATGGCGCGCAGGAACACGGCAAGGAGTGCCTCGAGCGTGTAGGAACGGCCGAACACGCGGGTTTCGGAAAAACTCGCCTGCGCCAGGTAGCTCTTGAGCGACATCATCAGGCGGGCGTCGAGCGGGTCGTCGAGATGACGCTCGATCGCGGCCGGTCCCACGGCGTGCTCGATCGGGCGTCGGGGATCGTCGGAGGCGACGAAGCACAGCACGGAACGTACCACGTCGAGGTCGGCCAGGCCGAAGCGATGGCGCACGGTCGTGACCGTGCCGTCGGGTTGCACCGACGCCACGACACTGTTCGTCGTCCCGAAGTCGACGCCGATCATCCCAACCTCGTTCGGTCGCAAAGGACGCGCTTTCAAGCGTCAGGCCGGCTGGATGGCAAGGGGAGACGAAGAAGGCCAGGGGCTCTGCCCCTGGACCCCGTTAAGGGCGGAGCCCTTAAAA
>CAXTVZ010000111.1:0-10439 GCA_964247685.1 uncultured Acetobacteraceae bacterium
CCCCCTGTCGCCCGGTTGCGTCCGGACCGGCGCGCACGGCGACCCGTAGATGAGTCAGGATGGCGCGACTGAGGCGCGGCGGCAACAGGGGGAGAAGGCCAGGGCGCTGCCCTGGACCCGCCAAGGGGCGAGCCCCTTGGATCCCGCGACTTTAGGGAAACCCCCGGGTGCAGGGTTCCAAGGGACGACCGTCCCTTGGCGGGTCCAGGGCAGCGCCCTGGCCTTCTTCTGATCTGGACGATGGATGACGCGGAACACCTGGCGAGTAGCGCCACCTTGAGTGCCCCTGGCTCCCATGGCAACAAACCCTCCCAGCCGCCCGAGGGGCCTGCACGAGATGGACGCGCCTCTCCTCGACATCACGCCGGTCCGCGGCAAATCCGATCTCAAGGCGTTCCTGGCCGCCCCGCGACTCATCTACGCAGGCCAGCCCGGCTTCGTGGCCCCGCTCGACCTGGAGCGCGCCGGCGTGTTCTCGCCCCGGCAGGCGGCCTTCTACAAGACGGGCCAGGCCGAGCTGTTCCTCGCACGCCGCGGGGGCGCGGTGGTGGGGCGGATCTCGGCGCAGATCGATCCCGCGTCGAACGCGGCCTGGGGTGGCAGCTGGGGCCTGATCGGGGCGCTCGACTCGGTCGACGACGCGAGCGTGGTGGCAGCCCTGCTCGAGACCGCGTCCTCCTGGCTTCGCGCACAGGGGGCCGACCGCGCGCGCGGTCCCTACAATCTGTCGCCGAGCGGCGAATCAGGGCTGATGGTCGAGGGGCAGCTGGCCCGCTCGATGGTGATGATGCCGTGGCATCCCGGCTATCTCGGACCCCTCGTCGAGGCCTGCGGCTGGCAGGGGGTGAAGGATCTGCTCGCCTACGAGCTCGACGTGGGCCCTGCGGCCGAGGCGGCGCTCGCCGTGCCGCGGCTGCAGGTCGGCGCCGGACGCGTGACCTTCCGCGCGATGCAGAAGGGCGGGCTCGGCCGGGACGCGGACCTGGTGCGGCGGCTCTACAACGACGCCTGGTCGCGCAACTGGGGTTTTGTCCCGCTGGGCGACGAGGAGATGAAGGCCATGGTGAGCGAGATGCGGCCGATCATCCGCCGCGACCACTTGGTGGTCGCCGAGCGCGATGGGGTACCGATCGCGCTCGCGCTGATGGTGCCGAACCTGTTCGACATCGTGCACGACCTCGGTGGCAGCCCCAGCGTGACCGGCTGGGCGAAGCTCGCCTTCCGGATCGCGACGCACCGCTTCCGTTCGGCCCGCGTGATCCTGCTCGGGATCACGGGCGAGCTGCGCGACACCACGATCGGGCGCCTGCTGCCGTCGCTGCTGATTGCCGAGCTGATGCGGCGCGGCCGCACGCTGCCGTTCGAGTATGTGGAGCTCGGCTGGATCCTGGAGGACAACCGGCCGATGCGACGCCTGATCGAGCGCCTGACGCCCGCCCCCTCCAAGCGCTACCGCCTCTACGAAAAGGCGCTGTGATGCCGGGCGTTCGCACGGCACTGGCCGTGCCCTGGGCGGCGCTGGCGGTGCTCACGGCCGCCAAATCGTTTCGCGACAATCCGGTGATCGGCAGCCCCACGCTCAACCGATGGGGGCTGCACATCGCACGGCGCCGCGTGGCCGCGGGGCTGGGGCGCGCGCGCCGCCGCCGCCTGGCCGGCCTGGTCACGGAAGCCGAACGCGCGGAGCTCGCCGAGCGAGGCTTCATCGTCAAGCGGGACTTCCTCGATCCTGCGACCTTCGCCGCCTTCCGCGCCGAGATCATGCGGCTCGCCGTGCCCGCCCGCGAGGCGCTGATCGGCGACACGCTGACGCGGCTGATCGCGCTCGACGGCCCGACGCTGGAGCGGCTCCCGACCGTGCGCGGGGTTCTGACCGGCGCGCGCTATCGCGGGCTGGTCAACTATGTCGGATCATTCCGGCGCCGCCCGTCGCTCTACGTGCAAACGGTGTTCAGCCGCCACGCACCGGAGAACGACCCCGACATCCAGTCCTTCTATCATGTCGACACCTTCCACCCGACCGTGAAGGCCTGGTTCTTCCTCGACGATGTCGCTGACGACGGCGCGCCCTTCACCTATGTTCCGGGCTCGCATGTCGCGAACCGCCGCAGGCTCGCCTGGGAGCGGCGGGCCTCGATCGGCGCGCGTCGTTCCGCCGATCCGCTCACGGCCGAGGGTTCGTTCCGGATCAGCGAGGGGGAGATCCGACGTCTCGGCTACCCCGCGCCGGTGGAGCTTCCTGTGGGGGCCAACACGCTCATCGTCGCGGACACGAGCGGCATCCATCGCCGCGGCGTCGCGCGTTCGACGTCGCGTCGGGTCTCGATCTGGGCCTATAGCCGCAGCAATCCGTTCCTGCCGTGGACCGGCGGCGACGTCACCGCGCTGCCGGTTCTCCGCAATCACGCGCAACGCCTCTACTGGGCAGTCAGCGATCGGTGGTTGAAGAAAGCACGCGGCCCGTCGCCGGGATGGCACTGGGTCGGCACACGCTCGCCGCTGACGCCGCCCTCACCCTGAAGCGAGACGGCACAGCCGGATCGGCTCCGGAATGATGTTGGTCCGTACCGGGAAGCACGCCGTGCGGCGCAGCCGGTAGGCGGCGAGCGCGCGCTCCGGGTGGCCGAAGCGCTCGTCCGACATCTCCAGTCCCCAGAGATCGTACTTGTGGTCGCGAAGCTGCTCGCCGATCGCCGCACGTATCCTCGACTGCATCAGGTCCGGCAGCTCCGGTCGGGTGAGATTGTTGTTGGTGCCGACGAAACGCACTGCGGGATCGGTCGCGGTCGCGAGAAAGGCCAGCGGTGCCGCATCGAGCAGGAGCACGAGCGCGTGGCGGTCGAGCGGCCGCATGTCGACCGCGACCGGCGGATCATCGCTGCGAGGACCGCGCCCCCATCCCGGAACGATCTCGACGTCGCAGGCGAGCAGGAGTGCGAGCGTCGCGCCGGCGACGAGCACGGGTGCGGCGCGTGGGTCCGGGAAGCACGAAGCGGCCAGGACGGCGAGCATCGTACCGCTGAGCAACTCGAGCACCGACAGATAGCGGAAGATGGAGAACTGCGCCTCCCAGAGCATGAAGCCCGCGACGAACAGCACCGCGAGGAAGCGCACGCGGCCGCCTTCGCGCTTCGGTGGGCCGAGCCATAGGGCGAGACTCGCGAGCAACGCGCAGGCGATCCGGGGATCGCGCATCCGGTGACCGGGTTCGGTCACGCGGGACGTCGCATCGAACGCCCACAGGACGGGGTAGAGCACGGCCTCGCGCCATCCGTGCGGGAGCAGGCGACGGTCGATGAAGTCGGTTGGCGGGGCCAGCGGGGAGCGGAAGATGTCGTTGTACATCGGAAACAGGGGGTTGCCCGACCAGCGCCAGAGCCGGATCCACCACCATCCGTCGACCAGCAGGAGAGCTGCGGTGGCGACGGTTCCGAACAGGAGCGCCGCACGCAGCCGACGGACGGGGCTTGGGCCGGACCAGGCGAGAAGGCCCAGGACAAGGCCGGCCGCCGCATAGGCGAGGGTGAGCTTCAGCGCCACGCCCGCGCCGACCAGGAGACCGGACGCCATGGCTGCGGCGCACCCGGCCGGTGCTTCAGGATCGCGGATCAGGACCAGCACGCCGGCCAGGACGAACGAGACGGGGATCATGTCGCTCATCGAGGTCCCGAGCACCGGCAGCGTTGCCGCACCCGTCACGCCGAACAGCACCGCGATCGCGGCGAGCGCCGTTCGCCAGGCGTCGTGGGGCGGCGGCAGGAGGTGCCGCGTGATCCGCAGCACCAGCGTGGCGGCGACCACCGCCGGCACGGAGGCCGCGAGGTTCAGAAGCCGCACGCTCGGAAGATGACGGCTCAGCAGGTAGTAGGGGATGTCGGCGAGCGGCGGCAGATACGTCTGAAGCTGCGCGGGTGCCAGATCGCGGTCCCATTTGCCGTGCAGCAGCGCGAAGGGACCGTAGAGGTGGTAATTCGCGAGGTCGAAGCTCGCATCTCCCGGCAGCAGGGCCGCGGTCGCGAGCAGGAACAGCGCAAGGAGGCCGGCGGCCGCCCAGAACATCCGACTTCCCGACAAGAGCGCTTCCCCCGGATGGCGCCGGAGAGTGTCGGTTCCCGGGAGCCGGGTCTCGTCTATTTCTCGATCGAGATCACGCCGCACCCACCAGCCCGCGCGCGGCGAGGTTGCGATAGAGCGCGCGGATGCCGAATTCCCATGGCGGCGCCTCGTCCGCGTTGGCGACGACGTTGACCAGGCTGCCGAGCGCCGCGGACGAGATCTCGACCGTGTCGCCGCGCTTGTGGGTAAACCCCTGCCCTGGCACGTCGCGATCTTCCGTGGGCGCGAACAGCGTGCCGAGAAAGAGCACGATCCCGTCCGGATACTGGTGGTTCGGGCCCATCGCCTGGCGCACCAGCTCCTCGGGATCGCGCGAGATCTCGCCCATCGAGCTCGCGCCGCGCAGCACGTAGTCGTCGGCCGCGCCCGTGACGGTCAGCGCGAGCTCCATGCGGCGCACATCGTCGATCCCGAACGCGTCGTCGAACAGGCGGATGAACGGCCCGATCGCGCAGGACGCGTTGTTGTCCTTGGCCTTGCCGAGCAGCAGCGCCGAGCGCCCCTCGATGTCGCGCAGGTTCACGTCGTTGCCCAGCGCCGCACCACGCACCGCACCGTTCGGTGCCACCGCGAGCACCACTTCCGGCTCCGGATTGTTCCAGGCCGAGCCACGCAGCACGCCCACCTGCGCACCATAACCGACCGCCGAGAGCACCGGCGCCTTGGTGAACACCTCCGCATCCGGGCCGATGCCGACCTCGAGATACTGCGACCAGAGGCCCTCTTCCTGCAGCGCCCGCTTGACCTCGTCGGCTTCCGGCGAGCCCGGCCGGAGGTCGGACAGGCGCGTGCCCACCGCCTCGGCGATCCGCGCACGGATCGCGGCGGCGCGGGCGAAGTCGCCGCCGGCGCGCTCCTCGATCACGCGCTCGATCATCGAGCGCGCGAAGGTGACGCCGCAGGCCTTGATCACCTGCAGGTCGCACGGCGCCAGCAGATGCGGGTGCCGCGTGTCCTGGGCGGCACTCGCGGCGAGCACGGCGTCGAGCGGGAAGTGCTTCGTGGCCGGCGCGGCGGAGGCCGCCGCCGCCGGATCGTCGCGGTCGAGCAGGTCGGCCATCGTGGGAAACGAGACCGAGATGTCCGCCAGCGCCGCGCCGCGCAGGTGCACGACCGCCGGGCCGCCGCACGCGGGATCGAAGACGCGGCCGACCAGGTTCGCGCGGTCGCGGTCGTCGGGAAGGGGCGAGCTTCTGGTCATCGGAGAGCCTCGGGCAGGTGGGAGTGGGAGCGTGGCCGCCGCGCGCCGCGCGCACAAGCCGGGCTGCAGGTTCGGTCGCACGTTCGGTTGGTTGCACACTGCGTGCAACGGGCGTTACCCTCGGACGACCGAATTCGGCGCCACGTTCGAACGGCGGGGGAACCTCATGAGAACATCCGACAAGGCAGCGTCGCTGCCCGTGCTCTGCATCGCGGCCATGCTGGCGGGGGCGGCGACCGCGACGGCGGCGGTCGCGGCAGATGCCGGCGCGGCGCAATGCTTCGCCCCCACCTCCGCCAGCGCTGCGATGGTGAAGCTTCCGGCGAAAACCGGTCCCTATCGCATTGCCTTCGCCAACGGCTTCATCGGCAATGCCTGGCGCGTGCAGATGCTGCAGGAGCTGAAAGCCTACGCGGCCCAGCCGGCGGTGGCGAGCCAGATCAAGGAGCTCCGCATCGTCAGCGTCGGCACCGACGTCTCGGCGCAGATCGCGGCGATGGACAACTTCATCAGTGCCGGCTTCGATGCGATCCTGATCGACGCCAACAGCCCGACCGCGTTCAAGCCGGTGATGCGGCGCGCCAAGCAGGCCGGCGTCGTGGTGGTCAGCTTCGACAACACGCTCGACCGCATTCCCAGCGAAACCGATCTCGTGCAGGTCAACCAGGACCAGGTCGCGATGGGCAAGATGATGGGCGACTGGCTCAACCAGACGATGAAGGAAAAGAAGCGCGTCCTCGAAGTTCGCGGCGTGCCGGGCAACAGTGTCGATCGCGACCGGCATGACGGCTTCCGTCAGGCGATGGCGCAGGATCCGGGGATCCAGGTGATCGAGGTCGTCGGCAACTGGGATGACGGCACGGGCCAGAAGGCGGCCGCCGACGCCTTCGCGGTGAACGGCACCTTCGACGGGATCTACACGCAGGGCGGCAGCATCGGTGTGACGCACGCGCTGCTCGACGCGCACAAGCCGCTGATCCCGATCGCCGGCGAAGGCGAGAACGGCTACCGCAAGCTGATCGCGGCGCATGCCGGCGAAGGCCTGCTCGGCATCAGCGCCGGCCAGTCGCCCGCGCTGTCGGCGGTGGCGCTGAAGGCGGCGCTCGCGGTGCTGCACGGCGAGGCCGTGCCGTCCGAGATCAGCGTGCCGATCCCGTCCGCCAACTACAAGACGCTCAAGCCTGGGGTGAACTACTTCCCCGATCTGACCGACACGTTCTTCGCGGCGCACGACTTCCCGGTCTGCGACATCAATCTCACAGCCTCGGAGATCACCGGCCAATCCTCGAAATGAGCGCGGCGCCGCTGCTCGAGCTCACGGGCGTCGTCAAGCGCTACGGCGCGGTGGTGGCGCTCGCGGACGGGCAGCTGCGCTGCGTGCCGGGAACGATCCACGCGATCATGGGGGAGAACGGCGCCGGCAAGTCGACGCTGATCAAGATCATCGCGGGCGTCGTGGCACCCACGGAAGGCACGATGCGGGTGGACGGCGCGGAGGTGCATTTCCGCGGACCGGAACAGGCGCAGGCGCTCGGGATCGTCTGCGTCTTTCAGGAATTGTCGCTGTTGCCGGATCTCAGCGTCGCCGACAATATCGGGATCACGGCGCCGCCGCGGCGGTTCGGGCTGATCGACCGACGCGCACAACGCGCACGGGCAAGCGCGCTGCTCGCGCGCGTGGGTTGCGCGGATATCGATCCCGACGAGCGCGTGCGCGACCTGGCCCTGTCGCGCCGGCAGATGGTGGAGATCGCCAAGGCGCTCGGCCGCAACCCGCGCCTGCTGATCCTCGACGAGGGCACCTCCGCGCTGACCGCCGACGATGTCGCCCGCGTCGTGGTGCTGCTGAAGCGTCTGCGCGACGAGGGTCTGTGCATCCTCTACATCTCGCACCGGATGCACGAGATCCGCGAACTCGCCGATACCTGCTCGGTCTTCGCCAATGGCCGCCACGTCGAGACGTTCGCGAACGGTGCACGGCGCGAAGACGAGATCGTGCGCATGATGATCGGGCGCACGCTGTCGCAGATGTTTCCTGCGAAACCGCCACCGCCGGACGCGCAAGCGGCGCCGATCCTGGTCGCACGCGAGGTCGCCTGGGAGAACCGGCTGCGCGGCGTCTCGCTCGCGGTCGCCCCCGGCGAGATCGTGGGATTGGGCGGCCTCGACGGGCAGGGACAGCGCGAGTTCCTGCTCGCCCTGTTCGGCTGCCTGTCCGGTGTCACCGGCGAGATCCGGATCGCGGACGCAGCCAGCGCGCCGGGCGGGCCGCGCGCGGCCAGGGAGGCGCCCTACCGCGTGGCGCTGATCCCCGAGGACCGCAAGACCGAGGGGCTGATGCTGCCCATGACGGTGGCCGAGAACCTCACCGCCTGCACGCTGGCGCGCTGGCGCCGCGGACCGCTGATCGACCGCAGGCGGGAGCGCGAGGCGGTGGACGACATCGTGCGTCGGATGCAGATCAAGGCGGTGGTCGATCTCCCCGTGGGCACGCTGTCGGGCGGCAACCAGCAGAAGGTCGCGATCGGCAAATGGCTGCTCGCCGCCCCGCGCGTGCTGCTGCTGTGCGATCCGACGCGCGGCATCGATGTCGGCACCAAGCAGGAGATCTACCGCCTGCTCCGCGGGCTCGCGGCCGACGGCACCGCGATCCTGCTCTACACCACCGATTACGACGAGCTGATCGGTCTGTGCGACCGCGTGGCGATCTTTTATGCCGGCCGGGTCACGCGCCTGCTGGCCGGCGACGCCATCACCGAGGAGGCGATCATCTCGGGTGCGCTCGACATCGACCCCGCGCTGAAGCACGACGCGGCGGCATGACGCGCACGGCCTGGCGGCGCTTCGCGCGCCACAACATGTTGCCGATTCTGGCGGGTGGCATCTTCGCCGCGATGTTCGGTCTCTATCTGGCGCTGCAGCCGCGCGGCATCCAGGTGAGCGTGCTGGTCACGGCGTCGAACAAGGGTGTCCTGCTGGCGCTGATCGCGGCGGCGCAGACCTTGCCGGTGCTGACCGGCGGCATCGACCTGTCGGTCGGCGCGATCGTCGTGCTCGCCAACTGCCTCGCCTCCGATCTCGTGCATGGCGGCTCGTGGCAGATCGCCGGCGGCGTCGCCGCCGTGCTCGCGGCCGGGCTCGTTGCAGGCGCGATGAACGGTCTCGCCGTGGTGGTCGGACGCCTGCAGCCGATCATCGCAACGCTCGCCACCAGCACGATGTTCTACGGCGTGTCGCTGCTGCTGCGACCGGCGCCGGGCGGCGACGTCGACGACGATTTCGCCAGCGCGCTCACCGCCGCGGTGGGCGGCGTCCCGGTGACCCTGCTGCTGCTCGGCGCCGTGGTGCTGTTCCTGTGGCTGCCGTTCCGGCGCTCCGAGACCGGACGCGGCCTCTACGCGGTCGGCTCGTCGGAAGCCTCCGCCTATCTCTCCGGCGTGCGCGTCGGCCGCGCCAAGTTCGCGGCCTATGCCGGCGCGGGACTGCTTGCGGGCATGGCCGGGCTGCTGCTGACACTGATCGCGGAATCGGCCCAGGCGAGTGCCATCCAGGCCGGCGATTTCACGCTCAACAGCATCGCGGCCACCGTGATCGGCGGCACGTCCTTGTTCGGCGGCGTCGGCGGCATCGTGGGCTCGATCCTGGGCGCCTTCATCCTGCGCACGATCGGCGACCTCCTGTTCGTCACCAGCGCCTCGCCGCTCTGGCAGCCGATGTTCCAGGGCCTGATCCTGCTCGCAGCCGTGAGCCTGGCTGCCCTCCCGGTGCTGCGGATCCGCAATCGGCTGGAGACCTACCGGTGACCGGCCAGCCGATCGCCGAGGCGGTCCCGCTGCGCGCCACGCGCCACGTGTCGCTCGACCCCGCGATCATGATCGCGAGCGCCTGCATCGTCGCGATCCTGATCGCCGGCAGCCTCTACAACAGCAGCTTCCTCTCGCCCCACTACCTGATCCAGCAGCTGCAGGTCGCCTCCTTCCTCGGCATCGTGGCGTTCGGCGCGATGCTGGTGATCCTGCTGGGCCATATCGACCTCTCCGTGCCGTGGACGCTCACCGCGGGCGCGATGGTCGGCACCGGCCTCACCAACGCGTCGCTCGGAGGCGCCGAGGCGATCCCGATCGCGCTCGCAGTCGGTGCGGCAGCCGGCCTCGTGAACGGGCTCGGCGTCGCCTATCTCCGCATCCCCTCGATGATCTTCACGCTCGGGCTGAACGCGGTGCTGCAAGGGCTGATGGTGCTCTACACCGGCGGCTCGGCACCGGCCTCGTCGGCGCCGCGGATCGTGAGCTGGATGTCGGGCGGGCGGCTGGTTCCCGGTCTGCCGAACGCGATCCTGGTCTGGGCGGCGGTGGGCGTGTTCGCGACCATCCTGCTGCGGGCCACGATCTTCGGCCGCACGATCTACGCGATCGGCAACCGCGAGCGCGCGGCCTATCTCTCCGGCATGGCGGTCAAGCGCGTGATCTGCCTGACCTTCGTGCTGGCCGGCAGCCTCAGCGCGCTCGCGGGCCTGCTGCTGACCGGCTATGCCGGAAAGGCATTCCAGGGCATGGGCGACACCTACCTGCTGCCGGCGATCGCGGCAGTGGTGCTCGGCGGCACCAGCATCGTCGGCGGCAGCGGTCGCACCGCCGGCACGGTGGTCGGCACCATCCTGATCGTGCTGCTGCAGAGCATGCTCGCGGTGATGCAGATGCCCGATGCCGGCCGGCAGATCATCTACGGCGTGGTGATCTTCGCCATGCTGCTGCTCTACGGCCGCAGCCGGAGCGGGCAGGCCTGACGGGATCGCGGGTCCGATCCATGCGGGCCTGCGAGCAGATTGCGCCCGGCACCGGTCTGCCCGCGGGCAAGCTGTCGCCGATCTTTGATGCCAGCCTGTCCCCGGTGAAACAGCCACTCGACCAGCTTCGCGCGGAAGGCCTCGTCAGCCGCGTCAATGGGCGGGGACTGGTGGGGCGACGGTGCGGCGCCTCTCGGGTCGGCCCTGTTCCCGATCTGCCGCCGGCGACACTCGACGGCCTGGAGCACGACCTGCACGCGGCGGGCCTGCAGCACGCGGAGAACGGCGAGCTGCTGGCAGCCCTCCGGCGCACGCGCTGCATCATCATCTCGAGCA
>CAXTVZ010000112.1:0-7023 GCA_964247685.1 uncultured Acetobacteraceae bacterium
GACACCTACACGGCGCTGTCGGACGGCACGCCGATGGTCGCCAATCCGACGACGGGCGCGGCCACTACGGGCACCGTGTCGGTCATCAACACGAGCGGCACGGTGGTCGCCAACATCGCCGTGGGCCTGCGCCCCGCAGGCATCCAATACGCGAACGGCAAGATCTACGTCGCCAACGCCTATAGCGACACGATCTCGGTGATCAACACGGCGACCAACAAGGTCACGCGCACGATCCCCGTGAAGGTGCCGTCGCTGGAGCCCTCCTTCGGATCCGGCCCGAACGACGTCGTCGTGGTGGGAACCACCGCCTACGTGACGCTCGGCCAGTCGAACGCGATCGCGGTGCTCGACCTCACCCGCTCGGATGCGAACGCGGTGATCGGCTATATCCCGACGCTCTACTTCCCGACCTCGATCGCCTACGACGCGACGACGAACAAGCTGGTCGTGTCCGACGACAAGGGTACGGGCGCTCAAGGCTCGCTCGGCACGGCGCATGGCGTCACCGCCTACAACACCCATCAGGACACCGGCACCGTCAACCTGATCCCGATCCCCGATGCGGCGAAGCTGACAAAGGACACGATCAGGGTCGTCGAGAACAACAACTGGCTTTCGACCAATGCGCTGGCCGATGCCAGGAACGCCGACAAGAACGCGGCACCCGTGGCGATCCCGCTGCACATCGGCGAGCCGTCGCTGATCAAGCACGTGTTCTACATCATCAAGGAAAACCGCACCTACGACCAGATGCTCGGCGACGTGACGCAGGGCAACGGCGACCCGTCGATCGCGGTGTTCGCGGGCAACGTGCCAAACCAGCACGCCTTCATCTCGCGCTGGCCGCTGCTCGACAATTTCTACGCGCCGAGCCGCCAGTCGGCCGACGGGCATCCCTGGACGATCGAGGCAGGTTCCTTCTACTCGAACGACATCCAGTCGCCCGACTGGGTCCGCTCCTATCCCGGCGGCAACGACAACGACGCGCTCACCTTCACCCAGCACGGCTATATCTGGACCGATGCCGTCAAGAAGGGTCTGAACGTCAAGATCTACGGCGAGTGGAGCGACGGCTCCGTGGTCGCGAACAACCCCGCGACCGGCAAGCCCTATACCTGGGCCGATTTCTACAACACGCATCTCTACAACATGTCGGGCGGCAAGCAGGGTGCGAACGTCGTGCCGCCGAACTCCGACTCCGAGCGGTCGCAGATCCCCGGCGTCGAGGCGCTGCTCGATCCGCACTACCCGTCCTTCAACCTCGGGATCCCCGACCAGTATCGCGCCGACTACTACATCCCGATGCTCCAGGCTCAGGATGCGGCAGGCACGGTGCCGAGCCTCACCGTGATGTGGCTGCCGGACGACCACACCAACGGCACGACCACCGGCGACCCGCTGCCGAACAACTACGAGGCCGACAACGATCTGGCGCTGGGACGCATCGTCGACGCGGTCAGCCACAGCAAGGCGTGGCCCACCTCGGCGATCTTCGTGACTGAGGACGACGCGCAGGACGGTGTCGATCACGTCGACGGCCATCGCGAGCCGGTCTACGTGATCAGCCCCTACGCCGCTCCGCCGCAGTCGGCCGGTGTCGGCCGCGTGATCAACACGACCTACACGGTCGTGAACATGGAGCGCACGATCGAGAACATCCTCGGCCTCAAGCCGATGACCCAGTTCGACCGTCTCGCGACGCCGATGTTCGACGCCTTCACCAACACGCCCGACACGACGCCCTACACCGTCGTGCCGGCCAACACGGCGCTCAACATCGGGCCGGGCAGCGTGCCGATCCCCGGCACGGGTCCTGCCAACTACGCCTTGAAGGCCTACAGGATGGGGCCGTTCGAGAAGGCCTGGGAGCTCGCGTCCGACAAGATCATGCGCCCGAACATGACCCATGCCGATATCGTGGACGAGCGCTTCCTCAACCACGCGATCTGGTACTCGGCGACGGACTGGAAGCGTCCGTATCCGGGCGAGAAGACCATGCTGATGCCGTCGGCCTTCCACAACGTCGTCAAGGCGACCGACAGCGACGATTGATCCTTCGCGCCATACGCGGGACGACGAGGCGCCCTCCCGAGCGATCGGGAGGGCGTTTGCGTGTCACGGAATCTTCTCTTTGCGAATCTTGCGGAAAGCCGGTTAAGCAGCCGCGCCCGGTGGCGGAGGAGGTGCGGGATCGCCCCATGCGCGTGATGCTGGTCGAGGACCACCAGGGCCTGCGCGAGACGATGCACGCGCATCTCCGACGGAGCGGCTATGCGGTCGACAGCTTCGAGCGGGGCCGCGACGCACTCGAGGCCGCCGCGGGCACTGCCTACGCCGCGGTGCTGCTCGATCTTTCGCTCCCCGACATCGACGGGATGGAGGTTCTGCGGTCGCTGCGGGCAGGGCCGCAGGCCGATCTGCGGGTCCTGGTGCTGACCGCCCGCGACGGCATCGCCGACCGGGTGGCCGGCCTCGATGCCGGCGCCGACGACTACCTGCTCAAGCCCTTCGACCTGGCCGAGCTCGACGCACGGCTGCGCTCCATCCTGCGCCGCGCCGGCACGCCGCGCTCGAACGTCGAGCGGTTCGGCGACCTCCACTACGATCTTGAGAGCCACGAAGCGCTCGTGCACGAGGTGCGCGTGACGCTCGGCCGTCGCGAAACGCTGCTGCTCGCCGAGCTCGTCCGCGCCGGCGGACGCACCGTGGTGCGCGACGCGCTGGAGGAAGGGCTGTATGGCTTCAACGAGGCGGTGTCGGCCAACGCGCTCGAGGCGGTCGTCTCGCGGCTGCGGCGGCGGCTGCAGGCGGCGGGGTCCACCGTCACCGTCGAGCCGGTGCGCGGCATCGGCTACCGTCTGGTGTCGGGTCGGTAAATGACCGGCCGCTTCGCGTCGAGCCTGCGGGTCCGGCTGCTCGGCTCGCTCGCGATGGCGGTGGTCTGCAGCGCGGTCGCGGTCGCGACCCTGCAGCACGTGGCCGAAAGTGGACGCGGTCCCGCGGCGCGCGTCAGCCGTCTCCTGATCGGCGACGAGTGGCCCGAGCCCTGGCAGGATCTGGCGGTGTTGCTGCCGTTCAGCGTGATCGTGCTGCTGCTCGCGTCCTCCGTCAGTCTCTGGAGCCTGCGGCCGCTGTTGCGCGCCTCGCAGGAGGCGAGTGCCGTCGGTCCCAAGCAGCCGGAGGCGCGCATCGCGCCGGACGGGCTGCCCGCGGAGACCGCGCCGCTGGTTCTCGCCGTGAACGGTGCGCTCGATCGGCTCGCCGACGCATTCGAGAACGAGCGCCGCTTTGTGGCGGACGCCGCCCACGAGCTGCGCACGCCGATCGCGGCCCTCCGGTTGCGCTTGCAGCACGCGCGGAGCGAGGCCGCCTGCGACTGGAACGCCGTCGATCACGACTGCGCCGCTCTTGCGCGCCTCGTCAATCAGCTGCTCGATCTCGCGCGCAAAGACCGCACGTCGTCCGGTCAACAATCCGGGTCGTTTTGCAACGTGGCGCGCGTCGGGCGCGAGGCGGCCTCCGTCATGCTCCCGCTGATCGAACAAGCCGGCCGCCGTTTCGTGGTGGATCTGCCGGACACGCTCGCGGTCGCCGGTGACCCCGACGATCTTCGGGACATGCTGAGAAATCTTCTGGAGAACGCGCTCGTGCATGGTGCGGGCTGCATCACGCTGAGTGTCGGGTCGCGCACCCGCGACGGACGCGAACGGGTGGTGCTGAGGATTTCTGATGAAGGGCCGGGTGTTGAACCGGCACATCGTGACGCGGTCTTCGAACGGTTCCGGAAAGGCGGCGGCGGGGGCGCAGGATGTGGCCTTGGGCTCGCGATTGCGCGTGCAGTGGCGGAGGCGCATGGGGGGTCGATCCGCTTCGTTGGGGATTTGAACGGCGGTCCAGACAACGGCGGTGCGGCCCTCTGCATCGTCGAAGCCGAGCTGCCACGGAGGATACCTCCCGCGGCAAGGATTGCCATGAGAATGTAACTCGCCTGTCAGCGTCGCGTCAGCTAGTTCCCGAGCTGTTCGGGGAGATCGACATGCGACATCGACACCTCCTGTTGGCCGGCGTTGTCGGAATGCTGCTCCCGGTCGAAACGCGCGCGCAGACCGCTTCCACGACCGCGCCGCAGAACATCCCCGAGACCGTGAAGGTCACGAGGGAGCGTGCCGCGCCGGAGGTGCCGCACACCGCGGCGCAGTTCGCGCCCAGCCGTCCGCTGATCGAGGAAGTCCAGCCCACCAGCCGCGTCGATGAAGCGGTCATCAAGAAAACCGTCGTGCAGAGTGCGGACTACAACGACGTCGTGACGCTGACGCCGAGTGCGACGGACATCGCGCCGGCGGGCGCGGGTCTGCAGCAGGATTTCGGGCAGAGCATTCGCGGGCTGCAATATACCGAGTTCAGCGTGCTGTGGGACGGCATTCCGGTGCCGGGCTTTCCGTTCAACCTGTCGCCGCAGCCGGGCGCCTACTTCTTCTCGCGCGACTTCTCGAGCGTCACGGTCAATCGCGGGCCGGGTGGCGCCTCGACAATCGGTCCGGCGACGTTCGGCGGCTGGGTGGATCTCGCGTCGGCCAATCCTACGGCCGACCCGAACGGCGAGATCTACGGGACGTTCGGCTCGTTCGGGACCAAGCTGTTCGGCATCCAGGGCAACTCAGGAACGATCTCGCAGACGGGGGGCACGCGCGTGCTGCTCGACCTCACGCGCGAGGAGGGCACCGGCGCGCTGACGGGGATCGCGACGGAGCGGCGCAACGCCTACATCAAGCTGACGCAACCGGTGGGGCAGTCGACCACGGTGACGGTGGCGGCCAACCTGGACAGCGACAACACGAAGACGCCATACGGGGCGACGCTCCCGGACATCGACCAGTTCGGGCGCAACTACGCGCTGAATTCGAACCCCGGCTCGCAGACGTTCAACGGCTACAATCGCGATATGTATGACACCGACTTCGAATATATCGAGGTCAACTCGGACCTCGGCGCTGGATGGACGCTCGACAACAAGGTGTATCGAACGGAATATATCCAGCGCGATCGGCACGGGCTCGATCCGGACGGCGACACGCCCAACCTGTCAGGCACCGTCTACATCGACGGGCAGGCGGTCAACGCGGACAACGACGTGCCCGGGCTGCTCGGCCATTTCGACTTCGGCGATTGGGGCGACGTTCTGCGCTTCACCAAGGCAACGCGTTACGGCGAATTCCGCATCGGAGCTTGGATCGATCGGCAGGGGCTGACGTTCTACCAGTATCAGGTCGACTTCAGCCGCAGTGCGGTGCCTTACAGCGATGCGCTCGGGGGTTCGGCCTTCTTGTCCAACTTCTTCGCGGCCAACCTGACGGTTCAGCCCTACATCGAGTATGCCTGGAAGCCCGTGCGCAACCTCACGATCACCGGCGGCATCAAATACAGTTCGGTGACGCGGTCGCTGAACGGGCCGATCGGGCTCGACGGGATGCCTTCAAACGACCACCAGACCTGGAACAAGGCGCTGCCGTCGCTAGATCTGAACTGGCGGGTGCGGCCATACCTGTCGGTGTTCGCGCAGGCCGCGCGCGGGTTCCTCACGCCGGAGCTCAACCTGTTCGGGACGACGCTCCCCGTGTCGGTCCAGCCGTCGACGACGTGGAGCTTCCAGACTGGCACGGTATTCCAGAAGGATTGGGCGACCCTCGGCGTCGATCTTTACGATATCGAGTTCAGCGACTACATCGAGGGTGTCACGGTCGGCGGCGAGCCCGATTTCGTGAACGGCGGCGGTGCGACCTTCCGGGGCGTCGAGGTTGAAGGCACGGCCAAGCTCGGCGCGGGGTTCGCGCTCTATGCGAACGGCACGCTGAACGACAGCATGTACAACACCAACGGCAACAACCTGGCGCAGACGCCGCGGCGGACGGCGGCGGCAGCCTTGCTGTGGGATCGGGGCGACATCATCCGCGAGGGCGACGAGCTGTTCGCCAACGGGACCTACAAGGTGGTCGGACCCCAATACGGCGTCGACTCGGCGGTGCGGGGAACGAGCGACCTGTTCCCGATCAAGACCTGGGACGAGGTCAACCTCAATCTCGGCTACCATCTGCCGGTCTGGGACCAGAAGTTGACCTTCGAGGTGCAGGTCACCAACCTACTCGACAATCGCTCGCTCGTCGGCATCTTCGGGGAAACGCTGGAGGGCACGGCGCTCTACGCGGTGCATGCCGGGCGGGGTATCTTCTTCTCGGTGTCGGACACGGTGTTTTGAGCGGGCGTGCGCGTTGTGCCCGCGGCCTCAAGCCCGGCGGATGTTCTCGAGCCGGATCGCTGCAAGGCCGGCGACAGGACGGGAGCGCCCCAAAAGCCGGGGTAGGTGCGGGAGGAGGACTTGCGGCGAGCAGCAGCCACGCGACCGTAAGCAGCGGCACATTGCTACGGGCCCGGTACGCGGGCCTACAGCGCTTCGTGGTACTTACCGAAACGGAGTTCTCTGTGAGTCACGGGTCGAGTTCGCAGCGCGAATCGGTGGCGCTCTCCCTGAGAGTCACGTTGTGGGCTTGAGAGAACATGTGTGGAACGCCTCTTTGCTTGACTGACGACGTCCTATTTCTACCCCGCGCGGGATGCGCAGGCGGCGGATCTGCTCCTCATTCAGCGCGCCAGTCGAACTTCATTCGGCATTAATTGGACCGCGTTCCCGCTACCACCGATGATGGTCGATACACATCGAAGGTCGATCGACTCTTGCTCGCAAGAGGCTCGCCACGATATCAGCGCAAAGGCACCCCATAGCTCCACGTGAAGCGCGTCGGGCGCATCCGCGTCCGACGTCAAACAACGCTGTCGATCAACGCACGCAGCGCGTCAGCCGCCTTCTGGCCGATCGTCAGGTTAGCCAGCGATACCTTAAGCGTCGCCACCTTGTCGCGATAGAGGTGCGCCGCGCGTGGATGCAGGCGGACGACAGGCGCCGGCGCATCAGCCTCGACGATCTCCGCCTTGAGCTCAGCCTGCCCGCGCTCGAGTTCATCGAGC
>CAXTVZ010000112.1:7123-8241 GCA_964247685.1 uncultured Acetobacteraceae bacterium
CGCTCGCTCGCCAACCGCAACTACCGGCTCTGGGCCGTGGGCGGCCTCGTGTCGAACGTCGGCACCTGGATGCAGCGCACCGCGCAGGACTGGCTGGTGCTCACCGCGCTCACCCATCACGACGCCGCCGCGGTCGGGATCGTGTCGGCGTTGCAGTTCGGACCGCTCCTGCTGCTGCTGCCGTGGACCGGCTTCGCCGCTGACCGGTTCGACCGCCGACGCCTGCTAATCGCGACGCAGACGGCGATGGGCGTGCTCGCACTCGGTCTCGGCTTGCTGACGATCGGCGGCGTGGTGCGGCTGTGGGAGGTCTACGGCTTCGCCTTCGGGCTCGGCTGCGCGAGCGCCTTCGATGCGCCGGTCCGACAGGCCTTCGTGTCGGAGCTGGTCGGCGAGGACGCGCTCTCGAACGCGGTGGCGCTCAACTCGATGTCGTTCAACGCCGCCCGCCTGGTCGGCCCGGCGATCGCCGGGCTGCTGATCGCGGCGACCGGTTCGGGAGCGGTGTTCCTTGCCAACGCCGCGTCCTATGGCGCCGTGCTGGCGTCCCTGGCCTACCTCCGCGTCGGCGAACTGCACGGCGGCCGGCGCGACAGGATCGGGCCGGGCGGCCTGGCTGCGGGCTTCCGCTATGTCGGTCGACGGCCGGACCTGCAGATCATCATGGTCATGCTGTTCCTGATGGGCACGTTCGGCTTCAACTTCCCGATCTACATCTCGACCATGTCGGCTTCCGTGTTCCATCTCGGGCCCGGCCGTTACGGCATGCTGGCGTCCGCGATGGCGGTGGGCTCCGTGGGGGGCGCTGCCTTGTCCGCCCGGCGCGAGAGGCCGAGTTCGGGCCTGCTGGTGGCGGGCTCCGCCTTGTTCGGGGCCGGCATGGCCACGGCGGCGCTGATGCCGGATCCCCTCGCGTTCGGGCTGATGCTGGTGGGGGTGGGGATCGCCGCGCAAACCGTGCTGACGACCGGGGTCAGCCTCGTGCAACTGTCGACCGAAAGTGCGATGCGCGGCCGGGTGATGGCCATCCTGCTCGCGATCTCGCTCGGCGGCACACCGATCGGCGCGCCGCTGATCGGCGCGGTCGCCAACCGCTACGGCCCGCGCGCGGCGATGCT
>CAXTVZ010000112.1:8341-10299 GCA_964247685.1 uncultured Acetobacteraceae bacterium
CGACGCTGGCGCGCCCTGGCGACGCGACGCTGGCGCCTCCTGACGGCGACAGCGATCGCCTCGGCGGACGCGCCGGTCCGGTGTAGGGCACTGGCGCACTGGCGGCGCAGTCGCCAGCTGACAACCGCGCACGCGACGCCATGTCGTCGGTATGGATCAAATCCCGGGCCTGCCGCCGCAGGCGTTCAGCAAGGCAGACCCGTCGCCGGACGACGTTTTCTATGCCGTGCCCCGTTTGGTGACGCATATCGACGCCGGCGCGATCGCCGCGGTCACCGGGCTGTACCGCCGGTTCCTGCCTGCCGATGGCACCGTGCTCGACCTGATGAGCAGTTGGGTCAGCCACCTGCCGCCCGAGCGGCACTTCGCGGCGGTGATCGGCCACGGCATGAACGCCGACGAACTCGCCGCCAATCCGCGCCTGACGCAGCGCTTCCTGCGCGACCTCAACGCCGATCCGGCGCTGCCGCTCGCGGATGCTACGGTTGACGGCGCTTGCCTGTGTGTCGGTGTGCAGTATCTGCAGCAGCCGGTCTCGGTCTTCGCCGAGCTCCGGCGCGTCATGAGGCCCGGTGCGCCGGCGATCGTCACCTTCAGCAATCGCTGCTTTCCGACCAAAGCGGTGGCGTTGTGGCAGGCTCTCGACGAGCGCGGCCACCGCGCGCTTGTGTCGGCCTACTTCGACGCTGCCGGCTTCACCGTGGCAGAGGCGGACGGGCTGGCACCGTCGGGGGGCGACCCCCTGTCGTGGGTGGTCGGCCGAACGCCAGGGCGCGGGTGACCGGGTGCCCTAGCTGTCCACTAAGTGAGGCTTCGTCAGATTCGGTCGACGTCCCCGAGCGGCGCCGGGCACTTAACTGTGTCAACGACCGGCCCGGCGTCGTGGCCCGCATCCGGGACCGAGCCACCTTGTTTCCCTGTTCTGACCTCCCGCAGTTGGTTCAACCGATCGTCGGAGTTCCCGACTCGGAAGTAACTTCGGCTCCCCTGCGAAGGCGGCCGGCCGTTCCGGCGCGTCGTCCTACGAGCGTCTTGAGACGATGCTGAGCCCAAGCATATTGACAACGGCGGCATCAATCAGTCGATCAGGACAACCACTCGGCCAGGACGTTGAGGATGCTCGACGCTCTCATGAGCCTGAGCGATATTCGTCAGCGACACGCGCTCCCCAAGCTCGAAGCCAGGCCAGCCTGCTTCCAACGCGCTATTCAGATCTCGAGCCGCGGCAAGCTTCGCTTGTATCGGGAAGTCATCGCTACCAAGGAAGTTGACCTGGATGTTCTTGAAGACCATGGGCCAGAATGGAATGGCCTGGTGTGGATTGTTCGTGGCGTAGGTCGCGAGTGTTCCTCCTTGCCTCAGAAGCTCGACGTCCCGCTCCATGTTCGCTCCAAACGCAACTTCAACGACGTGGTCGACGCCCTGCGGAGCAATTTCACGTATTCTGGCAATGAGGTCATCGTCGTTGAGCAGCACGTCATGTGCTCCAGCGCCGCGAGCAGCCTCCTCTTCGGCTAATGACCTTACAGTTCCGATTACATGCGCTCCTGCGAAACGCGCGAGTTGAACCGCGCACGAACCTACAGAACCGGCGGCCCCTTGTATGAGCACAGTCTTACCGCCGACCTGACCCGCGACATGCACCGCGCGGTGAGCGGTGATCCCCGGAATGCCAAGGCAAGCACCAACCTCGAAGGACACATTCGACGGCAGGTCGGCCAAGTTATCTGCTGGCACGACCGTGAATTCGGCGGCGGTCCCGAAAGGCCGGTAAGATTGTGCTCCAAAACACCAAACGCGTTTTCCGACCAACTCTTCTGAAACATCGGACCCGACCTGATCCACGACTCCCGCGCCGTCGCTGTGAGGGATGACGCGCGGGTAAGGCATGCCGACCCCGAAAACATCCCCCCGCTTCTTTGTGTCGCCAGGATTGATCCCCGAGGCCGAGATGCGGA
>CAXTVZ010000113.1:0-10265 GCA_964247685.1 uncultured Acetobacteraceae bacterium
CGCGCGCGGACACGCGAGGTGGCGACGGACGCGCCCGGCTAGATGGTGGTCGGCTAGTCGCGTCGGCAGGCGCTGGCCGACGGCGGTGCTGCGGTGCCATTCGAAGTGATGGGCGACGAGGCGATCCGGTTCGACGAGGCGGGGCTGGAACTGGGCCGCGCCCCGCCGGTTGGCACGGTCACGGCGCTGCGCACCGGCTTGGGAGGGCGCTATCAGAGGAGGCGTTCCAGACCGCGCGCGGCTTGCAAACCACGGCAGCGGGACGGGACCTGTCGCCGGTGCGGTGGCGCGGAGTTCGGGCAGGCTGCCAATGGTGGTGGTGCAGCTCACCACCGCCGACATGCTGGGGACGCACGCAGTACGGGTAGGATCCAGCCTGCGCCCAGCGGTTGCTCTGTGGCCTGTCGCGTACGTTCCGAAGTGACAGTCCGCTTCCGGCCACTGGTCACTGAGCCCGAGGCCCATGATCCTCCGTCGCCCATCCGGCGGCTGAGGACAGCCATCATGCTCAGAGTGATCTCGATCTCGATCACGTCACCGCCTCGCTCGGCAGTGCCGTGGAACAAGAGCCGCTTTGTGGGCCCCAAACCGCCGCTGAAGGCGAAGCAGGTTTGGGCCATCCGCTCCATCTGGTCCGAGAGAAGCGCGTCCGCGACTTCGCGATGTTCGATCTCGCGACCAACAGCAAGCTGCATGGCTGCCAGATCCGCGGGGGCCCGCACCCGCGCCTCGATGTGCTTGTAGCGGGCCAGTCGCGACGCTGCTCGCGATGGCGCGGGCGAAACAAACAACATCGATCTCGCCCGCGCGCCCCTGCTCGACATGCTGGACCAGCTGGCCGCGGCGCTGTCGCGTTCCGGCGCGCTCGCGGACAAAGCCGACTGGGTGGTGACCGCCTCGTGAATTGTGGCACCGCGCTCGCGTCTGCTGCTGCCGTCCGACACGCCCAAGCAGCGCCAGGCGAAAGCCGAGGCCGAAACGCTGCACGCGCAGGAGGCGGGGTCTGAGATGGCTTGCACCGAGAGCTGCTCCGCCGGCTGCGTGCGGTCGACCGGATCGATTGGAGCCGCGCCTGCATGAACAGCGCGTCCTCGCCGCCAAAAGGGGGTGACAAGACGGGGCCGAACCCGACGACCGAGGCAGACTCGGCACGAAGCGCCACCCGATCACGGACAGACCGGCCTTCCGCTCGCCTTCCTGCTGACGGCGCCAACACCAATGACAGCGTGCCGTTCGAGGAACTGCTCGACAGCATCCCGCCGGTCGCAGGACAGCGTGGCGGGGCGCGACGCCGACCAGACAAGCTCCACGCCGACAAGGGCTACGACCATCGGCGCTGCCGAGAGGCTTGCCGCCGTCGCGGGATCGCTCCGCGCGTCGCATGACGCGGCGTCGAGACCAGTCAGAAGCTGGGCCGCTCCAGATGGGTGATCGAACGCAGCTTCGCGTGGCTCAACCGCTTCCGCAGGCTCGTCACCCGCTACGAGCGCAGAAGCGACTTTCATCACGTCGTCAGCCGCTGTCCAAGACGCTGCGTCAGCCATCAAGCCGCTGCTGGGTCGCGCGCGGCCGCGCGCTGACAGGTCCGACAGCCCGTCCAGAAAAGTCGTTACGGCCGCTGCGCGTCCGGTCTCAAAATGTTCAAGGGCAGCACGAAATATCGCGCGCAGCCAAAAGGTGTGACCACAAGTCGTTACGGGCACCGGTCCTAATTATCTCCCACGCTTCGTTCAACTTTTCGTCAACAGAAGATCGTTACAGATAAGCTTCGTTCGCAAGTCGGAGTTTTCATGTCGCGTTCTGTCGTCTTCCGTCGTTCGTTCTCGGGCTGCCGTCTGGCCCTGCTGACGTCCACTGTCCTCATTCATGCAGGCGTCGCCTTCGCGGATGGCGGAATCATCAACGGGGGCGGTGAGGTCAAAAGTCTTCACGACGGCGACTCTTCGAGCGGATTCTTCGTCGAGAGCGGAACGCTCAATGTGACGAACGCGATCCTGCGCGACTTCACCACCACGGGCGGTTCAGGCAGTGGCGGCGCTGCGGGCTTCGGCGGCGCAATCTTCGTCGGAACGGGCGCGACCGCGATCGTCTCCAACACGACGTTCTTCAACGACGTCGCGGTAGGCGGCACGGGCGGCGCTGGCTCGCTCGCGGGCGGCACGCTCGACAACATCCTGACGGCGACCGGTTCGGGCGCTACAGGATCAAACGGTACTGAATTCCAGGACAACCAGTATTTGTTCGGCGATGGCGACGGGAACGGCGTCGCCGGGACCAACTGAACGGATGGCGGCAACGCCGGCAGCGGGACGGGCGGCCAGGGCGGCGCGGGTGGTATTGGCTCGAACGGCTGGAGCAGCAACCCTCTCCTGACCTCCCAAGCGGACCAGGCGGACGCCGCGGTAGCATCGGCAACGACGCATCTTGCAGCGGACACAGCGACCGCCGCGGTGTCTGACGCCAACCCGTTCACCACTGCGACCGGGATCGCCATGTCCGCCACCGTGGCAGCGGACGCGGTTGATCTCGCAGATGCAACAGCCAACGACGTGCAGGTCAACGAAGCTCTGACCGCCTGGGAGACCGCGCAGTCGCTCGGCGAACATGGCAATGGCGGCGACGGCGGTCAGGGCGGCATCGGCGGCAACGGGTCGTGGGGGTTGGGTGGGGGCGCCGGCGGCAGCGGCGGCGTGGCCGGCGTCGGCGCGGGCGGTTTGGACGCGAACGGCGTCGGCGGCAACGGCGGCAAGGGCGGGTCGGGCGGCTTTGGCGCCGGCGGCGGCCAGGGCGGTGACGGCGACGTCTATGCCTCCGACGGCAGCCTCGCTTCCGAGGCGGGTACAGGCGGTGCGGGCGGTTCCGCCGGTTTCGGCGGCGGCGTTGGCTCGACGGGTTCGGGGGCAGGTGACGAGAGCGTCTCCGCGGGCGGCGGTGGCGACGGGTTCGGCGGCGCGATCTTCGTCGAGGCGGGCGGCACGCTCGAGATCAACGGCAGCAGCACCTTCACGCAGGACAACGTGGTCGGCGGCGGCAGCGACAATGGGGGCATCGCGGGTCAGGCGGCCGGTTCCGATCTCTTCATGATGACCGGCTCGAACGTCATCCTCAATCCTGGCGCCGGCAACACCATCGTGTTCAACGGCTCGATCGCCGACGACAGTGCGACGAGCATCTCCGGCTCGACCCAGACCGGCACGGGCGCCGGCCTCACGATCGAGAGCGGTAAGGTTATCTTCAACGGCGCCGACACCTATACGGGCATCACCAACCTCGCCGGCGGCGTGCTGGAGGCGATCGACGGCACCGGCGTCAACAAGAACAGCAACATCGAGTTCGACGGCGGTATCTTCGAGTCGAACGGGCTGTTCAACCGCGGCGTCGGCACCACGAGCGACGACGTGCAGTGGGCCGGGTCGGGCGGCTTCGCCGCGATCGGCACCACGCTCGACGTCGACCTCGACGGCGGCCAGACGCTCGCGTGGAACGAGAACAGCTTCGTGCCGACGGGCACCGTGCTCGAATTCGGCGCGCCCGATGCCGACAGCGACGTGGTGTTCGCCAACAACATCGATCTCACCGGTGGCGATCGCCAGATCGTCGTGATTCCCAATGCCACGGGCAACGACGGTGCGATCATGACCGGTGCACTGTATGACGGTGCGCTCACGGTCGGCGACGGCAATGCGGACGGAACGCTGTTCCTCGCGGCCGACAACACCTATGCCGGCACGACGACGATCAACAGCGGCGCTACGCTCTCGCTGATGGCGGGCGGCAGCATCGCCCAGTCCGCAAGCGTCATCGACAACGGGCTTCTCGACGTGTCCGCGACAGGCGGCACGTCGCTGGTCTCGCTGGCCGGCGATGGTGTCGTGGATCTCGGCAGCGGGAACCTTACTCTGACTGCTGCGGCCGACACGTTCGCAGGTTCGCTCGCCGGCACGGGAGGCATCGAGGTCGCAGGTGGCACCGAGATCCTGGCGGGGAACAACACCTATGCCGGTCACACCGTGATTGATCCGGCGGCGACGCTCGCGCTCATCGGCACGGGCTCCATCCTGGCCTCGTCCGGCGTGGTCGACAACGGCGTGTTCGACATCTCGGCTGTTGAGGAGGACGCACCGATCACGACTCTCTCGGGCAACGGCCTCATCAACCTCGGCGACAATACGCTGGTTCTGACGAATGCGGCCGGCACCTTCGCGGGGATTGTCTCCGGGCAAGGCAATCTCGAAGTGTTCGACGGCACCGAGACGCTGACGGGCACCAACACCTACGAGGGCGTCACGGCGGTCGCTCCGACGGGCACGCTTGCGCTGGCCGGAACGGGCTCGATCGCCACATCGTCGCGCATGCTCGACGATGGCGTGTTCGACATCTCGGCCACATCGAACGGTGCGGCGATCACCACGCTCGCGGGCAGCGGTGCTGTAAACCTCGGCGCGGACACGCTGACGCTGACGAACGCGAGCGACACGTTCGCAGGAACGATCGTGGGCATCGGGAAACTCGAAGTCGCGGCAGGCGCCGAGACGCTGACCGGCATCAACACCTACTCCGGCCAGACCACAATCGACGACGGAGCCACGCTCGCGCTGTCCGCCTCCGGCTCGATCGCCACCTCGTCGGGCGTGTTCGACGACGGCGTGCTCGACGTCTCGAACACCACGAACGGCGCCGCGATCACGACGCTTGCGGGCAAGGGCGCGGTTGATCTCGGCGCGCAGACGCTGAAGCTCACCGACGCTGCCAGCACGTTTGCCGGCGTGATCGATGGCACGGGCGGTCTCGAAGTGGCGGCCGGCGAGGAAACGCTGACTGGAACCAACACCTACACTGGCCAGACCACGATCGACAGCGGTGCGACGCTGGCGCTGGCTGACGGCGGCGCTGTCGCGATCTCGTCGCGAGTGACTGCAAACGGGGTGTTCGACATCACCGGGAATCCCGAGGACACGGTTGCGACCACGCTTGCAGGCCACGGTGTGGTCAAGCTCGGGGATGAGGCCCTCAGGCTGACGGATGCGTCCGACACCTTCAGCGGCGTGATCAGCGGGGCAGGCCGGCTTCATATCCTAGGTGGCACGGAGACGCTCACGGGCACCAACACCTACACGGGTGCCACCGAGATCGCCGAAGACCCCACGATCGCGCTCGCAGGCAAAGGGAGCATCTCGCAGTCCGCGATTGTTTCCGACGAAGGCGTGTTCGACATCTCGGCGACCACTGAAGGTGCTTCGATCATCACGCTGACGGGTGACGGAGCCGTGCACCTTGGTGCACAGACGCTGACGCTCACGAAGGCGGACAACACCTTCACCGGAGTGGCCGCCGGCACGGGTGGCCTCACCGAAGCGGGCGGCGCGGAGCTGCTCGCCGGCATCAACACCTACACGGGCCAGACCACGATCGACGACGGCGCCACGCTCGCGCTGTCGGGCAACGGCTCGATCGCGACCTCGTCGCGCGTCCTCGACAATGGCGTGTTCAATCTCTCGGCCACGTCGAGCGGTGCGGCGATCACCACGCTCGCGGGCAACGGTACCGTCAATCTTGGCGCCGAGGCGCTGACGCTGACGAAGGCGGGCGACACCTTCGCTGGCGTGATCGATGGCAGCGGCAGACTCGAAGCGGCGGCAGGCAAGGAGACGCTCACCGGCACCAACATCGACACGGGCCAGACCACGGTCGACGTCGGCGCCATGCTCGCCCTGTCCGGCAAGGGTTCGATCGCAACCTCGTCGCGTGTCCTCGACAACGGCACGTTCGACATCTCGGCGACAGCGAGTGGTGCAGCGATCACGACGCTCGCGGGCGGCGGCACAGTCAATCTCGGTGCGGAGACGCTGACGTTGACGAAGGCGGCCGACACGTTCGCCGGCGTGATCGCTGGCCGCGGCAAACTCGAAGTGGCGGCGGACAAGGAGGCGCTCACCGGCACCAACATCTACACGGGCCAGACCACGATCGATGCCGGGGCCATGCTCGCGCTGTCCGGCAAAGGCTCGATCGCGACCTCGTCGCGTGTCCTCGACAATGGCGCCTTCGATATCTCCGCAACATCGAATGGTGCGGCGATCACCACGCTTGCCGGCAACGGCACGGCCAATCTCGGCACCGAGCTCCTGACGCTGACGAACGCGTCCGACACGTTCGTCGGCGTGATCGCTGGCAGCGGCAAACTCGAGGCGGCGGCGGGCAAGCAGACGCTCACCGGCACCAACACCTACACGGGCCAGACCACGGTCGATGCCAACGCCATGCTCGCGCTGTCCGGCCATGGCTCGATCGCGACCTCGTCGCGTGTCCTCGACAACGGCGCCTTCGACATCTCGGCGACGTCGAGTGGTGCGGCGATCACGACGCTCGCGGGCAGCGGCGCCGTGAACCTCGGCACGGAGGCGCTGACGCTGACGAACGCGGCCGATATTTTCGCAGGGACCATCGGCGGCGCCGGCAACCTCGAAGTGGCGGCGGGTGGCGAGTCGCTCACCGGCACCAACACCTACACCGGCGAGACTGCGATCGACGGGACCGGAACGCTGGCACTCTCCGGCACGGGCTCGATCGCGGCCTCGGCGCGTGTGCTCGACAACGGCGTGTTCGACATCTCGGCGGCCTCAAGCGGTGCGGTCATCACGACGCTCGCGGGCAGCGGTGCCGTGAACCTCGGTGCCGAACAGCTGACGCTGACGAACGCGGGCGACATCTTCGCGGGGACCATCGGCGGCGCCGGCAACCTCGAAGTGGCGGCGGGTGGCGAGACGCTCACCGGCACCAACACCTACACTGGCGAGACTGCGATCGACAGGACCGGAACGCTGGCACTCTCCGGCACGGGCTCGATCGCCGCCTCGGCGCGTGTCCTCGACAACGGCGTGTTCGACATCTCGTCGTCCTCGAATGGTGCGGCGATCGCCACGCTCGCAGGCAGCGGTGCCGTGAACCTCGGTGCCGAAACGCTGATGCTGACGAACGCGGGCGACCTTTTCGCGGGGACCATCGGCGGCACCGGCAACCTCGAAGTGGCGGCGGGCACCGAGATGCTCACCGGCAACGACAACTACAGCGGCCAGACCACGATCGACGGCGGCGCCACGCTCGCGCTTTCCGGCACGGGCTCCGTCTCGAACTCGGGCGTGCTCGACAACGGCATGTTAGACATCTCGGCAGCCTCGACCGGCGCCTCGATTACCACGCTCGCCGGCAACGGCGCCGTGGATCTCGGCTCCGAGACGCTGACGGTGACGGATGGCACCGGCATGTTCGGGGGCGTGGTGTCCGGCACCGGCAGCCTGGAGGTGGCGGGTGGCACCGAGACGCTCTCGGGCGCCAACACCTATACGGGCCAGACCATGATCGACAGTGGCGCCACGCTCGCGCTCGCCGGAGCGGGTAGCCTTGCCATGTCGTCGGGCGTCGTGGACGACGGTGCGTTCGACCTGACCGCCACCACGAACATGGTCGCCGTGATGACGCTGTCCGGCGACGGCAGCGCCATCCTGGGAGATGACGGCCTGGTCCTGACGGCGGCGTCCGGCACCTTCTCCGGCGCGATCTCGGGGTCCGGCGCCCTGTCGATCACCGGGGGTGAGGAAAGCCTCACCGGGGACAATTCTTACTCAGGAGGAACGGTCGTCTCCAAGGCGATCCTCTCCGTCTCGGGTAATGCGGCTCTGGGTGCGTCGTCCGGCAGCCTTGTGCTCGACAACGCCGTGCTCGAGACCCCGGAGGGTCTCACCTCCGCTCGGCCCGTGACGCTTGTCGGCTCGGGAACGATCGACTCCGCGCACATGAACGTCGTCCTGTCCGGCGTGGTGAGCGGCTCGGGCGCCCTCGTGGTGAGCGGCGGAGGCGCGGTGACGCTCACGGGCAACAACACCTACGCGGGCGGCACGATCATCACCGGCAACACGTCGCTCGGGGTGAACTCGGACGCAGCTCTCGGCGCCGCCGGCACGCCCGTCGTTGTCGAGAACGGGACGCTCGTGGCACTCGCTTCCTTCTCGACCGATCGCCCGATCACCGTCGAGTCCGGCGGTGCAATCGACAGCAACGGTTCCGTTCTGACCCTCGATGGCGTCGTCTCTCTCCCCAACGTGTCGACGGAGGCGGTGGCGTTCACCGGCACCGCCCGCGTCGTGGGCGCGCTCACGCTCACCTCCGACGAGCTGATCGTCCCCACGGCATCGAGCCTGCACGGCGTCGGCGTCATTGGTCTTCCCACCCTGGTGGAAGGCGATCTGGTTCCGGGCAACAGCCCCGGCACGCTCACCTTCGAGAAATCCGTCACGCTCACCGACACCGCGACCTTCCAGGTCAACGTCGACGGCACCGGCGAGGGGACCGGCGCGGGCAACCACAGCCGGATCGTGGTCGAAGGAAGCAACAATATCTTCACCGCGAACGGAACGCTCCTGCCGATCACCCGCAACATCACCGGGAGTGCGACGAACACCTACACGCCGCCGGTCGGCACCTCGTTCAACATCGTCGAGGCCCAGGGGGGTGTGAGCGGCTCGTTCACGAGTCTGACGGAGCCGAGTTCGGGTCTTCTCGGGGGCAGCCGCTTCGATGTTCTCTACTTCCCGCAGGACATCGACCTCTACGTGACGCCGGCCTCGTATGCGAACCTCCAGCCGCTCGGCGTCGGCATGACGCAGAACGAGACGCAGGCCGGCGCGGCGCTCGACGTGTTCCGTCCGGCGCCCGGCCTTCGCACCGATGCGGCGCGCACGAGTGTGCTGTCCCGCCTCTACACCCTCGTGCCCACCGCGATCCGCTCCGTGCTGAACAAGCTCGGCGCCACGATCGACGGCGACAGCGCGGTGGCAGCGGCGGAAGACGCGCGGATGGTGAGCGACACGATCACCACCCAGCTCAACGCCGAGCGCGACGGAACGAACGCGGGGAGCCAGCGCCTGACGGCGTGGTCGTCCGGTCTCCGCCACGGCTTCACCGCCGGCTCCAGCGACGGTCGCAACGGCTTCGACTCGACGATGAGCGGGTTCCAGCTCGGCATCGACGGGCGCCTGCCCGAAGGGTTCCGGCTGGGCATCGCCGCAGGCCACGGGATCGGCCAGGTGACCTCGAATGCGACCGCCGGCACCGGCCGCCTCGATACCACCAAATGTCGATCTCTACAGCAGCTGGACCGGCCACCGCTTCTTCGCCGAGGCCGAGGCGGGCGTGATGCGCGACAGCCTGGACACGACGCGCACCATCGCGGAAGTCGCCTCCAGCCTTCGCGGCAACACCAGCGGCTGGGGCGGCATGGGTTCGGTGATGGCGGGCTACCGCCTACCTGTCGGCCCCGTCATCCTCGAGCCGGGGATCGGCTTCGATGTCGACCAGGGCTCGCTCGATGCCTTTTCCGAGACCGGCAATGCGCTGGCGCTCGGCGTCCACGGCACGAGTGTGACGGAGGCGCGGAACCTCGTGGGGCTGCGGGCGAAGGCGGCCTTCACCGTCAGTCGGAACGTGGTGCTCCGCCCGACGGCGCGGCTCCAGCTCGCGAGCGAGCTCGGCGATGTGAGCGACACGGTGACCCAGAGCCTGCTCGACACCCGCGGCTCTGCGTTCCAGACAGCGACGACGAGGGATGGTCGGGAAGGCGTCCTGGGTGGCATCGGTGCGGAACTCGAGCTTCCCCACCGGATCCGCCTCTCGCTCAACTACCTCGCCGATGCACGAGCGAACGACGCGAGCGAAGGCGTGCTCGGCAGCCTCTCGCTGGATTGGTAAAGACGGCCGACGGGCACCCCAGGCGATAGGCCCCAACGCAGCCCGGGTGCGCATCGCGCACCCGGGTTTCGCGCTTGTTCGGCAGCTAATTTTGCCGATCATGAACGACGCGTTGCGCAAACGCCGGCACGGCGCGCGGCGCGGCTCAGGTGTGAGCCGGAATGTCGACGAGACCTAGCTGATGGCACACGGGTCGCTGGACCAAACTCACAATCTTGTCCGACCGGAACCTGCGCGCAAGATCAGCGCCGTGATGGGTCTGATCAACTCGATCGCCAGCCAGACGAATCTGCTGGCGCTGAACGCGACGATCGAGGCGGCGCGGGAGGCGAGGCGGGGCGCGGCTTCGCGGTCGTGGCGTCCGAGGTGAAGAGCCTGGCGCAGCAGACCGCACGCGCGACCGAGGAGATCCAGGCGCAGATCGGCGAGGTGCAGGCGGCCACGAACGAGGCGGTGGGCTTGATCAGCAACATCGTGACCGTGATCGAGGAGGTGGGTGCGAACGCGATCGCGGCGGCCGT
>CAXTVZ010000114.1:0-10234 GCA_964247685.1 uncultured Acetobacteraceae bacterium
CATACTTCGAAACGCTTGCGGCGGATCAGACCCGGCGGCGCTTGCGCGGACGGCATCCGTTGTGCGGGATCGGCGTCATGTCGCGGATCGCGGTGATCGAGAAGCCGACGGCCTGCAAAGCGCGGAGCGCGCTCTCGCGGCCCGAACCCGGACCGGAGACCTCGATCTCGAGCGTCTCCATGCCGTGTTCCTTGGCCTTCTTGCCGGCGTCCTCGGCGGCAACCTGGGCGGCGTAGGGCGTCGACTTGCGGCTGCCCTTAAAGCCCTGGCTGCCGGCCGACGACCACGCGATCGCATTGCCTTGCGCGTCGGCGATCGTAATCATGGTGTTGTTGAACGTGGACAACACGTGCGCCACGCCGGAGATGATGTTCTTGCGTTCCTTCTTACGGGTACGCGGTGCTGCTGCGGCTCTCGCCATTCTCTTGCTTCCTGTGGCTCGAAGATCAGACCGATCAGAGGATCAGCGCGTGACCTTCTTCTTGCCGGCGATCGCAACCGCCTTGCCCTTGCGCGTGCGCGCATTCGTGTGGGTGCGCTGACCGCGGACCGGGAGGCCGCGGCGATGACGGAGGCCGCGGTAGCAGCCGAGATCCATCAGGCGCTTGATGTTCATGGCGAGCTCGCGACGGAGATCGCCCTCGACCTGGAAGTCGCGGTCGATCAGCTCGCGGATCCGCAGCACCTCGTCGTCGGAGAGCTGGTTCACGCGGCGCTCGGCCGGAATGGCGAGCTGCGTGCAGATCTGCTCCGCCTTGTTGGGACCGATGCCATAGATGTAGCGGAGGCCAATCACGACCCGCTTGTTGGTCGGGATGTTCACGCCGGCAATACGCGCCACGCCAGTGTCTCCATGAAACAACCCGCATGTTCGACCATGCGGGGCCAGATGATCCGATCAGACCGGAGGGCCGAGCGGTCCGTTCCCAGTCGGGAAAAGAGCGCCCTTGCCAAGGGCGCGCACTATAGAGGCCGCGCGTCTCGAGTCAACGAATGAGCGTCAACTCTCCGTGAGCTGAGCCGCGTGGGTGAGCACCGCGTCGATCGCGGCGCTGACCGCGTCGATGTCCACCATGCCATTTACCATGCGAAGCCGCCCCTGTGCCCTGTAGTAGGGCAGGATCGGTCTTGTCTGTGCGTTGTAGGCGTCGAGGCGAGCGGCGACCGTCTCGCGCTTGTCGTCGGCGCGACGGATGAAGTCGTGGGCGCCACAGACGTCGCAGGTGTTGTCGATACGCGGCCGCTTGAAGCTGTCGTGATAGCCGGCACCGCAGCGGGCACAGGTGAAGCGGCCCGAGATGCGATCGACGAGGGCCGCGTCATCGACGACGAGTTCGACCACCGCGTCGAGCGTGACGCCCGAGCTGTCCAACAGCGCATCGAGCGCCTCGGCCTGCGCCACTGTGCGGGGAAAGCCGTCGAGGATGAAGCCGCGTGCCGCGTCGGGCTGTGCGATCCGCGCGCCGAGCATGGCGATGATGATCCTGTCCGAGACCAGGCCTCCGGCATCCATGATCGCCTTGGCCTGAAGGCCGATCTCGCTGCCGGATGTCACCTCGGCACGCAGCATGTCGCCCGTCGAAATCTGCACCACGCCGTAGCGGTCCTCGAGGCGCTTCGCCTGCGTGCCTTTGCCGGCGCCGGGCGGACCCAGCAGGATGATGTTCAACGCGGCCGCCCCTTCGGGCCACGCTGCTTGCGGATCAGTCCCTGGTACTGATGGGCGAGGAGATGGCTCTGGATCTGCGTCACCGTGTCCATCGTGACGGAGACGATGATGATCAGGCTCTGGCCGCCGAAATAGAAGGGCAGGTTGTAGCGCCCGACCAGAACCTGCGGCAGGAGGCAGATCAGCGTGAGATAGATCGCGCCGATCGTGGTGAGACGCGTGAGCACGTAGTCGAAGAACTCGGCGGTGTTGGTGCCCGGGCGGCGCCCGGGCACGAAGCCGCCGGAGCGCTTGAGGTTGTCGGCCGTCTCCTGAGGATTGAAGGCGATCGCCGTATAGAAATACGAGAAGAAGATGATCATGCCAGCGTAAAGCGCGAGGTAGAGCGGTTGCCCCTGGCCGAGCTCCTGGCCCAGGAACGCGAGCCAGCCCGGCTCGCTCGTCGGATTGGAGAAGCCGATCAGCGTCGCGGGGATCAGAAGAATGGAGCTTGCGAAGATCGGCGGGATGACGCCGGCGGTGTTCACCTTGAGCGGCATGTAGGTGGTGTCGCCGCCATACATGCGGTTGCCAACCTGGCGCTTCGGATGCTGGATCACGACGCGGCGTTGCGCCGTCTCCATGAACACGATGAAGGCGATGGCGGCCAGCGCGATCACGAAGAAAGCGATCACCGCGAAGGCCGACAGTCCACCCGTGTAGGCGAGCTGGAGCAGGCTCGAGACCGTGTGCGGCAGGTTGGCGACGATGCCCGCGAAGATGATCAGGCTGATGCCATTACCCACGCCGCGCGCAGTGATCTGCTCGCCGAGCCACATCAGGAACATCGTGCCCCCGACGAGCGTCACGACGCAGGAGAAGACGAAGAACGCGCCGGGATCGATCACGGCAGGGCCGGACGCGCCATGCATCGTCTCCAGTCCCTTGGAGATGCCGAACGCCTGGAACAACGCAATGAGCACGGTGAGGTAGCGGGTGTACTGGTTGAGCTTCTTGCGCCCCTGCTCACCCTCTTTCTTGAGGGTCTCGAGCGACGGGATCGCCGAGCTCATCAGCTGCACGATGATCGAGGCCGAAATGTACGGCATGATGTTCAGCGCGAACACCGTCATGCGCCCGAGCGCACCGCCGGTGAACATGTCGAACATGCCCAGGATACCGCTGCCGTGCTGGGCGAGCAGCTGCCCCATGACGGTCGCATCGACGCCAGGCACCGGGATGTAGGTACCGATGCGATAGACGATCAGCGCGCCCAGCGTGAACCAGATGCGCTTGCGGAGCTCGGTCGCCTTGGAAAACGTGGCGAGATTGATGCTGCCTGCGAGTTGCTCGGCCGCGGAGGCCATGCGCCCGATCCTTTGGTGAGAACCCTGGGACGTTACCGGCCCGGGGCCGGGATGTCAGGCCGTCGCTTCGGCTTCCGGCTTGGCCTTCGAGGCCACCGTCGTCGTCACCTCGCCACCGGCCTTCTGCACCGCCTCGATCGCGGACGCGGAAGCGCCCGCCACCGTGATGCGCACCGCACGCGTGATCTCGCCGCGCGCCAGCAGGCGTACGCCGTCGATCCGACGACCCGAGATCAGGCCCGCTGCGCGCAGCGTCTCTTCCGTGATCGGATTGGCGGCATCGAGCTTGCCGTCGGCGATCGCCTTCTCCAGCGTGCCGAGATTGATCGGCGCATATTCCTTGCGGAAGATGTTCCGAAAGCCGCGCTTCGGCATGCGCCGATAGATCGGCAGCTGACCGCCCTCGAACCCGTTCAGCGAGACGCCCTCGCGCGCCTTCTGGCCCTTCACGCCCTTGCCCGACGTCTTGCCCTTGCCGGACCCGATGCCGCGCCCGAGGCGCTTTGATTTCAGGTGCGCGCCCGGATTGTCGCGCAGCTCGTGGAGCTTCATGTCACCCTTCCACCCGGACCAGGTGAGCCACCTTGCGGATCATGCCGCGCACGGACGGCGTATCCTCGAGCTCACTGGTCCGGTGCAGTTTGTTGAGGCCGAGGCCGATCAGCGTCTGGCGCTGCGAGCGCTCGCGCCCGATCGGCGAACCGGTCTGCGTCACCGTTACGGTGTTCTTCGTGACGTCAGACATCGGCGGTCACCTCCGCGGGAGCCGTACCCTCGCGCTTGCCGATGATGTCGGACACCTTCTTGCCGCGACGCTGTGCCACCGAGCGCGGGCTCGCGCACCGCTCGAGCGCGTCGAACGTCGCCTTGACCATGTTGTGCGGGTTGCGGCTGCCGAGCGACTTGGCCACGACATCGCCGATCCCGAGCGACTCGAACACTGCGCGCATCGGACCGCCGGCGATGATGCCGGTGCCAGCCTCGGCCGCCCGCAGCACAACCTTCCCCGCGCCGTAATGGCCGGACACGTCGTGGTGCAGCGTGCGGCCCTCGCGCATCGGCACGCGGATCATCGTGCGCTTGGCACGATCCGTCGCCTTGCGAATGGCCTCGGGCACCTCGCGCGCCTTGCCGGCGCCGTAGCCCACACGGCCCTTCTGGTCGCCGACCACGACGAGCGCCGCGAACGCGAATCTGCGTCCGCCCTTCACCACCTTCGCCACGCGGTTGATCGTAACGAGCTTGTCGATCAGCTCGTCACCGTCGCGATCCCGCTCGCGATCGCGCCGGCCGCCGCCGTCTCTCGCTTCACGTGCCATGGTTCATGTCCTCAGAAATCGAGACCGCCCTCGCGGGCGGCTTCGGCCAGCGCCTTGACGCGGCCGTGGTACAGATAGGAACCGCGATCGAACACCACATGCGTGACGCCGGCCGCCTTCGCGCGCTCGGCCACGAGCTTGCCCACCGCGGTCGCCGCATCGCGGTCCGCACCCGTACGCAGCTGCGACTTCAGGTCGGCGTCGAGCGACGAGGCGGCAGCCAACGTGCGGCCTTGCGCGTCGTCGATGACCTGCGCGTAGATGTTCTTGCCCGAACGGAAAACCGAAAGGCGGGGACGCCCGGCGGCCTTGCGGCGGAGCTGGAAGCGGAGGCGAATGCGCCGCCGCTCCCGGAGATCCTGCTGAGCGCCCATTACTTCTTCTTGCCTTCCTTGCGCCGGACCTGCTCGTTGTCGTAGCGGACGCCCTTGCCCTTGTAGGGCTCCGGCGGCCGGAAGCGACGAATATCGAGCGCGACCTGGCCGACCTGCTGCTTGTCCGCGCCCGCGATGGTGACGGATGTCGGACGCGGCGTGGTGATCGTGATCCCCTCGGGGATCGGGTAGACCACCGGGTGCGAGAAGCCGAGGTTCATCTCGAGGTTTTTTCCGTTGACCGCCGCGCGATAACCGGTGCCGGTGATCTCGAGCGTCTTGGAGTAGCCGACCGAGACACCCTTCACGAGGCTCGCGACAAGCGCGCGCGTGGTACCCCACATCATGCGCGACGGCCGCGAGTTGTTGCGCGGGACCACGGTGACCTTCCCGCCCTCGACGGTCGTCGTGACCGCCTCCGACAACGGAAAGCTCAGCGCACCGAGCTTGCCCTTGGCCGTGAGAATGCCCTCGGCGATCGCGACATCGACGCCCGCCGGAATTTCGACAGGATACTTGCCTACACGTGACATGGCCGGCTCCTCAGAACACGCGGCAGAGGACTTCGCCGCCGACATTCGCAGCGCGGGCCTCCGCATCGCTGAGAACACCGCGCGGCGTCGACAGGATCGACGTGCCGAGGCCGGCATAGTGACGTGGCAGTTCCTTGATCTTCGAATACACGCGACGACCCGGCTTGGAGACCCTGTGGATCTCCTTGATGACGGGTTCGCCCTCGTTGTATTTGAGCTCTATGCGCAGCTGGGAGATCCCAGGCCGAAGCACCTCGCTGCTGAAGCCGCGGATATACCCTTCGCGCTTGAGCGCCTCGAGCACGTTGGCGCGAAGCTGGGACGCGGGCGAGACGCAGGCCGCGTGACGGCTGCGCTGCGCGTTGCGAATTCGTGTGAGCATATCGCCCAACGGGTCGGACATTGACATGGTCCGCTCCTTACCAGCTCGACTTGACCATGCCCGGGATCTGACCCGAGCTCGCAAGATCACGCAGCGCAATACGGCACAGCTTGAACTTGCGATAATTCGCGCGCGAACGGCCGGTCAGCGCGCAGCGGAGACGAACGCGCGTCCGGCTGCCATTGCGTGGCAGCTCGGCGAGCTTGATCGACGCCTCAAAGCGCTCCTCGACGGGAACCTCACGGTCGTGAACGATCGCCTTGAGCTTGTTGCGCTTCGGCAGATCGCGCGCCGACATCCGCTCGCGCTTGGCGTTGCGAAGGACCTGGGAAGTCTTGGCCATGCCTGTCTTACCCTCCGGAACCTGCAGGCCAAGGGGCCAGCGGTTTTCCAACAGAAAACTCTATCAAGAAGCCTGGAACGGCAGGTCGAACGCCTTGAGCAGCGCCTTCGCCTCGGCGTCAGTACGCGCCGTCGTGACGAAGATGATGTCCATTCCGCGGACCACGTCGACCTTGTCGTAGTTGATCTCGGGGAACACGATCTGTTCCTTGAGACCCATCGCGAAATTGCCGCGCCCGTCGAAGCCTTTGTTTACCGGCAGGCCGCGGAAGTCACGCACCCGCGGCATGGCGATCGTCACCAGCCGGTCGAGAAACTCGTACATCCGTGCCGCACGCAGCGTGACTTTGCAGCCGATCGGCAGGCCTTCGCGGATCTTGAAACCGGCGATCGCCTTCTTGGCCACCGTCTTCACCGGCTTCTGGCCGGCGATCAGCATCATTTCCCCGTAGGCGGCGTCGAGCTTCTTCTGGTCGCCGGCGGCTTCGCCCACGCCCATGTTGATGACGATCTTCTCGAGACGCGGCACCTGCATCTCGTTCTTGTAGTCGAACTCCTGGCGCAGCGCGGGACGGATCGTGTCCATGTAGCGCTGGGCGAGACGAGGCCGAGTCGCAGTTGTTGCTTCCGACATGTCCGTCAGCCTTCGATCAGCTCGCCGGTCGCCTTGGCGACGCGCGCCTTGGTGCCGTTGTCGAGCATGCGGAAGGCGACCTTGGTCGGCTTGCCGCTCTTGGGGTCAATAAGCTTGAGGTTCGACAGGTGAATGGGAGACTCCTTCTCCACAATCCCGCCCGGCTGGCCCATACCGCGCGGCTTGGTGTGGCGCTTGACCACACGCACGCCTCGCACCACCGCCCGCTCTTCGGTCGGGAACACCTGCAGAACCTCGCCCTCGACACCCTTCTGGGCGCCGGTGATCACGACGACGCGGTCGCCCTTCTTGATGCGCGCGGCCATTACAGGACCTCCGGCGCGAGCGAGATGATCTTCATGAACTTCCGAGCCCGGAGCTCACGCACCACCGGCCCGAAGATGCGGGTGCCGATCGGCTCGGACTGCTTGTTGATCAGCACCGCCGCGTTGCGGTCGAAGCGGATGGCACTGCCATCGGGACGGCGAACGGGGAAGGCCGTGCGCACGATCACCGCCTGGTGCACGTCGCCCTTCTTCACCTTTCCGCGTGGAATTGCTTCCTTGATGGACACGACGATCACATCGCCGACCGAGGCGGACTTCCGCTTGGAGCCGCCCAGCACCTTGATGCACTGCACCCGACGGGCACCGGAATTGTCGGCGACGTCCAGGTTGGTCTCGGGATGGATCATCTCAGGCCTCCGCCATCACGGGCGCATCGGCTTCGGCAGGCGCTTGACCGCCGAATGACTCACCATTGCGGGTGATGACCATCCAGGTCTTGCGCTTGCTGATCGGGATGCATTCCTCGATGCGCACGGTATCGCCGACGCGGCAGAGATTCTGCTCGTCATGCGCCGCATACTTCTTCGAACGGCGGATAAACTTCTTGTAGAGCGGATGCATGATACGACGCTCGACCGAGACCGTGACGGTCTTGTCCATCTTGTCGCTGGTGACCCGCCCGGTGAGGACGCGTTTCGGCATCGACCCCTCCTCAGGACGCTGTAGGTGTGGACTGGTGCTGCAAGGTCTTCACCCGCGCAATCTCGCGACGGACCTGGCGCACGCGCGCCGTCCCCTCGCTCTGGCCGGTGGCCCGCTGGAAGCGCAGGTTGAACTGCTCGCGCTTGAGGTCGAGCAGGAGCGCCGACATCTCGTCCGGCGTCTTCTGCCGCAGCTCAGCGGCGGTGTTCTTCGAAGCGGCCATCTCAGGCGTCTCCCAGACGGGTGACGAACTTCGTCTTGATCGGCAACTTCGCCGCTCCCAGCGTCAACGCCTCGCGCGCCACGTCGGCCGGCACGCCGTCGATCTCGAAGATGATGCGGCCGGGCTTGACGCGCGCCACCCAGAATTCAGGGCTGCCCTTGCCCGAACCCATGCGGACCTCCGCAGGTTTCGTCGATACCGGCACGTCCGGAAAGATCCGGATCCACACCCGGCCGGCTCGCTTCATGGCACGCGTGATCGCACGGCGCGAGGCCTCGATCTGGCGCGCGGTGACGCGCTCCGGCTGGAGCGCCTTCAGTCCGTATTCGCCAAAGTTCAGCGCGGTGCCGCCCTTTGCCAGGCCGTGGATGCGGCCTTTATGCGCCTTGCGGTACTTGGTCCGCTTCGGAGAAAGCATTGTCCTGTTCCTTCGCCGCGGTTCTTAGCGCTGCGGGGCCTGTTCGGCCGCACGACGATCCTGTGCGGACGGGTCGTGTGCCAGGATCTCGCCCTTGAAGATCCACACCTTCACACCGCAGGTGCCGTAGGTGGTCTTCGCGGTCGCAACCCCGTAATCGATATCCGCACGCAGCGTGTGCAGCGGCACGCGGCCCTCACGATACCACTCGGTGCGAGCGATTTCCGCGCCACCAAGACGACCACCGCAATTGATCCGGATGCCCTGCGCGCCGAGACGCATCGCCGACTGCACCGCGCGCTTCATCGCACGACGGAACGCCACGCGACGCTCGAGTTGCTGGGCGATGTTCTCGGCCACCAGCTGCGCATCGATCTCCGGCTTGCGGATCTCGACGATGTTCAGAGCCACCTCGGCCTTCGCCATGCGCGTCAGGTCGCGGCGAAGAACCTCGATGTCCTGGCCCTTCTTGCCGATCACCACGCCGGGGCGCGCGGCATAGATCGTCACGCGCGGCTTCTTCGCCGGACGCTCGATCACCACGCGCGATACGCCGGCGCCTGAGAGCTTCTTACGAAGATGAGTACGGAGCTTGTAATCATCGAGCAACAGTCGTGAGTAGTCGTCGCCGGCGAACCAGCGGCTGTCCCAGGTGCGGTTGACGCCGAGCCGCAGCCCGATCGGATTGACCTTGTGACCCATATCTCAGGCCGCCTTCTCGGTTTCGGTCGCGGTTGCCGGCGCGCGCTCGGCCACGACGATCTTCAGGTGGCTGAACCACTTCTCAATACGGGCCGCCTTGCCACGACCCCGCGCATGGAAGCGGCGCATCACGATCGACTTGCCCACCTCGGCGCGCGTGACAACCAGTTGGTCGACATCGAGCTGGTGGTTGTTCTCGGCGTTCGCCACCGCACTCTCGACAGCCTTGCGGACCGCCTGCGCGATACGACGCTTGTTGAAAGTCAGGCTCGCGATCGCCTGTCCCGCCGGCTTGTTGCGGATTGTCGCGGCGACCAGGTTCAACTTCCGTGGGCTCACCCGCAGATTGCTGACGACTGCCTGCGCCTCGGTCTCGGCGAGCAAGCGGGGATGCTGCGGCTTGCTCATCTCAGCCCCGCTTCGCTTTCTTGTCCGACGAGTGACTGGTGAACGTTCGCGTCGGCGAGAACTCGCCGAATTTGTGGCCGACCATGTTCTCGTTGACCTGCACAGGCAGAAACTTGTGGCCGTTATACACGCCGAACGTCTGCCCAACGAATTGCGGCAGGATCGTCGATCGACGCGACCAGATCTTGATGATCTCGTTGCGACCCGACGCCCGCGACGTCTCTGATTTCTTGAGGAGGTACCCGTCCACGAACGGGCCCTTCCAGACGGAACGCGCCATCTCTCCGAACCCTCGCTTACTTGCCGGTCTTGCGACGACGGATGATCAGGCTGTCCGTCCGCTTGTTGACCCGCGTCTTGTATCCCTTCGTGGGAATGCCCCACGGCGTCACTGGATGACGACCACCTGATGTGCGACCCTCGCCACCACCATGCGGGTGATCGACCGGGTTCATCACCACACCACGCTGATGCGGCTTACGCCCCATCCAGCGCGAACGGCCCGCCTTGCCAATATGCTGGTTCATGTTGTCGGGGTTCGAAACCGCACCGATCGTCGCCAGGCACTCGCCGCGTACCAGGCGAACCTCACCCGACTGCAGCTTGATCTGCGCGTAACCACTGTCCTTGCCGACCAGCTGCGCGTAAGTGCCGGCCGCACGGGCCATCTTGCCGCCCGCACCGGCCTTCAGTTCCACGTTGTGCACGATCGTGCCGACCGGGATCGTCGCCAACGGCATCGCGTTGCCAGGCTTGATGTCGCAGCGCGCACCGGCCACCACCTGATCGCCCACACGCAGGCGCTGGGGTGCCAGGATGTACGACAGTTCGCCGTCCTTATACTTGATCAGCGCGATGAACGCGGTGCGGTTCGGGTCATACTCGAGCCGCTCTA
>CAXTVZ010000115.1:0-10196 GCA_964247685.1 uncultured Acetobacteraceae bacterium
CGTGAATCACACCGCCTCGCGTCGCTCCAAGGACTTTATGGGTCCCGACCCTAGCGGCGAGAACCGGCTGTCGTTTTCTTTCATTGATGAGAATGTGCCGTTTTCGCGCCGCTTTATCTTTAAACATGAGAATATCTAGCTCAGACCGTGCGACGGTCAGGTCCCATCGCTACCGCCACGCCAGGGGGACGCACCCGGCGCTGCGCCTCCACAATTCTCATGTTCAAAGATCGGATTCTCACCGCCAAAAAGAATCGGGCCGCTAAGTCATTGATCTTGCTGACGCGGCCATTATCGTCATTAAAATAAAACGACAACAAGCTTCGCGATCGCAGACAAACTGCTGGAGCGTGGCATTCCGTTCATGTTCGCCACGGGCTACGGTGAGCAAGCGCAGTTCCCAGACCAGCATCGCGGTCGGCCCGTTCTGCAGAAGCCCTACACCACTGAAAATCTGGCGCGAGCGATGGCGGACATGCTTGCATGACGCACATGATCGGGGCTGATGTTCATCCGACGCCTCTCTGAGCTCCGGCTGCGAGCGACGCCAAGTGAGGCGCCGTGCCTCCTCCTTGCCGCCTTCGATCATGGAGCGTATGCGCGCAGCCATGCTCTCGATCGGGAACGGCTTGGTGAGTAACCCCATCCCCGGGGCGAGATGTTCGCCACCGAGGATCGCGTTCTCCGCGTATCCCGTGATGAACAGCACCTTTAGGTCCGGCCGCGACACCCGGGCGGCGTCGGCCATCTGGCGACCGTTCATGCCGCCGGGCAGGCCGACATCGCTCACCAGGAGGTCGATCCGCACGTCGGTTTGAAGAACCTTCAGCCCCGCGGCGCTGTCGCCGGCCTCGATCGCCGTATAGCCGAGGTCTTCGAGAATGTCGGTGACGAGCATCCGGACCATTGGCTCGTCGTCGACGACCAGAACCGTCTCGCCTTGAGCAGAGCGCGGTAACGCGGCAGGTTTGCCTGAAGCGCCAGCGTCCGCAATGTTCCCGTAGTGACGGGGGAGGTACACACAAACGGTTGTGCCCTTGTCCACCTCCGAGTAGATCCGCACCTGTCCGCCCGACTGATGCGCGAAGCCGTAGATCATTGACAAGCCAAGCCCCGTCCCCTCGCCGGTCGGCTTGGTCGTGAAGAACGGCTCGAACGCCCGCGCAACGACCTCCGGTGGCATGCCGACGCCAGTGTCGGTCACGCACATGGACACATACTGGCCTTCAGGCATGTCCAGGTTCTGGGATGTACGTTCGTCGACCCACTTATTCGCCGTCTCGATCGTAATGTGGCCTCCATCCGGCACCGCGTCACGAGCGTTGATGCATAGGTTCAGCAGCGCGTTTTCGAGTTGTGAGGGGTCGACAAGCGCAGGCCACACGCTCACTGCGCCAATTACCTCGATCGCTATGCCGGGCCCCACCGTGCGCTGGATCAACTCCTGCATGTCGGCGATGAGACGGTTCACGTCCGTGGGTTTGGGATCGAGCGTTTGGCGGCGCGAGAAGGCGAGCAGGCGGTGAGTTAGAGCCGCAGCCCGCTTTGCGGCTCCCTGAGCGGCCGCCATATAGCGTTCGATATGCTGGTAGCGTCCTTGCAGCATTCGGATCTGCATCAGCTCAAGCGAGCCGGAGATGCCCGCGAGCAGGTTGTTGAAGTCGTGCGCAAGACCGCCCGTCAGCTGACCGACCGCTTCCATCTTCTGGGATTGACGCAGCGCTTCCTCGATCTTCTCGCGATCGCTGAGAGCGGTTGCGATGCGCTGTTCCAAAGTGTCGTTGGCGTCCCGAAGGGCAGCCTCCGCCCGCGCTCTCTCCACGGCATCCCAGGTCCGCACCGCGACGTCCTCGATCAGGGCGATCTCGTCGGCGGACCAGGCGTGAGGCTCGCGGTGATTGACATAGAACGATGCCCGGAACCGACCGTCGCGAATGCGCGGGACAGAAACGAACGCGCGGGCGTCGATGGCGGCCCAGCCATCGCGCGTATCGAGCGCTTCCGTATCAGCCACCGCGACGGTCTCCCCCCTTCGCTGGGCTGCAATGCTGGTCCCGTCGTAGTCGGCCAGTGCGTGGCTTCCAGTCAGCGGCGCCACCTCGTGAACGTAGCTGCTTTCGAACACGACACTCGCCTCGTCCGGCTGCACCTGAGTGTAGCCAACCCTGTTGGCGCCGAGGTAGCGACCGAGCAGTTCGGCTGTGGCGGTCATGATGGCGGTAGCGGTACTCTCGGTCCGCAGCCGATCTGTTAAGCCGAGCAGAAAGGCTTGCCGCAACGCGGCGCCTTTCTACTCGCTGATGTCCAGAGACACGGCGAAGATGCTTTTAACGCCACCGTCTCTTTCACAAACGCCGGTGACACTGTTGCGCACCCAGATGGCCGAGCCGTCTGGACGCAGGTAGCGCTTCTCGATCTCGAACGAGCGACCGCCCTGCGCCAGGTTTCGGAACTGCTCGGCGTTGCCCGGCAGGTCCTCGGGATGGGTGAGAGCGTGCATCCTGAGAGAAAGCAGCTCCTCGCGGTCGCGGCCGACCATGGAACAGTAGCGATCGTTCACGAAGACGTATTGTCCATCGAGCGTCGTCTGAGCGACGCCGGCGGACGATTGGTCCACCATCGCTTTCACGCGCGCCTCACTTTCGCGAAGCGCTGCCGTCGCCACATTGCGCTCCTCTTCGAGGCTACGCCGCTCATTCACATCGATGACGATCCCGGGGAAGCTGACCGGAGTGCCGTCGGCGTCGTAATCGACGCGTCCGATGGCCTCGATCCAGTAATATTCCCCGTCCGCCCGCCGAACGCGGTATTGACGTGCATAAGCACCACCGCGCGCGACCGCCTCTACGATCGTGGCATCCAGGCCCGGCCTGTCCTCAGGATGCACATGCGCAAGCACCTGTTCGATCGCCAGATCGAGATGCGCCAACTCCGGATCAGTCCGAAAGCGCGGGCAAACCCCTCATCTATGGTGAAGCAGTCCTTCGCAGGATGCCAGTTCCAGGTGCCAATGATGGCTCCGGCCGCCAGCGCGGTTTGTGCACGCTGATTGTACTCCCGAACCTTTGCCTCGCGCGCACGCAACGCCTCAACTTCGGTAAGCTGAACTCGAAGCTGGCCGTTCTCGGCCCGAAGCGGCGCGGCTTCATCTATCACGTTTGTCACGCGCTCTCACCGCGCCGCGCGGCGCTACAATGTGTGGTGAACTGCTGCTCGCGCTCATCAAGGAGGCGTAATCCAGCGCGAACAATCTCGCTGAAATTGCCGTATCGGCCGGAGGCTAGGAGCTGCTCTGCGACGGCATGCAATTCGGTGCTGATCGAGATCGTGACGCATTTGCGGCTGCTTATGCCACCTGTATGAGCCTGTATGAACAAGTATGACAAGTCACGGTTTTGATACAGACGACCTAAAAGGGGCGAACCGGATTGCAGGAATGCGTGGGGACTGGGCGCCGGAATGTGACAGCACCTTCCGTCACTTCCACACCGATCCAAAGCTCGGCATCTACTGCTCCAGCGCACGAGCTGCTAACGCTCGATTATAGGAGGTCGTTGGAATGCCAGTGTCTCAAATCATATTCATCCGTCATGCCGAAGAGCACAACGAAGCGGGGCTGACACCGGAAGGCACGCACGATGACCGGAGCCTAACGGTTCGGGGCTGGCAACGGGCGGGAGCTCTGGCCGGCTTTTTCACAACGAAGTGGTGGCGGGACGAAAGCCAAGCGTCGTCTATGCGTCATGTGTTGCGGAGGGAAGTGAGTCGAAACGGCCCGGGCAAACCGTTGCTCCCCTAGTCGCCTTCCTGCGTGAGCAGGACCAGGTTCAGTACGTGGAGACCTTTGCGAAACCGCAAACTGATGAACTCGCAGCCGACATCATGACTCGTGACGGAACAGTGCTGGTGTGCTGGGAGCACTCCAAGATCATCGACTGCATCTCCGCCCTGCCGCGGCCGCCGCAAACCCCGGACAAGTGGCCCAGCGACCGCTACGACCTGCTCTGGCGCCTCCAACGCACCGCGACCGGATGGGTCTTCGAGGAGCTACCCCAGCACCTGCTGCCAGGAGACGGCCCAGTGTAGTTGCTTGACGGCGTCTCAGCCTAGCCGGCGATGAAAAGCACCTTGAGGTCCAGTCGCGGCGCTCGTCCGGGAGGCCGAAGCGCAGGCTGAGGCACTCCACCAGCAAAGGCGGATCTGACTCGCGCGCGCGACCAAGCTCAACTCGCATACCGCGGCGGAGCCATTAGTCTGATCGAAGTGCTGGACGCTGATCGCGACTTGCTCGCCGCGCCGGATCAGCTTGCTCTCGCAAGAGCCGACGCTGCACGTGCCGCCGTTGCCTCGTTCCGCGCTGTTGGTGGCGGGTGGAAAGCATGACTGCTATCAGGTGGGGCTGTCGCGTCTCTCGCTCCGGCTCGTCGCAGTCCCGTCGGTACTCGATCCATGACGGTCACCACTTGGTGCGCATTGCCGCGCCAACATTCAGTCGGATCGTCCGAATTGCAATTGATGGCGCTTCCTCGACCTTCGCTTGCGGCCAAGTGACCTGGTCGAACAACGGCAGCAGCTCCCTGGGATGAAGCGCGTCCGAGCAGCGTAGACGTGGCGATCACCCTGGCGGCTCTGCCCGTGGGTGAAGAACCGCTGCGGCACGACGAGGTGGAGCGCGTCCTTCGCCCGTGTCATGGCGACATAGAGCAGCCGCCGCTCCTCCTCGATGTCGTCGGTCGTGCCGGTGCCGAGATCCGACGGCAGACAGCCATCCACGACGTTGAGCACGAAGACCGACTTCCACTCCTGACCTTTGGCCGAGTGGATCGTCGAGAGGATGACGTAGTCCTCGTCGAGCAGCGGCACCCCGGCTTGATCACTTTTCGCGTCCGGTGGGTCGAGGGTCAGATCGGCCAGGAAGCGCGCACGCGAGGGATAGCCGGCGGCAATCTGCTCGAGCTGGACGAGATCCGCCGCTCGCATCACCGCATCCTCGTGGATCCGCTCCAGGTAAGGGGCATACCAGGCCCGGGCCGCGCCCATCTCCGCGGGCCATCCGTCACCGCCCCTCCGCAGGTGCTCGAGCAGCGCGACAAAGCCCTTCCAGTGCTCGCCACAGCGGGCCGGCGGTTGGAGGCTCGCAAGAGTTCCCAGCGGGTCGGCTTGGCCCGCGACATGGTCGAGCACGCGCCGCGCCGCGGCGGGTCCGACGCTCGGCAGCAGCTGCAGCACCCGGAAGCCGCACACCCGGTCCCGCGGGTTCTCCGCAAACCGCAGCAGCGCCAGCAGGTCCTTCACATGCGCCGTGTCGAGGAACTTCAGGCCGCCGAACTTGACGAAGGGGATATTGCGTCGGGTCAGCTCGATCTCGAGCGGTCCGCTGTGGTGGGACGCCCGGAACAGCACCGCCTGCTGTTTCAACAGCACGCCGGTTTCCCGGCTCTCGAGCAGCCGTTCCGCAATGAACCGCGCCTGAGCCGCTTCGTCGCGGACGTTGACGAGCTCCGGCTTGGCGTCCGCGGGCCGGTCAGACCAGAGGTTCTTGGTAAAGCGCTCCGCGGCTAGTTCGATGACCGCGTTCGCGGCCGCCAGGATCGGCTGCGTCGACCGGTAGTTCCGATCGAGAGTGACCACGGTCGCCGGCGTCGCAAACTGGCCGGGGAAGTAGAGGATGTTGCGCACCGTCGCAGCCCGGAAGGCGTAGATAGATTGTGCGTCGTCGCCGACGACCGTCAGCCCTGCCCCGCTCGGCTTGAGCGCCAGCAGGATGCCCGACTGCAGGCGGTTGGTGTCCTGATACTCATCGACGAGCACATGGTCGAAGCGGTCGCCGACATGGGCAGCGAGGCCGGGGTCGAGCATCATCTGCGCCCAGTAGAGCAGCAGGTCGTCGTAATCGAGCACGCCCTGCAACTGCTTGGCCTCGACATAGGAGCGGAACAGGCTGCGGAGCTCGCCCTCCCAACCGGCGCACCAGGGGAAATGCCGTGACAGCACCTCGTCGAGCGACGTCTCCGCGTTAACGGCGCGGGAGTAGATCGCGAGGCAGGTGCTCTTCGCGGGAAAGCGGCTTTGAGTTTTCGAGAGCCCGAGTTCGTGCCGGACCAAGTTCATCAGGTCCGCGGAGTCCTCGCGGTCATGCAGGGTGAAGCCGGGCTGCAGGCCGAAGTGCTCCGCATACTCCCGCAGCAGCCGCGCACCGACGGCATGGAAGGTCTCGGCCCAGGCGAGCGCATCGGTGGTAAGCCGGGGCTTGTGGCCGAGCACCTGGGTGCAGATCCGCTCCACCCGCCGGCCCATCTCCACCGACGCACGGCGCGAGAACGTCATCAGCAGGATGCGCCGGGGATCTGTGCCGTTCAGGATCAGGTGGGCAACCCGGTGCGCCAGGGTGTTGGTCTTGCCCGATCCAGCGCCGGCGATGATCAGCAGGGCCGGACAGCCGTCTGTGGGCGTGCTGATCCCGTGTTCGACGGCCTGCCGCTGCTCGGGGTTCAGGCCGTTGAGAGAGGCGTGTGTCATGCCGTTGGATGTCAACCCAGAACCGCGGCAGACAAGCATGTTCACGTCTTGTTCGCAAGATGCCGTCGCTTGTCGTTGGAATCTGACGTCCGCAGGATGGCGTCCGCACCGCGCGCGAACAGCTGTGGATAAGGGCTCGTTGAAGACTGCGCTGCCTGCCTCAAACGCTTTTCGCAAGCACTCACAGCCCAAGCACATCCATCCCCACAAGGATCCCCGAATAAGGAAAGACCGTCGGTGACTTCGCGCTTGGTTGCCGGACGCCCCAGGGCAATCAGGCCTGACGGCGCTTCTCCCAACGTTGGAAGTGCTGGCTGCTTAGCTCGATACCGCACCGTGGGCGTCTCGTGAGTCGTGGCGGCTGCTTGGCATTGAGCGACACACCGCTTGTGTCGCGCGCTCGGACAATGCTCCAGGCCTGGAGGACGTAGCGCACCATTGACAGGGTGGCGGCAAACAAGCTGACAACCGTGATCACGTCGAGATGCATCTGCGTTGCCCGTTTCAGTCAGCCAACGCTGCGCACGCGCCCGAAACGGCAGCGATCAAAGGTTTCCGACGATTACAATGACTGGTTCGATTTGCGGGACGTGTGTCGCGGCAGGATGGCTAAGCGAGCGGCTAAACTAACCTCCAGCGTGTCAGTTGGAAGGAAAGTCAGGGCCGCAGGATTGATCTGTACGAAGTAGGCCGTAATTTCGCCGTCGGTGAGTCCATCAGCTCAGTTGTTGGCCACTGGTGATAAGACGTGCAATTAAGGCTTGTTCAGCACGGCGCATTTCGCACGTGCCTTTCTCACCGTAGATCCAAGGACAGCCATGGCCCGCGCGACGAAACCAACAACCACCCGACGTTCCGCATCCGCAGCGGCACCCAAGAAGAAGATTGGCCGACCGGCTGGCCCGAAGAACCGCGTTGCTCCCGGTCCGAAGCCGAGAAGCGCTGCAGCGCCGAAGAAGTCGCCCGCGTCTCGCGCGTCGGCGACACCGGCTCCCGTCCGCATGAACAAGGCGGAGCTCGAAGCACACGTCGTCAAGCTCGAACGCGGTCTCGCTCGTGCAAAAGTCCAGACCGCCGAATTGAAGAAGACGCTCAAGGAAGCACAGCAGCCAGCCACGTCGGCAGACGCTCCACCGGCGCCCAAGGCGAAAACAACTCGGAAGAAGGCCAACAGCACGCCCGTCAAGCGCACGCGACGGACGAAAGCGGAGATGGCCGAAGCCGCGCAGGCGCAAGAGTCCGATGCCGAGGCCGATACATCCGACGAGTAGCCGACCCAGTCATGCGCTGCGTATCGGCCAGCGGTGGCCATGCGCAGCGCAGAACCGGCCGCGCGCTTTGGGGCGCGCGCAGGCAGGCTTCGGGTGGGCACCCACCGAACGCGACGGACGCAAGCTCAGCGGTGGCTCACGGGCTTTGTGCGTCGTTGAGAAAAATAGGTTGGGCGGCCGGGTTGATGGTGACCCCCACCTTTTCAAGCGAGTCTAGGAGCACCGCCTGATCGAGCCGCAGGTAGCGGACCAGCAGGTTCAAATAGAGGCCTACGAAGAGCGGCCCATGCCCATCGCTTACGCCGTCATGCATGCTTGTCATTGCGTGCGCCAACTCGTGCAGCAGGATCCAGGAGGGAACCTGCTCGGGCAGGCGGAGGATGAGCCGGGTCGCGTCCGCCTGTCGGGCCGTCGCTTGCTTCGGCAGCCGCTCGACCTTGGGCGGGTAGCGCAGTCCCATCTCACGCCAGATCGCGTCGACCATGCCTTGCGCCTGCGCAAAGGCGATGAGGCTTGGATCGCGCGGCGCGACGACGCTGTCTTCCCAAGCGTAGAGTCGCGCCCGTTGATGGTCGCGACCGCTCATCCCTCGAGGTGCGCTTGGCCGTCATGCATGACCGGGCGGCGCAGGTTCACCCGCTCGCCCGCGTCCCGACCGGCCCGGAACGCCTGGTCCCGGCGGAACGTCAGGCCGGCCATCGACCGCAGCTTTGGCGCACTCACCGGGAAGGCGTCCTCGACCACCTGGTGGCGCAGGAGGACGAGCGCCGTGCCGGCCGGCCGCTGTGCGGCGACGCTCGCCTCGCGCTCCGCATGCATCGCCGTCAGCCGCTCGGCGACGCGGGCCGCCATGCCGATCTGGAAGTTGCTGCTCGCCTGGCGCAGCCGCGTGCCCGCGAGCTCCGGCCGGCGCATCCGGAAGCCATCGAGCTCGGACCGGATCGCCCGGTCGATCACCGCGAACAGGTAGGACGCCAGCGCCGTGTCGGTGTCGAAGCCGAAGAACACGTAGCTCGGGGACGCCGGCTCCCGCGCCAGCCACACCTTGCAGTCGCAGAAGCGCGATCGCCGGCACGCAGGTGTCGATCGGGCGTCGCCGCAAGCCGCCGGCGGGCACCCTCGCCTCGACGCACGGCGTCTGTCGGACGTCGATCTCGCCCATGGTCAGCGCGTAGCGCTCAAGCAGCCGGCCCACCATCTCGGCCGCCGCCATCGCCTCGGCCTCGGTGCAGCCCCGCTCCACTGTCCGCTCCGCCAGCGCCTTGATCCGCGCCTTCACGCGCGCGAGCTCGTCCTGCTGGCTCATGGTGCCCTGCCCGGCTCTCCCGCGCCGCGACTGCTAGGCGCTGCGCCGCGTGACGCGGACGACGCGCTTCTCGGCGTCCTCGCCGAGGAGCATCAGCTGCGTCGGCACCACGGCCTGCTCCTGCGGGTCGTTCAGCGGCACCGGCCACAGACACTCGACCTGCCCCTCCTCGCCGCGCAGCGCCAGGAACACCACGCGCTGCACGTCGCTCGAAGCCTCCGCCTCCAAGGCCATGCGGAACACCAGGCCTTCCGCCCGCTCCTTGCCAAGCGCGAGCGTCAGCTGCTCGGCCTCGATCACCTGCCGGCGCAGCGTTCGCGCGGTCGGCTCGTCCGCAGCACCTCGGAAGAAGCGCACCGGCACGTTCTCGATCAGGAAGACGAAATGGTGGCTCTGGTCGAGCACTGTGAGCCACTTGTGGGTCCGCGCCTCGGCGGTGCGCTGAAGGCGCTGCTTGCCGAAGGCGTAGGCACGACAGCCGACGGACCAGCTGTCGTCGCCCATCTCGGGCGAGGCCATCCGCACCGCGTCCGGCGGGCGTTCGCCAGCAGCCGGGCGCAGAACCGGAGGCGCTCTGCCGTTAGCGCTCGGTGGATCTCCCACGGCAGGACTGCGAAGCCGAAGTCGGCCGCACGGCGATCGGCATCTCGTTCCGCGCGAGCGCCTCACTGATCATTGAGAGAGCTTGGACAGGTCCGATGGTCAGCCTCCCTTGAGAAGCTCTACCGCGCAGGAACGATGGGTAGGCGCGGTCGAGTCGAGATCCAGGATGCCATCGGATGCTCCTCAGATCGACTCGGCCGATCGCGAACTCAGCCTGTTCGCCAGCGTGCTGCAGAGCCGGGCCGCCTGTCCACGTCCCACCAGCCATTCACAACACGACGTTATGACCTGCCACGGCGGTGTGAAAGCGGGCTGATGCGCTACGGGCCTCGCAGCCCGATCTGCCGTTCATGGAGACCAGCGGCGACAGCCCTCTTCAAGATGTCGTCTTTGCTGAAGGCATTGAGCAGCGCGCCGATGTCGACGCTGAAGCTCTTGTAGCAGGCGAGGCATCGAGGACCAGGGACAGGCATGGACAAGCATGCCATAGGGAATTC
>CAXTVZ010000116.1:0-4640 GCA_964247685.1 uncultured Acetobacteraceae bacterium
GGCCTTAACTCCCGCCGTTACGACTACAAACCGCGCCCTCACCCTCGGTATGGCAATAGAGCGGATCGAACGTGTTCGTATCCCCTGGCGGGAACGAGCTCCGTATCCCCTGCGGCCCGGCATAGGGACGCCCCGACGGATTGAGATCGGTCGCGTTGCGCTGCTCGGCGGTGGGCGGCGCTCCCGAACATCCCGCAAGCAGCACCAGGGCCAACATCCACCAGAGGCGCATCGCTGATCTCCTCATGCATCCTGCCGAGCGGCGCGCGTCCGGCGAAACGCGTCGAGCGCGCGGTCGCGTCCTTCCGCCAGGTCGACGACCGGCCGCGGGTAAGTGCGCCCGAGCGTGACCTCCGCCTGTCCCAGCACGTCCGCGGGCGCCTCGTTCGGCGCGTGGATATGACGATCGGGCAGGCGTGCGAGTTCGGGCACCCAGGCGCGGATATACGCACCGGCCGGGTCGAACCGCCGGCTCTGCGACACCGGGTTGAAGACGCGGAAGAACGGCGCGCTGTCGGTGCCCGAGCCTGCGACCCATTGCCAGCTCATCGCGTTCGTCGCGAGGTCCGCGTCCACCAGCGTGTCCCAGAACCACTTCTCACCATCGGTCCAATTCACCAGCGCGTGCTTGATCAGGAAAGAGGCGGTGATCATGCGCACGCGGTTGTGCATCCAGCCGATCTGCCAGAGCTGGCGCATGCCGGCGTCCACGATCGGCACGCCGGTGCGCCCCTGCTGCCAGGCCTTCAGGGCGCGCGCGTCACTGCGCCACGGGATCGTCGCCATGGACGGCCGCTGCGGCCGGTCCGGCAGCTCGGGGTCGTGCCACAGCACCTGAGCCGCGAAATCGTGCCAGAGCACCTCGTTCTCGAACTTCTCGCGCCCGCCCTTCGCGCCCGCTGCCGCGTGCCAGACCTGGTTCGGCGAGAGCTCGCCCCAATGGAGATGCGGTGACAGCATCGAGGTGCCGTCCGGGTTCGCGGGGTTGTCGCGCTCGGCCGCGTAGGCGTCGAGATGATCGCCGACGAAACGTTCGAGCCGCGCGTGGGCGCCCACTTCGCCGGGCGTCCAGGTGTCGCGCATGCCGCCGGCCCAATCCGGGCGCGTGGGGAGGAGATGCCAATCGGCGAGGCGGTCGCCTGCGACACCGGCGACGCCGGCGATCCGCTCCGGTGCGGGGTGTGGCTCCTCGGGAGCGCCGAGCGCACGCACGGCTTTGGCGTAGGGCGCGTAGATCCCGTAGCCGCCGCCGGCCTTGGTGTGCACGGCCTCGAGCGGATGGAGTGTCGCCGTGCGGTGATGCACCAGCTTGCGTCCGTCGCGCGCGAGCGCCTGCGCGACGCGCTCGTCGAGCGCGCGGACGGCCGGTTCATGCGCGCGTCCGCAATGCACGGAAGCGGCCCCGACCTGCTGCGCGAGTTCGGGGATGATCGTGGCGGCATCGCCCTCCCGCAGGATCAGCGTCGCGCCGCGCGCCTCGAGGGCGGCCGCGAGCGAGGCGAGGCTCCCGTGCAGCCACCAGAGTGACGCCCCGCCGGGCGCCCAGTCGCCGGAGGGGTGACGGTCGAGCACGAACACCGGCAGCACCGGGCGTCCGCCTTCGATCGCCGCACGCAGCGCCGCGTTGTCGGCGAGCCGCAGATCGTTACGGAGCCACACGAGTGCCGCGCCCTCGGTCTTCGCACTCACACGCCGCGCCATGCCGGTCTCCGCCCGTTCGTCACCTGCTGCCGGCGCGGCCCGCAAGGCCCGGATAGAACCGTCGCGCCACCCGCTCCATCGAGAGGCCCTGCACCACGATCGTGAACACCACGACCACGTAGCAGACGGTCAGGAGCTCGGCCCGCGCCGGTGTTGCCGCCGGCAGTGCGAGGGCAAGTGACACCGAAATGCCGCCGCGCAACCCACCCCAGGCGAGCAACACGAGAGCGCTCAGCCGATCAGGGCTGCGCAGATGCAGCGGCCAGGCGGCCAGGAACACGCTCAGCGCCCGGACCAGCACCGCGATCGGAACCGCGAGTGCCGCCGCCACGTACGCCGCCACGTGCACCGGAAGGGCGAGCACCTCGAAGCCGATCAGCAGGAACAGCAGCGAGTTCAGCACCTCGTCGATCAGCGACCAGAAGCCGTGCAGCACGTCGGCGGTGCCGTCGCTCAGCGCGCGCCGCGCCCGCTCGGTGCCGAGCGAGAGCCCGGCCGCCACCACCGCGATCGGCCCCGACATGCCAAAGGCGTTGGCGAGCGCGAACGTGCCGGTGGCGAGTGCGACCGAGATCATCACCTCGAGGTTGCGCTCGTCGGTGGCACCCGCGAGCACGGTGGCGACGCGCCCTGTGACCAGCCCGACCGCCAGGCCGCCCACCGCCTCGAACAGGAAGGCGCCGGAGATCTCGAGCCCCGCCATCGCACCATGCGTGCCCGTGCCCGTGGCATAGCCGACGGCCGCGCCGAACAGCACCACGCCCACGCCGTCGTTGAACAGAGACTCGCCCGCGAACACCGCCTGCAACCCCGGCGGCAGGCCGATGCGCCGCAGCATGCCCACCACCGCCACCGGATCGGTGGGTGCGAGGATCGCGCCCAGCACCACGCACCAGGCGAACGACACGGGTCGTCCCAGCACGGCGAACACGCCCCACATCGTGCCCGCGAGCAGCCCCACCGCCAGCACGGTTCCGAGCAGGGCGAGCGCGAACACGCTCGTGCGCCGGCGCCATAGCTCGCCGAGATCGACATCGAGCGCGCCCGAGAACAGCAGGAACGAGAGCGCGAAGTTCAGCAGCGTCGCCGGCAGGTTGATCGTGCCGAGCGCCTGGATCGCCAAGCGGTGCAGCGACATGCCGGGCACCAGCGGATCGGCGATCAGCAATGCGATCGAGACACCGAGCGCGCCCACCAGCACGCCGATCGTGTTCGGCAGCTTGAGCGTGAGCCCGTTCAGCACCCCGAACAGCGAGGCCAGCGTGACCAGCGTCGCGAACAGGCCGAGCGCGTTCACCCTACGTGATGGAGCACGGCCGCTTGCTGGGGCCGCGATGCAGCTGCACCGTCATCAGCACCGCCGGCTGATCGCCCACCGTGCCGGAGCGATGGCCCTTCTTGCCGTCGCGCTCGATGCAGCCCTGGTCCTCGCCGAACGAGAACTCGCCGGCACCCTGCTCGACCCGCGTGCCGTCCATGCTCTCGATGAACCAGCGCCCCGACAGCACCGCGATCCATTGCGGCGCCGGGTTCTCGTGCCAGTCGCCGACCCAGCCCACCGGCTGGGTGGTGAACACCACCGTCGACGAGACCGTCTCGCCCTTGTGGTTCCATTGCGGAGCGGCGTCGCCCACGCCCTTCAACTCCCACTCGGTGAGCTCGCAGGGCGCCTGATGGCTGATCCCGTCATCGTCGACCCAGAGATGCGCGTAGGGCACCCGCGGGCGCGGTCCGGACTTGTCGTTCGGGGTGCTGCCGCCTTCGGGTGCGCGGAAGGGGAGGGGGGTATGCATGTCCGGACCTCGTTGCTGGGCGGTGGATGAAAGCGCCGAGCCCCGCTCGGGTTCGCGCCGCCGGAACTGCGGGCGCCGCCGGATGGTTGACCGCCCGCATCGAACGAGGTGAGCGGGTGAGTGTCTCCGATTACGCGCTGATTGGCGACGGGCAGACCTGCGCGCTCGTCTCGCGCAACGGCTCGGTCGATTTCCTGTGCTGGCCGCGTTTCGACAGCCAGGCGTGCTTCGCCGCCCTGCTGGGCGATGCCGGCAACGGGCGCTGGCAGATCTCGCCTGCAGGCTTCGTCACCTCGTCGCGGCGCCACTACCGTGGCGACACCAAGGTGCTCGAGACCGAATTCACCACCGACACCGGCACCGTGCGCGTCACCGACTTCATGCCGAGCAACGAGGCGGTCAGCGCGGTGATCCGCATCGTCGAAGCGGTGGACGGCCATGTTCCGATGCTGCTGCGGTTCCGGTTGCGCTTCGACTACGGCGTCGAGCCGCCCTGGTCGCGGCCGCACGGGCGTGGGCTGTGGTGCGAGATCGGACCGCACCAGGTCGTGCTGCACAGCCCAGTCGACATCTCCCAGCACGCGGCGGATGGCACCGCCGAATGGGTGGCGCGACCGGGCGAGCGGTACGCCTTCGTGCTGTCCTACGCGGATTCCGCCGATCCGACGCCGGAGATGCCCGACGCGGAAGCGCTGCTCGCCGAGACCGAACGATACTGGCTCGACTGGATCGGCCGTTTCAGCAAGCCCTGCCGCTGGCCCGCTGCCGTGAAGCGCTCGCTGTTGACGCTCAAGGCGCTGACGCATCGCCGCACCGGCGGCGTGCTCGCGGCGGCGACGCTCGGCCTGCCCGAGGTGCCCGCCGGCTCGATGAACTGGGATTACCGCTTCTGCTGGCTGCGAGATGCGACCTTCACGCTCACCGCGCTGCTGAACGCCGGCTACCAGGACGAGGCGCGGCGCTGGCGCGACTGGATCCTGCGCGCGATCGCAGGAAGGCCGGACTGCATGCAGATCGTCTACCGCCTCGATGGCGATCGCCACATTCCCGAGCGCGAGGCGACCTGGCTGCCCGGCTTCGAAGGCGCCAAACCGGTGCGGATCGGGAATGCCGCGTCGGGCCAGACCCAGCTCGACGTCTATGGCG
>CAXTVZ010000116.1:4740-10184 GCA_964247685.1 uncultured Acetobacteraceae bacterium
GGCCTGGTCGACCGCCTGCGCCAGCTCGTGGTGGAGATCCGCGACGAGGTGCTCGGCAAGGGCTTCGACCACGTGCGCGGCCATTTCGTGAAGGCCTATGGCGGCAGCGAGCTCGACGCCTCGCTCCTGCTGCTGCCGCTCGTGCGCTTCATTCCGGCCGACGACCCGCGAATGGCCGGCACGATCGCGGCGATCGAGCGCGAGTTGATGGAGGGCGGCCTGGTGCGCCGGATGGCCGCCAAAGGCGATGGGCGCGACGAGGGCGCGTTCCTTGCCTGCTCCTGCTGGCTCGCCGACTGCATGAAGCTGCAGGGCCGCGACGACGAGGCGGCGGCGATGCTCGAGCGGGTGATCTCGCTCGCGAACGATGTGGGACTGCTTGCGGAGGAGTTTCACGTGCCGACGCAGCAGATGATCGGAAACTTCCCGCAGGCACTCACGCATCTTGGAGTGGTGAATACGGCGCTGTTTCTGTCCGGGCCGGTGCTGCAGCGATAGAAGATTGGCACTCTGCCCCGCCTGGGGCAGGAGCCCTCAGACCTGCAATGTCAGGCCAGAACCTTCACTCTGCTGTCGACGGAGATCTCAGTCGCCATCGCCGCGTTAAGGCGATCGGATTCGGCCCGTGCCTGCGGGTAGCCATGGAAATCAGCCACGGCCACCAGGTGGCCATCGACGTTCTTGACCACCGCCCATCGCGTCATGCCCTGGCGAGGCATCGTCCGGTAGCCACGGTTCTTGGGCAGGGCGTCGGCCATCTTGGCATCTCCGATGCCCAGCGAACCCGGGCACTCGAAACAAGCGTTCTGCGCGCCAAACGTTGCAGTGTCGCCGGCCAGGAAAATGCGTCGGAACGATTCGGAGCTAATTCGCCGCGATGATCTCGGCCTCGTCGAACGCGCGCTCATGCGAGTCACGCTCGTTCTTGGCACGATACTGGTAGCCATAGGCACGCTCGAGCGGCAGGACGCGCGTGATGACGTAGTGACCCGGGCTGCGGGTGCGTTCCTGGCCGCGAACGTTCAGGGCAACGACATCACCGATGCCGAACTTGGGTGTGGTCATTTGACCTCCGCGACGGGGGATGGCGGGGTGCTCGCGCACCCCACCGGCAATCACTCGGCCTTGAGATTGACCGCGGAGGTCCGCCCCTGCTGGCCGTTCTCGAGATCGAACGAGAGCGACTGACCGTCACGAAGAGTGGCGAGGCCTGCGCGCTCGACGGCCGAGATGTGGACGAACACGTCCTTGGAACCGTCGCTCGGCTGGATGAAGCCGAAGCCCTTCGTCGAATTGAACCATTTTACAGTGCCTGACGGCATCGAACACACTCCACAGCTTAGGCCCGCACGTTTGCGGGTGTCGTTCTTTTTGAGGGAGCGTCCGGTGCCGTGCGATGCGCGACAGAGAGGAAGATCTGCCTCAGCAAAAAGCCCAGCCAGATGAGACTATGGGTGTTCCCCGCGGCAGATGCGAGTCGTAAATCGCCCGACCCGCTAAAGATTCGTATCCGGTCGCGAAAATCGAGCCGCTTCGAACGCGATATGAGCTCACACCGCCATCACCGGAACGCGGTGCCATGCGGTGCCGAGATAGCCCTTGAAGTTCCAGACGTCCTCGGGTCGGGACGGCTGGGTCTGACCCGCATCATCCCAGGCGCGCACGACCAGCTCGTGCGGCCCGGCCGCCAGCGCGAGCACGGTCTCCCAGAAGATCCAGCTCCAGGGCGCGTCGTGACCTGGCTCGATCGTGGCCTGCGCCCACTGGCGGCCGCCATCGGCCGAGACGTCGACGCGCGTGACCCGCCGCGCGCTCGCGATCGCGTAGCCGCGCACGCGCGCGGCTCCGGCCGCGAGCCGCTCATCGGCCCGCGGCTCGCAGATGGCGGAGGTGAGCGGCATGGCGTTGATCACGATGCCCCGGTCCCAGTCGACCGTCTCGGCGGTGACGTCCGGCGGCAGCAGCTTGTAGTCGCGCTGCTGCATGTGGTTGTCGGACGGGGCGGCCTGCACCGTGATCGCGGTCAGCCATTTCGCCGAGCGAACGCCGGCAAAGCCGGGCACCACGGCCCGCAGGGGCGCGCCGTGCGGCGCGGTCAGCGGGGCGCCGTTCATGGCCCAGGCGATCAGCGTCTCCGGCGCCATCGCCTTGGCGATCGGGATCGAGACGCCGTAGCGGAAGCGGCCTTCGCCCGGCATGGCGACGGTGTCCGCCGAAGCGAAGGCCACGTGCAGCGCCGGATCGCCGTCTGCACCCGCCTCGCGCAGAAGATCGGCGAGCCGCACGCCGGTCCATTCGGCGTTGCCGATGGCACCCGGCCCCCACGGGTCGCCGGAGGTCGGCCGGACGCCCTGCAGGTCGGCCCGCCGGTTGCCGGCGCACTGCATGGCGGCGGTGAGCGTGGTGGGGGCGAAGCGCGCCCGCAGCGTGGCCAGGTCGAGCTCGAGAGGTGTGGCGACGCGCCCGCCCACGCGCAGGACATGGGTGGTCTCCGCCAGACGGGGCACGTCGCCGTGGCTGCGAACGTAGAAGTCACGCGCGTCGGTGATGAAGGAGGCGCGGAGCCGGTCCGGCGGCGTCTCGGCGTTGGTGGGGTCGCGCGAGTGCACGATCATGCGGATGGGCGCCGACGACGTGGCGCGTCGCGCCAGGAGCGCGCGGAGACCGAGCATGAGCGAGCCTGCGTCGGCGCCGACCGGCACGTCCGTGTGGCGCGCGGTGACCGCCTCCCGGTCGCGGCTGCCGCTGGCCCGCCCCACACCCCCGCCCCGATGATCGCCAAACGTTTCTCTCCGTTTCCAAGGAAAGGCCCCCCGCGAGGTTCCTCTAAGTCACGGGATCAAAGGGGCAAGCCCCTTTGCGGGTCCAGGGCAGCGCCCTGGCCTTCTCTCAGAACCGCACCGCCGCCGCGAGCGACCCGAACTGGTGCAACCCGCCCCGCTGCCCCACGAACTCGTGCGTCTGGAACACCTGCGTGTAGCTCACCCGCACCCCGTAGAGCAGCACCGCAGCACCTCCCTCGAACTCGCCCACGTCGTGGATCATGGCGACGTTCGTGTAGTAGGGCGCGTCCTCGGTGTCGAAGGTGGAGTCCACGGCCACCGCCTGGCCGTCGCCGCCCGCGAACAGATACCAGGCGACGTGGCGGGTGGGTGTGTAGGCGTCCGAGCCGGAGACGCCGGGCTGCTGGCGGGGCACGCCGAAATCCGAGCCGAGGCCCTGGCCGAGGCGGAAGATGGCGGCGCCCTCGGCATAGGTGCGCCAGTTGCCGGCCGCCGCTGTCACCGCGGGCAGCGCGTCGAACTCGATCGGGCCGAGATTGCCGAGGCCGAACCGCCAGGTGCGGCTGGCGAGGACCTGGCCGAGCGGCTCGTTGCGGAGCTGGTCGTGCCAGCCCGAGTCGGTGCCCTGGCCGATCGCGCCGTGGAACCCGTCCTGCAGCTCGCGGGCGCCGGACGCGGGACCCTGCCAGCCGAGCGTGAGGTTGATCAGCGAGCGCGTGTCGAGCGTGTCGTGGATCAGCGAGCCGGTGATGGTGATCGTGCCGGCATACGGGCGGTCGTTCGGCAGCGGCGTGGCGAGGTTGGTGAAGTCGGGGGTGAACATCCCCTGCTCGACGTCGATCGAGAAGCGCTGGCGGCCGGCACCCCAGAGCGCGTCGCCGAAATTCTGCAGCCAGGCGCCGGTGATGTCGGTGGGCGAGGTGTAGGAGGCGCGCAGGCCGTTGACGTAGTAGCGGTCGGTGAGCTTGTTCGTGCTGATCGAGGCGTTCTCGTCCTGCAGTGTCACGATGCTGGCGTGGTCGGGGGCGGGGATCGCCTGTGCGTGCGCGCGTCCTGCGACCAATGCGCAGGCGGTGCCGAGCATCGCGCTGGCGAGTCGTGTGGCCGCGCGCATGGAGCGCCCGGCCGCAGGGTTTTGCTGCGTCTCCGAGCTGTTCATCACCCGTGTCATCGTCGTCTTCTGGCCTCTTCCCGCGCGCAGTCGCCCCTTGTCTCCCCGCGCACGCCGCATGGCAAGCAGGCGCCTCGCGGGCGGCGCCAGGCGCATCGCGAATGGCGATGAGTTTACTGGATCATATCGCCAAACAGGATAAACACGCGCCCGATTGAGAGCGGAGAGGCGCCATGAACCCTTTGTCGAGACGCATGATCGTGGCCGCAGCCGGCGCGCTCGGCGCCGCCCGCGCGGCCAGCGCCGCCCCGCGCGGCTTCGGCAACCCCGACTCTCCCGCCGAGGGCCGGATCAACGGTGCGGTGCCGTCGGCGCTCAGCAATCCCGGGCCGCAGAACCCGGCGCTGTCCGGCCAGTTCCCGTCCTTCCTGGCCGACCCGCCGCCCACCGACATCAACGGGATGGCGCTGTTCTGGTCCTCGTTCAACAACGCCCACACTCGATTCCAGAGCGGCGGCTGGGCGCGCGAGGTCAACCAGCGCGACTTCGCGATCTCGACCGATGTCGCGGGCGTCAACATGCGTCTCGCGGCGGGCGGCATCCGCGAGATGCACTGGCACCAGCAGGCGGAGTGGGCGTTCGTGACGAACGGCACCTGCCGCATCACCGTGCTCGACGCCGACGGCCGCTCGCAGGTGGCCGACGTGGGCGCGGGCGGCATGTGGTATTTCCCGGCGGGTCTGCCGCACTCGTTGCAGGGGCTCAGCCCGGACGGCACCGAGTTCGTGATCGTGTTCGATGACGGGCACGCGACCGAGTTCGACACGCTGATGGTGACCGACTGGGTCGCCCACACGCCCCCCGAGGTGCTGGCCAAGAATTTCGGCGTTCCGGCCAACACATTCCGGGACGTGCCCCTGAGCAACCTGTGGATCTTCCAGGGCCAGGTGCCGGGCGCGCTCGCGGCCGACCAGGCGGCGGTCCGCAGCCCGACGGGCGCACCGCCGCAGTCCTTCGTGTTCGATCTCGCAAGCATGGCGCCCACCAAGACCACGGCGGGCGGCACCGTGCGGATCGCCGACAGCGTGCGCAACTTCCACGCGTCGAAGACCGTCGCGGTGGCGCAGGTCACGGTCAAGCCGGGAGGGCTGCGCGAGCTGCACTGGCACCCGAACGCGGACGAGTGGCAGTACTGGGTGTCCGGACAGGGCCGGATGACGGTGTTCAATGCGGGACCGGCGGCGCAGACGGCGGACTTCAGGCCGGGCGACATCGGTTACGTCAAGAAAAGCCTCGGCCACTACATCGAGAACACCGGCAAGGAGGATCTCGTGTTCCTCGAGATCTTCAAGACCGCGAAATACGAGGAAGTGTCGCTGGCCGACTGGCTGGTGAAGACGCCGCCGGCGATGGTGGCGCAGACGCTGCGGATCGACCCGAAAATGCTGGCGAGCCTGCCGCGCACGCCGGCGGATGTCGTGCCGAGCTGAGCGGCGGAAGAAGGCCAGGGGCGCTGCCCCTGGACCCCGTTAAGGGCGAGCCCTTAAAAC
>CAXTVZ010000117.1:0-5754 GCA_964247685.1 uncultured Acetobacteraceae bacterium
AGGTTGCCGTCGCCGGCATGGAAGACGTTGGCGACGCCCAGGCCCCAGCTCTCGGAGAGCTCGCGGATCGCGGTCAACACACGCGGCAGGGTGCGGCGCGGGATCGAGCCGTCCACGCAGTAATAATCGGGCGAGATGCGGCCGACGGCGCCGAACGCGGCCTTGCGACCGGCCCAGAACAGGGTGCGTTCCTCCTCGCTGGCGCTGGCGCGGATCGTGGTGGCGCTGTTGGCCTCCGCGATCTGCTCGACCCGTTCGATCAGGTGGTCGACCTCCGCCCCGCAGCCGTCGAGTTCGACGATCATCAGCGCCTCGACGTCGAGCGGGTAGCCGGCATGGACGAACGCTTCGGCGGCGTGGATGGCGGGCCGGTCCATGATCTCCATGCCGCCCGGCACGATGCCGGCGCCGATGATGTCGACCACGCACTGGCCGGCATCCTCGTTCGTCTCGAAGCCGATAAGCAGCGCGCGCGCCACGGGCGGCTTGCGCTTGAGCCGCACGGTGACCTCGGTCACCACGCCGAGCAGGCCTTCGGAACCGGTCATGACGCCCATCAGGTCGTAGCCGGACGCGTCGAGATGACGGCCGCCGAGACGCAGGATCGTGCCGTCCATCAGCACGATTTCGAGCCCGAGCAGGTTGTTGGTGGTCAGGCCGTATTTCAGGCAGTGCACACCGCCGGAGTTTTCCGCGACGTTGCCGCCGATCGTGCAGGCGATCTGGCTCGAGGGGTCGGGCGCGTAATAGAAACCTTGCGCGGCCACGGCCTCCGTGACGGCGAGATTGGTCACGCCCGGCTGCACCACGGCGCAGCGGTTCGGAAGGTCGACCGCGAGGATCCGCTTGAACTTGCCCAGGCCCAGCAGTACCGCGTCGCCCAGCGGCAGCGCGCCGCCGGAGAGCGAGGTGCCGGCGCCGCGGGGCACGACCCGGACGCCTTCCGCGTGGCAGTACTGCAGCACGGCCGAGACCTGGGCGGTGTCGGAGGGCAGCACCACAATCATCGGCGGCTGCGCGTAGGCGGTCAGCCCGTCGCTCTCGTAGGCGCGGAGCTCGCGGGGCGCGGTGATGACGCCCTCGCCCGGCACGAGGGCGCGCAGCGACGACGCGATCGCGTCGCGGCGGGCGAGGACGTCGCGGTCGAGGTCCGGCATGGCCAGCATGGCGTGTCTCCCTTGCCGAGGAGATGGTCCCTAATGCGGAACCATCCAGTGGAAGACGAACTGCTGCAGCACCGCGATTACGCCGACCACCGTCGTCAGGATCACGGAATGCTTGAAGGTCTTCGAGAAGACGAGGCCTTCCTGACCCTTCAGCGTCGTCACGGCGACACCGGTCGAGATGTTCTGCGGCGAGATCATCTTGCCGAGCACGCCGCCTGAGGACCCCGTCGCGGCGAACAGGGTCGGGTCGAGGCCGAGCTGATGCGCGGCCACCACCTGCAGGTTGCCGAACAGGGCGTTGCCCGACGTGTCGCTGCCCGAGAGCGCAACCGCGATCCAGCCGAGGAAGGCCGAGGCAATGGTGAACAGCAGGCCGAGATGCGAGGCGGCGTCGCCCAGCGTGTAGGTCATGCCGGAGTAGTTCATCAGGAAGGCGAGGCCCATGATCACCGAGACGGTGAGCACGGCGAGCCGGACCTGGCGCCAGGTCAGCACGGCGCAGGCGACGAACCGCCGGGGCGACACGCGGAACAGGAGCGCTGTGAGAACGGCGGCGAGCAGAATCGCGGTGCCGGTCGCCAGCGGCTCGAAGGTCCAGGTCGCCGCGTAGGGCCTGTGGTAGAGGGTGATGTAGACGGATTTGTCGAGGCCGGGCCAGCGGATGGTCTGCCGCCCGATCGCCGAGAGCTTGAGCTGCGTCCAGACGATCACGACCAGGCTGACGACGATCCATGGGATCCAGCCCTGCCAGGGCGAGAGCCGCCTGGGTGACGCGGCCGCACTCAGGGACAGGGCGGCAGGCGCGCCGAGATCGGTTTTTGCGGCGAAGGCCGGGTCCGGCGTCGGATGCCAGACCTGGAGGAACAGCACCGTCAGGATCAGCGAGCCGAGCGAGGCGAACACGTCGGTGAGCCGGTAGTCGAAGAAGTTCGAGACGCTGAACTGGATCAGCGCGAACGAGCCGCCGGCGGTGAGCAGCAGCGGCCAGAGGGCCGCGATGGAGCGGCGGCCGCCGAACACGCCCATCACGTAGAATGGCAGGGCGAAGGCCAGGAAGGGCAGTTGGCGCCCGACCATGGCGCCGAGCTGCTCGGGCGGGAGATGGGTGACCGCGCCGAGCACGGTGATCGGGATGCCGAGCGCGCCGTAGGCGACGGGCGCGGTGTCGAAGATCAGCGAGTAGGTGACCGCCTCGAGCGGTTCCCAACCGACCAGGATCAGCAGCGAGGACGAGATCGCGATCGTCGAGCCGAAGCCCGCGATGCCTTCGAGCAGCGCGCCGAAGCAAAACCCGACCACGATCAGGACCACCCGTCGATCGGGCGGCAGGTGGTCGAGGATCCAGTGGCGGAACGCGTCGAAGCGGCCGCTCTCGACCGCTATATTGTAGAGGAGGAGCGCGTTCATCGCGATCCACATGATCGGCCAGATGGCGAAGACCATGCCGTTCACGGTGCTGTCGAGTGCCAGGCCCACGGGCATGTGCCAGAGGCCAATCGCCATCAGAAGGCCGGCCACGAGCCCGCCCACCGAGGCCTGCCAGGCAGGGCGGCGCAGGATTCCCAGCATCACGAGGACGGTCGCGATCGGCACCGCCGCCACGAGGAACGAGAGGACGAGACTGCCGCCGACCGGGGTGAGATCCTGATGGAACACGCTTTTCCCCCGCCCTGTTGCCCCGAGTCTCTCGCTCGTTCTTGGCGGCATGTAAGCAGGCGCGGGAGAAGATGGAAAGTGCGCGCGACCCGGAATGGCCCGCTGCTGGACTTCTCGACTGCCTGCACAGGTGTGCAAGCGAGAAGACTTGTTCTTTCTTGAAAGAAAGAACCGAAGAACTTTTATCCATTAGAGTTTGAAGTATAGTGTCAGGATACATCTGAATGGCTGAAGTCTTTTTGCTTCTTTTTCTTCAGAAAAAGAAGACTTCTTTGAGCACGCCCACCTCCGGGAGATGACAACTCGGCGCTTGAAGCCCGTGACGGCGGGAACCTGGCCCTGTAAAGTCACGCATCGCCGTCCTGCAGCCGACAAAGGGAGCAACGCCATTTTTATCCGTTCCGGTTTCAACATGGAGTTCCGGGTCACCAAGCCGACTTCACTCCTTCTGATGCTGAGCATTCATCCGAGCCGGGTCGCTGATCTGCAGACACCGCACGAGCTGGCCTTCGCTCCGGTGACGCAAGCGCGGAGCTACACCGATCCGTTCGGCAACACCTGCACCCGGATCGTGGCACCGGCCGGGATGATCGGGATCTCGACCAGCTTCACGGTGATCGACAGCGGCGAGCCGGACCGGCAATCCCCGCGCGCCATGGCCATGCCCGTCGAGGAACTCCCCGACGACGCTCTGATGTTCCTGCTGGGAAGCCGTTACTGCGAGACCGACAAATTGTCGGCGACCGCGTGGCGCCTGTTCGGCGGCATCGCGCCGAGCTGGAGCATGGTCCAGGACATCTGCGACTTCGTGCACGATCACATCAAGTTCGACTACCAGCAGGCGGACTCGACCCGCTCGGCGGCGGACGCCTATGATCATCGGGTGGGCGTGTGCAGGGACTACGCCCATCTGGCGGTGACGCTTTGCCGCTGCATGAACATCCCGGCACGCTACTGCACGGGATATATGGGCGATATCGGCGTGCCACTGGTGCCGCCGATGGATTTCTCCGCGTGGTTCGACGTGTATCTGGACGGCGAGTGGCACACCTTCGATGCGCGCAACAACATCCCGAGGATCGGCCGGATCCTGATGGCGCGCGGCCGCGACGCGACCGATGTCGCGCTCACGACGAGCTTCGGCCCCGCACCGCTGCACATCTTCGAAGTGCACAGCGAACCGGTCGAGCTGGCCGGCTAGGCTCGACCGCGACAGCGACGATAGCGACATCTGCCTGGGTCTGGCGGGCAGGACCATCGGCTGGTAGGGGCAGCTTATGGGCGACTTCGACGTGATCGTGATCGGCGCGGGTGCGGCGGGGATGTTCTGCGCGATGACAGCCGGACGTCGGGGCCGGCGCGTGCTGCTGCTCGAGGGCGGTCCAAAACCCGGTGCGAAAATCCTGATCTCCGGCGGCGGCCGCTGCAACTTCACCAATCTCGACGCGAGTGCCGCGAACTTCTTCTCTGCCAACCCCCATTTCGCCAAGTCCGCCCTCGCCCGCTTCGGCGCGCGCGACTTCCTCGCGCTCGTCGAGAACGCGGGGATCGCCTGGCACGAAAAGACGCTCGGCCAGCTGTTCTGCGACGGATCGGCGCGGCAGATCGTCGACCTGTTGCTCGATGGCTGCGCGCAGGCGGGCGTGACGTTGCATGTCGGCCAGCGGATCGTCGATGTGGAACGTGAGGGTGCGGGTTTTTGCGTGCGATCCGATGCCGGGCAGTTCCGTGCGGCCGCACTGGTGATCGCGACCGGCGGCCCTTCGATCCCGAAACTCGGCGCGAGCGATTTCGCCTGGCGGCTCGCAGCGAAGTTCGGACTGCCCACGCACCCGGCACGTGCCGCCCTGGTGCCGCTGACCCTGTCATCGGAGACGCTCGAACACGCCTTCGGCCGAGGCGCTGCCCCTGACCGGGCCGGCATCGCCTTCGAGACCGAAGCGCGGTGCGCCGATATCCGGTTCCGCGAAGCTGCACTGATCACCCATCGCGGCTTGTCGGGACCGGCCGTTCTGCAGATCTCCAGCGCCTGGCGGGAAGGTTCACCGATCGTGCTCGATCTTCTGCCGGGTCGCGACGCACGCGCGCTGCTTCGGCAGGGCAAGCGGGAGCGCCCACGGATCGCACTCGCCACGCTGCTCGGCACGGTTCTCCCGCAGCGCCTGGCAGCACCGCTGGCCGCCTTCGTTCCCGGCAGCGCGGGGCGCACGCTGGCCGACATCCCGGACCGCAACCTCGACGCGCTGGCGGCGCATCTCGCAGGATGCGCGATCGTGCCGTCCGGAACGGAGGGCTTCTCGAAGGCCGAGGTGACCGCGGGCGGCGTGGACACCGCCGCGCTGTCGTCCAAGACGATGGAGGCGCGCGAGGTGCCCGGACTCTACGTGATCGGCGAGGCGGTGGACGTCACCGGCTGGCTGGGCGGCTATAATTTCCAGTGGGCCTGGTCGAGCGGCTGGTGCGCCGGCGAGGCGGTTTAAGCAGCGCCCGCTGAGTGACGATCGAACGCCGGCGATGCGACCGATGCGCGACGCCGACGTTCACGTGCGACAACCGACCAAAGGAGACGAACATGGTAGACGTGACGCAGATACAGGAGCATGCGGCAGTGATCTCGGCTGACGGCGTGCATTTCGGCACGGTCGATCACGTGGACGGCGACCGTATCAAGCTGACGAAGACGGACAGTCCCGACGGGAAGCACCATTATGTCTCGGTCGGTCTGATTGCCGGTGTCGAGAGCGGAACCGTACGACTTTCGGCCAATGCCGACGCGATCGAGGTCCTCGAAGAGGACGAATGATCGCGATCCGAGCCGCGTCGGCGACGCAGGCTCCGGGCGGTCCGGAATGAGGGGATGAACGGCGAGCTCTACATGACGAGTTCGCCGGTCGCCTTTTCGGGAGGCGATCTCGTGCAGCTTTCTGATGGT
>CAXTVZ010000117.1:5854-10174 GCA_964247685.1 uncultured Acetobacteraceae bacterium
CAGGAGGAACACGGTCGCAAACTGTGATGCGATGGCGGCGAGCGACGCGAACAGCAGCACGCGCCACGGAATGGCGAGCGGCGACTGCGCATAGGCGACCGGGTCGCGCCGCGCGTTCAGCGGCGCGCAGGCGATCGAAAGAACCGCCGATCCGCAGGCGCCGAGGCCGCCGATCCGGATCACGTCCGCGACCTCCAGGCTGGCGACCAGCGGCACGGCGCCGATGGTCGCCAGCAGCAGCAGCGGAAAGACGGGCGCGCCGCGCCGGTTGGGCCGGGCCAGGCGGCGCGGCAACCAGCCGTCGCGGCACACCATCAGGATCGAGCGGCTGCCCCAGAGCATATGGGTGTTCATGATGCCGAGCATGCTGACGATGCCGGTTCCGAGCCCGAACGCCCAGGCCCCCGAGGCGCCCATCGCGCGATGGGCCACGATCGCGAGCGTGGGGGCGGGTGGCAGGCCCGGCAGTCCGGCCGCGACGATCGCCACCGCGACGTAGAGGGCCGCCGCCGCGGCCGTGGCGCCGAGGATCGCCACCGGCACGTCGCGCGCCGGACGGCGCATCTCGCCCGCTAGTTCGGCCACCAGGGTGGCACCGCTGATCGGGAAGGTGAGCAGGGCGGCCGCGGCCAGCATCCCCGACCAGCCATGCGGCAGGATCGCGAGCAGCCGGGCGGGCTCGATCTGCGGCAGGCCGCACGCGGCCAGTGCCGCGAGCGAGAGCGCCACCAGCAGCACGATCACGATGTTGGCGATGCCCGACACCTCGGTCCCGAGCAGGTTGAGGCCCAGCACGGCGAGCAGCGAGGCGATCGCCGCCGGCCGCGCGGCGATCGCGGGCACGAGCACGTGCAGCGTGGCGCCGAACGTCGCGGCGTAGGCGGCCAGCGCCACGTGGGTGCCGAGCGCCATCCAGAAGCCGAGGAAGCCCGCGCGCGGGTGGATGAAGTGCGCGGGCCAGCGGTAGAGCGCACCCGAGACGGGACGCGCGGCACCCAGCACGGCGTAGGGGAGGCTCACCAGCAGCACCACCGCGCAGGCCAGCCCGTAGGCGATCGAGGCGCCGGCACCGGTGAGCCCGATCGCGGTGCCGGTCAGCACGATCACGCCGCCGCCGATCACCTGCTTCAGCGCCACCGAAAAGGCGGTCGGCAGCCCGATGGTGCGTGGAAGCTCGGGCGGCTGCGTCACGCGTCCCGCCACGGCAGGCGCCGGATGTCGCCCACCGCGAACAGAGCGAGCGTGCTCAGCACCGAGAAGGCCGCGCCGAACAGGAGCACAGCCGAGGATCCGGCCACGCGCGCCGCAGGACCCGCGAGCGCGAAGCCGAGCGGCGAGAGCGCGATCGTGCCGAGCCAGTTGTAGGACGACACCCGCGACAGCAGCGTTTCCGGGACGTTGCGCTGCAGCACGGTGTCGAACAGCGACAGGAACAGCGCCACCCCCACGCCCGACATCGCCGAGCCCGCCAGGATCAGAGCGAATGGCGCGTGCAGGGCCAGCAGCGCCGGGGTCGCGGCCAAGCCGAGACTGCCGCCGAGCGCCACCACCATCGGGTGCGCGGGTCGCAGCCGCATCGCCCAGAGGGCGCCCACAAGCCCGCCGGCGCCGTCCGCGGCAAGGATCGCACCCCATTTCGCCGAGCCGCTGCCGTGGCTGAACATGGTCGCTCCCAGCACCAGGAAGGGCGCGAAGGTGAAGAGCTGGGCGAGGCCGCCCTGCAGCACCACGGTCCATAGCCAGTTGCGCTCGCGAAAGCCACGCCAGCCTTCCGCCAGGCCGCGGCCGATGGTCTCGCCTTCGGCGATCTCCGTCGGGCGCGGATGGAGGCGCACGAGGCAGGCGAGGCTGACCGCGTAGCTCGCGGCGTCGGCACCCACCGCCGCCCAGGCGCCGACGGTCGCGATCAGCACGCCGGCGATGCCCGGCCCGGACACGCGTGCCGCAGCCTTGGCCAGGCCCAGCAGGGCGTTGGCGTCCTGCAGGTGCTCGGCGGTGGCGATCTGCGGCACGAAGCCGGTGAGCGCCGGATTGAAGAAGGCCTGGCCGATGCCGAGCACGGCGGCGAGCGCCATCATCAGCACCACCGACGGATGACCGAAGGCGAGCAGCAGCGTCAGCGCCGTCTCGCTCACGAGCCGGACCACGTCGGCGGCGATCATCACCGCCCGGCGCGGCAGCTTGTCGGCCATCGCACCGCCGAGCACGAGCAGCAGCACGAGCGGGACCGTCTCGGCCGCGAGCACCGCGCCCACCGCGCCCGAGCCGTGGCCGTTCTTCAGCACGGCGAAGGAGAGTGCGACCGGCACCATCGAGGAGCCGGCGAGCGATGCCGTGTAGCCGATGAAGAACAGCCTGATATCGCGCTCGTGCAGTACGCCGAGGCGGGTGTCGAGGAAGCGCCGGATCGCCGACTGGCCGGTGACGGCCGGCGCCGCATCCGGCGCGGGCGGCGCCGTGCGTTCGTCGGTCGCCTCAGCCATGCAGGGGTGACGCGAGGCGCGTGGTGTTGTGAAGGGTGCCGGGCATCTTCAGACCGTGAGGTGGGGCGCGAGGCGCATCGGGCAACGGTGCCGGTCGCCCGGTCACGCAACCTTGCCCGCGAGGATCGCGGCGGCGCGGGCGAAGCCGTCGCGGATGCGCAGCCCCACCGCCGGGTCGGTGCAGACGATCGTCGGCGAGGGGTGCGGCACCGCGATGATGGCGAGATCCGGCCGCGCGTGTCCGATCGCATCGCGGGCGAGCCCCGCCACGCGCCCGGCCAGGATGGCGCATCGCAGCCGCGGGAGCAGGGCCAGGACGCCGGGAAGCAGCGCGAGCCCGGCGCGGATCTCGGCCATGCGCGGGGCGCGATTGCGCGCGGCGACCGCGTGGATCGTCCACGGCACGGTGTTCCAGATCACGGTCTCGCGGCGATCGAGCGCCGCCTCGCCGGCGAAGCGCCGGAGGTTGCGCGCGGTGGGCGTCGGGTTGTCGCGCGAGACGAAGCCGGTCTCGCGGATGGCGGGGCCGGGCGTTTCGAGCAGCAGCAGGACCCGCGCCTCGGTGCCGCCGTCGCGCGGATCGATATCCGGCACGTACGCGCCAGTCTCGCGGCGGAGTTGTTCGGCGTAGGCGGCGAGTGCGCGGGCGTGCGGAGCGCCGAGCATCGCCTGCCGTGTGACGCGCTCACGCGGATCGTCGAGGAGGGGAACCGGAACCAGGGATGTCACAAGAACGAGAGTAGCTTCTTTCCCATCCGCGCTTCGCCGTCATGTCCACTCGCGACGTGGGGGGAAGACGCGAAACGATGAAACAACATCAGGGTTCGGACGCGAACGAGCGTCTTGGGTTGCTCGTGGTCGGGCTCGGAGGCGCGGTCTCGTCGACCATCGCCGTCGGGCTCGAGCGGATCCGCCAGGGCGATCCCGATCGTCGCGGCCTGCCGCTCGCGATGTTCGGTGATGCCGGCCTGATATCCTACGAGAACATCGTGATGGCAGGGTGGGATCTCGACGGACGCGATCTGGCCGAAGCGGTGCGGCGCCACGGCGTGGTGCCCGCCGATCAGGCAGCGCCCGTGTTGCCGCAGCTCGCCGCGATCCGGCCCTGGCAGGCGGCCGGCAGCACCGCGTTCTGCCGCAATGTCGACGGCGCCAATCGCGTGTCGACCAATTCCATGCTCGGCGCGATCGAGACGATCCGGGCGGATATCAGGCGGTTCCGCCAGTCGACGGGGATCTCGCGGCTGGTGGTGCTGAACCTGGCCTCGGTCGAGAGCTGGCCGGCCGATACAGAGGCGTTCGCAACTCTGGCCCGCTTCGAGGCGGCGCTCGCGGCCAACGACGCCGTGGTCAGCCCGGCGATGCTCTACGCCTACGCGGCGATCGAGGAGGCCGTGCCCTACGCGAACTTCACGCCGAGCTTGGCTGCCGACATTCCCGCTCTGGTCGAGCTCGCGGCCAAGCGGCGCGTGCCCGTCGCCGGCAAGGACGGCAAAACCGGGCAGACTTTTATCAAGACGGTGCTCGCCCCGGCGTTCCGCGATCGGCAGCTGCATGTCGACGGGTGGTTCTCCACCAACATTCTCGGCAACAATGACGGGCTGGCGCTGGACGATCCGGCGAGCCTCGCCTCCAAGCTCGCGACCAAGGGCTCGGTGCTCGACGATATTCTCGGCTATCGGGTCGAGAACCACGTGGTCCATATCCACTACTATCCGCCGCGCGGCGACGACAAGGAAGCCTGGGACAATATCGACGTCACCGGATTTCTCGGCCAGCGCATGCAGATGAAGGTGAACTTCCTCTGCAAGGACAGCGTGCTCGCGGCACCCCTCGG
>CAXTVZ010000118.1:0-10109 GCA_964247685.1 uncultured Acetobacteraceae bacterium
GCGGCCGGCGCGCTGCCGAGAGCCGCGTGCCAGCGGCTGGCGGCCGCATCGCGGACGGTCTGGAGGTTGTCGAAGCGGCAGCCATCGAGGGCACGCGCCGCCTCGTGGGCGGCGACGAAGAACACCCCCTCCTCTTCCGCACAGGTGATCGCGGCGCCGAGGAACGTGCCGTGCACGTCCACGACGCTCGATCCCACCATGGGAGACTTCAACATGAGCCGATCCTCCTGGACACCGCCGGACCGCGGACCCTGAAGCATGAGCCACATGGAAGTCACGTGGCAATCCAAAACTACGTCACAGATCCGCTATTTGTGCGGTGCGTCAGGGCTTCCCGGCCGCTTGCGGTGTCGCATGGCGCTCAACGACAACCCGGAAACGCTGTCGCCTGATCTGCAGGATCGCTTTTCCCGAGCCGAATGAGGCAGGTCCAGGACTGCTTGTCCTGGCGGGGTTTGGGGCAGAGCCCCAATCCTACTTCGGCGGCAGTTGCGAGAGCAGAACGTCCAGCCGATCCGCCTCGTCGGCCGGCTTGTCGTTCCGCAGCCGTGCGATACGCGGAAAACGCAGTGCGACGCCCGACTTATGCCGATCCGACCGCTGCACGCCATCGAACGCCACCTCGAGCACGAATCCGGGCGCCACCTCGCGCACCGGTCCGAAGCGGGCCACCGTGTTGTTGCGGATCCAGCGGTCGAGCACCAGGAGCTCCTCGTCGGTGTAGCCCGAATACGCCTTGCCCACCGGCACGAGCTCGGCGTCGCCGGCATCGCTCACGCGCCAGAGCCCGAACGTGTAGTCCGAGTAATAGGAACTTCGTTTCCCTGAGCCCCGCTGGGCATACATCATGACCGCGTCGATCGTCAGCGGTGCGCGCTTCCACTTCCACCACAGGCCTTTCGGTCGTCCGGGCACGTAGGGCGCGTCGCGGCGCTTGAGCATCAGCCCCTCGATCGAGGCGGCCCGCGCGCCGGCGCGCAGTTCCGAGAGTTCCGCGAGCGTGTCGAACGGGATCAGCGGCGACAGGTCCATGCGCGCGGGCCGCGTGCGCGCGAACCACGCCTCGAGACGCGCGCGGCGCTCGTCGAACGGGAGCGCGCGCACATCCTCGTCGCCGTCGAACAGGATGTCGTACAGACGCACATAGGCCGGATGGGTGCCGAGCATGCGCCCGCTCGGCTGCTTGCGGTTGAGCCGCTGCTGCAGGTCGGCGAAGGGGGCGACCGCGAGCGCGCCCGTGTCGTCATCCCGCATCACCAGGAGTTCGCCGTCGAGCACGGCGTGGAACTCCATCGCCTCGAGGATTTCCGGAAACGCGCTGCCGATCTCTTCCGAGCCGCGCGAGAAGATCCGCTTTCCGCCCCTGGTGGCGACGAGCTGGACGCGGATGCCGTCCCACTTCCACTCCGCGCGCAGCGTCGCGGGATCGAGCCCTGCCATGTCGGGCGGCTCGAGCGGCTGGGCCAACATCGGCGGCCGAAAGATCGGCAGCTCGCCGGGGTCGGGGCGCTCGGCACGTCCCTCCACCCAGGCGAACAGCTCGGCATAGGGCGGAGCAAGCCCGTGCCACACCTCCTCGATGTCGTCGGGCTGCAGAGGTTGTCCGAGATGGGCGCCGGAGAGATCGGCGAGCGCGGTCTTCGCGAGCCTGGCCGACACGCCGACGCGCAACGCGCCCGTGATGAGCTTGAGGATCGCGTAGCGGACCGCGGTGGAGGCGTTGTCCATCCACGCTTCCACCACGTCCGGCAGGCCGGCGCGCGTGGTCGTGGCGAGCGTCTCGACCACCTCCGTCAGCGAGGGCGGCGTGCGTTCGTCGCCGTTCCCGGGCCACATCAGCGACACCGTTTCGGCGAGGTCGCCCACGAAGTCGTAGGACCAGCCGAGCAGCACCGGATCGAGCCGGCGTTCGGCCACCGTGCGGATCACGCCGGGCTTGGCGAGTTCGAAGCCGAGCTCGCCGGTCAGTGCCGCGAGGCCCCAGCCACGATCGGGATCCGGCTCGTCGGCAAAGAACCGGCGCAGCAGCGCGATCTTCGCGAGGCGACCGGGTGTCAGCGTGAGGAGCTCGAGCAGCTCGGCGAAGACGATCATCGGAGCACGCCCGGGCGCCGCCTGTCAGTCGTTCGGAGGCGGTGGCGGCGCGCCGTACATGCTCGGTCGCGGTGCGCCATACATGCCGGGCGGCATCGGCGGCGGCGGCGCGTACGGGTAAGGTGCGGCCGGATACGAGGTCGGCCCGTAGAAGGGGATCGGCGGCGGCGGCGGCGGATTGAGCTGGCCCGCATTCAGCCGGTCCACCTGATCGTTGCCCGTGCCGTCCGGATATTGCGGGTTCGGCACGCCCTCATACGGATCCGCATGGGCGACCCCGGCCAGGCACGTGCAGATCGCCGCGGCGGCGGCCAGCGTCGGCAACTTCATGCGTCCTCCTCCTCGTCATAGCCGATCAGCCGCAGCGCCCGGCCGCGGATGCCGCGCTTGGCGACCTCGTGGATCAGCGCCTCCTCGCGGCCGTGGGTCACCCAGATCTCGGGGGCGCCCACCTCGTCGGCCGTCGCGTTGAGCTCGTCCCAGTCGGCGTGATCGGAAATCACCAGCGGGAGTTCCACCCCGCGCACCCGGGCGCGCTGGCGGATCCGCATCCAGCCCGAGGCGAGTGCGGTCACCGGCTCCACCAGGCGGCGCGCCCAGCGATCCGCGATCGCCGACGGCGGCGCCAGCACGATCGCGCCCGCGAGCTCGCCCTTGGCCGCCACCGTCGCCGGCCGGAGCTCTCCCAGCGGGATCCCCATCGCCTCGTAGGCGGCGCAGACCGGCAGCAGCGCGCCATGCGCGTAGATCGGCGCGTCCCAGCCGGCCGCGCGCAGAAGTGCGATCACCCGCTGCGTCTTGCCGAGCGCGTAGGCGCCCACGACATGCGTGCGGCCGGGGAACAGCGCCAGGCTCGCGAGCAGCTTGGCGACCTCGTCCGCGGCATCCGGATGGCGGAACACCGGCAGCGCGAAGGTCGCCTCGGTCACGAACACGTCGCACGCCACCGGCTCGAACGGCGCACAGGTCGGATCACCGACGCGCTTGTAGTCGCCGCTCACCACCGCGCGGCTGCCGCGCCACTCGAGCACCACCTGCGCCGAGCCCAGCACGTGGCCTGCCGGGACCAGGCGCAATGTCACGCCGTTCAGGTCGAGCGTTTCGCCGATCGCCAGCGCCTGCTTGCGGTCGGCGACCCGGTCCTCGCCCATGCGGACCTCCATCAGCCGCAGCGTTTCCCTGGTCGCCAGCACCGCGCCATGGCCGGGACGGGCGTGATCGGAATGCGCGTGGGTGATCACCGCGCGCTCCACCGGACGCACCGGGTCGATGAAGATCCCGGCCGGTTCGCAGAACAGCCCGTCCGGCGTGGGCCGGAGCCAGGTCTCGGGGTGCGGCGTCAAGCGGGCGTTAACCATCTGGCCCCAATGTGGGGACCTTCGCCGGGATGGGGGTCGGGCGGGTGACGCAGGTGAGCGACTCTGTCCAAGTGAGCAATGCCGCGTCCGGCTCCGCCGCGCCGGCCGCGACCGGCGCCGCGCACCCTCACGGGTTCGGCTTCGGCGAGTTCCTGTCCTGCCTGAATCCGCTGCAATACATTCCCGTGGTCGGCGCGATCTACCGCTCCGTCACCGGCGACACGATCCCCGAGACCGTGCGCGAGGCAGGCAGCCTGGTGGTGAGCGGCCTCACCGGCGGTCCGATCGGGGTCGCGATGTCGATCGGCACCGACCTGGTCGAACGTGCGGTCGGGTTCGATCAGGAGAAGTTCAGTCAGCAGCTGCTCGCCTCCATCGGCATCGGCCATGGCGCCGCGACGACTGCCACCACCGTGAACCCGCCCACCGCCGCGTCCTCCGGCGTGAGCCTCGCGGCGCTGCAAACGCAGGCCGCACCCTTCGCGATCCCCAAGGGCACCGCGGCGGATGCCGATACGCTGAATGGCATGGAGCTCGCGCGGCTGGCGAACTCGTCCTACGGGAAGGCGGTGGCGCTGTCGGCGTAAGAAGGTTGGGGCTCTGCCCCAAACCCCGCCAGGAGGGAAGGCCCTCCTGGACCTGCCTCATGTAAAGGGGTCTGGGGTTAAGACCCCAGCGGGGTGTGGGGCAGAGCCCCACCCTTGTTGATCCGGAGGCACTCCGCCATCCTCTCCCGATCCTGGCAAGCGCGGTGGAACACGATGAGCGGCAGTGCCGACCTGGCCGTGACGGCCGCAAGCCTGCGCCGTCGCCTCCTGTTCTGGAGGGTCATATTCTTCGTCGCCCTCGTCGTGGCGGCCGGCTTCGCCTTCCACCACAAGTCTTTCTCCACCGGCCCCGTGGTCGACGCGCTCGCGGTCAACGGCCTCATCACCGACGAGCCGCGCCGCACCCGCGCGATCATCGCCGCGAAAGACAACCCGCACGTCCGCGCACTGATCCTGCGGATCGACAGTCCCGGCGGCACAGTCACCGGCGGTGAGAACCTGCACGACGCGATCGCCCGGTTCGCCGCCAGCAAGCCGGTGGTCGCGGTCATGACCGGCGAGGGCGCCTCGGCCGCCTACATGATCGCGGTGCCGGCGCAGCGGATCTACGCCGCCAACGCGACGCTGACCGGCTCGATCGGCGTGATCGTCGAAAGCCCGGACGTGTCCGACCTGCTCGGGCGGATCGGCGTGCGCGTCGACAAGCTGGTCTCCGGCCCGCTGAAGGGCCAGCCCAGCATCACAGCCCCGCTCTCGCCCGCAGGACGCGACATGCTGCAGGGGATCGTGGGCGACCTCTACGACCAGTTCGTGGCCATGGTGGCCACCGGGCGCCACATGGACCCAGCCCGCGTGCGCGCGCTGGCCGACGGCCGTCCCTACACCGGCCACCAGGCGCTGCCGCTGGGCCTGATCGACGCGATCGGCAACGAGGAGGACGCGCGCGACTGGCTCGCCGCCCATGCAGGGGTCGCGAAAACCCTGCCGATCGAGGAGATGGCGTGGCAGGAGAAGCACTCGCGATGGTCGTTCTCGTCGGAGAACCTGGTGCAGGATGCGGTCGCGAGCCTCGTGAAAACCCTTGTCCCGCAAGGGCTTACACTTGACGGCCCCTTGGCCCTCTGGCAGCCTTCCCGCCCATGACGCCTGCTCCACGCGCCCCGTTCGCCCGCTGCTGCAGGGGGGCGGCATGACACGGTCGGAGCTGATCGCGGAGCTCGCGGAAGCCAACACGCATCTGCAGCCGCGCGACGTGGAGCTGATCGTGTCGACCATCTTCAACGAGATCTGCGCGGCCCTTGCCCGCGGCGAGCGCGTGGAACTGCGTGGTTTCGGCGCGTTCACCACCAAGCGTCGCGGCGCGCGGACCGGGCGCAATCCCCGCACGGGTGAGCAGGTCCGGGTGATCGAGAAGCTCGTGCCCTTCTTCAAGGCGGGCAAGGAACTCCGCGAGCGGGTGAACGGGCGGCAGCCGCAGCGGTCTCGCTAGGGCCGGATCCGGCCTCGACCGAAAAGGAGCTCACATGCTGCGCCTCATCGTTGCCGTGCCGCTGATCGTCGTTCTGGTGATCTTCGCCGTGTCGAACACCAAGGCCGTCGATATCTGGTTCCTCGGCTGGCAGACCAGCATCTCGCTGTCGGTGGCCGTGCTGCTCGCGTCCGCCCTCTTCTTTCTGCTCGGCGCGCTGATCGTCTGGTTCGGCGAGCTGCGGCAGCGGCGCCGGGCGCGGCGCGCCGAAATCCGCGTGCGCGAGCTCGAGGCGCAGCTGACCGAGGCGCGTGCCACGCTGGCGCCCGTGCCCGTCGCGGGCACGCCGGTCCATGCCGTGCCGGTCGGCATGCTGCCCCCGTGAGCTCGCGGGTGATCGCCGCCCTGGACACCGCCGACCGCGGGCAGGCGCAGGGCTGGATCGCGGCGATCGGCGACGGTGCCGGCCTCTTCAAGCTCGGCCTGGAGTTCTTCACGGCGCACGGTCCCGACGCGGTGCGCGCGCTCGGCCCCGCCCGCATCTTCCTCGACCTCAAGCTGCACGACATCCCGGCCACCGTCGCCCGTGCCACCGCGGCGGTCGCGCGCCTCGCCCCCGCGATGCTGACCGTGCATGCCGGCGGCGGCAGTGCGATGGTGCGAGCCGCGCGGGAGGCGATCGACGCGGCCGGCGTGCCGACGCGGCTGCTCGCCGTCACGGTGCTGACGAGCCTCGACGCGGCCGCTCTGCACGCGACAGGTGTCGCCGACGAACCCGCGCTTCAGGTGCTGAGGCTGGGCCGACTCGCGATCGAGGCGGGCGCGCACGGCCTGGTCTGCTCCCCGCACGAGGTGGCGATCCTGCGCGCGGAGCTCGGCACGGCCGCGCTGCTGGTGGTGCCGGGCGTGCGCCCGGTCGGCAGCGACGCCCACGACCAGGCGCGTGTCGCCACCCCCGAAGACGCGATCCGCGCCGGCGCCGACTGGATCGTGGTGGGGCGGCCGATCACCCGCAGCGCCGACCCCGGGGCGGCCGCCCGCGCCATCTCGGCCGGGATCGGATGACGGTCGCCGTCAAGATCTGCGGGATCACCACCGAGGCCGCACTCGACGCCTGCATCGAGGCGGGCGCGGACTGGGTCGGGTTCGTGTTCTTCGAGCGCTCGCCGCGCCATCTCAGCGTGGCCAGCGCCGCGCATCTCGTCCGGCGCCTGCCGGACACGACCAGGCCTGTGGGACTGTTCGTGCGGCCGGTCGCGGCTACCATCGCGCATGTGCTGGCGGACCTGCCACTCGCGGCGCTGCAGATCTACGACACGGCGTCCCGCATCGAGGCGATCCGCGCGGCTTTCGCAGCCGAGATCTGGGACGCACGCCCGCTCGCGCCGGGCCAGACGCCGCCCGAGACAACGCCTGCGCATCGGCTGGTGATCGAGGCCCGGGCCCCGACGGGCAGCGATCGGCCAGGCGGCACCGGCACGTCGCTCGAGTGGTCGGACCTGCGAGGCTGGACGTCGCCTGTGCCGTGGCTGCTCGCCGGTGGCCTCACGCCGCGGAACGTGGCCGGCGCGATCCGCGCGAGCGGTGCTAGCGCCGTCGATGTGTCGTCAGGGGTGGAAAGCGCACCCGGCGTGAAGGACGTCGCCGCGATCCGGGCCTTCGTCAACGCGGCCCGGACTGCCGCCGAACCTCAGTAGGCGTAGCCGCCGCCATAGGTCGGGTAGGCGTAACCGACCGGCGGCGCATAGACGACCGGCGGTGCCGCATACACGGGCGCAGCATAGGCGGGGTAGCCGTAAGCGGGATATCCGTAGCCATAGCCGCCATAGGCCGCGCCGACCGCGAGACCCGTCAGGGCGCCCGCCGCGAGACCGAAGCCGAGGCCGGGCCCGAAGCCGCCACGATATCCATAGCCGCCCCGGTAGCCGTAACCGCCGCCATAGCCATAGCCGCCACGGCCCCAGGCGAGAGCGGGAGTGGTTGCGGACAGGGCAGTTGCCCCGAGGGCAGCTGCGACTCCGAGAGCGACGAACGAGCGGCGCATGATACGTCTCCAAGACCCACGGCCTGGTCCGGAACACGCCCGGGGGCCTCGAACACCAAGATCGGCATCGATCGTGGCGGAACAAAGGCCCCCGAATTGAACAACGAGTGAACGATCGTTTCAGAAGATGTGGCGGAACAGCCAGAACAGCGAGCCCGCGAGGATGATCGCGGCGGGCAGCGTCAGCACCCAGGCGAGCACGATGTTGCGGATCGTCGAGGCCTGCAGGCCGGACCCGTTGGCGACCATGGTGCCGGCGACGCCGCTCGAGAGGATATGCGTGGTGGACACCGGCAGGCCCCACTGCGCCGCCATGCCGATCGTCACCATGGCCACGAGCTCGGCCGAGGCACCCTGCGCGTAGGTCAGGTGGTCCTTGCCGATCTTCTCGCCCACGGTCACCACGATGCGCTTCCAGCCGATCATCGTGCCGAGGCCGAGGGCGAGGGCCACCGAGACCTTCACCCAGCCGGGAATGAAGCGGGTGGCGGCGGTGAGCTCCTTGCCATACGCCTTGATCGAACCCGCTTCGGCGACGGTGTAGTGCGCGCCCGGCGTGCCGACGCGGATGGCCTCCTCGACCAGGTACATCTCGTTGCGCATGTTCGGGACGGAGGCGGCGGGGATGTTGCGCACCGAGCCGTCACCCTTCACCTGGCCCGCGATGTGGCCGGTGATCACCGCTTCGGCCGCGGCGACTTGCGGGGTCCCGAGCGCCCTGCTCTTCAGCGCGTCGGTCAGGGTCTTATGGGCCTCCGCCAGGCTCGGCGCCGGCGTGCCCGCGGCATGGGTCTGGAACACCCGGCCCGCTTCCTGGCTCGCGGCGATGAAAGCCGGCGTGTCTTGTTGCGTCATCGAGCGGTTGAGCGCGTAGGCCGTGGGTGCGGCGCCGATCAGGATCAGCATGATCAGGCCGAGGCCCTTCTGGCCGTCATTGCTGCCGTGGAAGAACGACACGCCCGTGCAGGTGAGGATCAGCAGGCCGCGCACCACCGGGCGGGGCGGCTGGTTGCCCTCGGGCGCGTCGAAGAAGCTCGACTTCCGCGAGATCACCGCCTTCAGCACGACCAGCAGGATGGCCGCCATCCCGAAGCCCACGAGCGGGCTGAACAGCAGCGCCTCGAACACCTTCAGCGCCTGGCCCCAGGGCACGCTCGACGTGGCCGAACCCGCGGGCGCCATCAGCTCGTTGGCGAGGCCCACGCCGAGGATGGAGCCGATCAGCGCGTGGCTCGACGAGTTCGGGATGCCGAACGCCCAGGTGGCGAGATTCCAGGTGATGGCGGCGATCAGCAGCGCGAAGATCATCGCGTAGCCCGTGGCACTTCCGGCCTGCAGGATGAGCTCGATCGGCAGCAGCGACAGGATCGCGTAGGCGACCAGCCCGGTCGAGGTGACCACGCCGAGGAAGTTGAAGAAGCCCGACCACATCACGGCCACCAGCGGCGGCAGCGAGCGGGTGTAGATCACGGTCGCCACCGCGTTGGCGGTGTCGTGGAAGCCGTTCACGAACTCGAAGCCGAGCGCGATCAGCAGTGCCACGCCGAGCGAGAGGATCGCGCCGGTGGCGATCGTCTGGGTGCCGACCGACGAGATGTCGCCCTGCAGGTGCAGGAACGCGTTGCCGAGGCCGACCACCAGGATCGCGGTGAACAGGAGCGGGGTCAGCCAGCTTTTGCGCGTGCCGGGCTCGCGCGGCACCGCAAAGGGGCTGTTGATCGAGAGGTCGCTCACGGGAGTCACCTGTCCTGTTTTGTGGACAATTAGACCGGGAGCGAAGACGGTTTTATGTCAGTTTGGTGAAAGCAGGGAGACCAGGGCGTCGTTCGCAGCACGCCTTCGGCCTGACGCCCTCGACCGCTGAAGTCTCGACTCCAAAGTCCTCTACATCAGGACAGGTCCGGTGGCGGCCCGGGTCATGCCGAAGGCGTGCTGCGCACGACGCCGCCTTGCCGACGAACGGCGCGCGCGACGGACGCCAGTTCGGTGCGAATCGCTGCGGCAAGGTCGGGATTGGCCCGTCGGATCTGGCCCACGCGGAGCGCCACGCCTGCACCCGGCCTCGGATCGGCTTCCCACGCCTCGAGGAAGCGCAGATCGGCCGCGACGCCGTCCGAAGCGGCCGCCAGCGCGCGCCGCAGCGCGTCGGTCTTCGGTTCGGCGATCGTCGTCACTCTTCCCCTCCCCCAGGCGCGGCCACGACGGCTGATGGAACGCTAAGCGCCTTTGTCGGTCAGGAAGATGACCAAATTGCAAAGAACTCGTGGCGTCGCCGCGGAAACCTTGGGGAAGCTTATACGGGTGGGGTGAGGATCGCAGAAACTCACTAATGGGACAGTTATGCAGCCGGAAAGGCAGGTCCCACCTGGCGCGGGACTTGCCTCCTCACGACGACGCGCAGGCGAGCCGCGCGCTCCGCTTCGGCGTCAGTAGCGGTAGAGCTCGTGCTTGAAGGGTCCGCTCGAGGCGACGCCGATATAACCGGCCTGCTGCGGCGTGAGCGTCGTGAGCTCGGCGCCCACCTTGGCAAGGTGCAGCGCCGCCACCTTCTCGTCGAGCTGCTTGGGCAGGACGTGGACATCGACGGCATACTGGCC
>CAXTVZ010000119.1:0-4732 GCA_964247685.1 uncultured Acetobacteraceae bacterium
TCGTGACGGGGCCGGCGCCGACGGTTCTCGCCGTCAGCGCCGGCGATCCGGCCGGGATCGGCGGCGAGATCACCGCCGCCGCCTGGACCGGCCTGCGTCATGATGGGCCGGTCTTCGCGGTCTACGGCGATCCGGACTGGCTCGCGGCGCACGGAGTTCCGGTGCAGGTCGTGGACAAGCCTGTTGATGCGCGCACGATCTTCCACGAAGCGCTGCCCGTCATCCCCGTGCGGCTCGCAGCACCGGCGCGCCCCGGCGAGCCCGACGGCGCCAACGCCGTCGCCACCATCGAGAGCATTTTTCGGGCGACACAAAGTGTACTGGCGGGCGAGGCAGCCGCGATCGTCACCAACCCGATCAGCAAATCCGTGCTCGCGCGTGCAGGCTTCGCCCATCCCGGCCACACCGAGTTCCTGGCCGCTCTCTGCGGTACGCCCGACGCCGCGGTGATGATGCTCGCAGCACCCTCGCTGCGCGTGGTGCCGGTCACGATCCACGTGTCGCTGCGCCGCGCGATCGCCGAGCTCTCGACCGCCGCGATCCTGCGCGTCGCCCGCACGACGGCACGCGCCCTCGCGACCGACTGGGGCATCGCCGCACCCCGTCTCGCGGTCGCCGGCCTCAATCCGCATGCCGGCGAGGACGGCCGCATGGGCGACGAGGAAGCCACCATCGTCGGTCCTGCGGTGGCGATGCTGCGCGCCGAAGGGATCGACGCCAACGGTCCGTACCCGCCCGACACGCTGTTCACTGAAGCCCGGCGCCCCACCTACGACGTTGCGATCTGCATGTATCACGACCAGGCGCTGATCCCGCTCAAGACGCTCGACATGAACGAAGGCGTGAACGTCACCCTGGGCCTTCCCATCGTGCGCACCTCGCCCGACCACGGCACCGCGTTCGACATCGCGGGTCGGGGCGTGGCCTCCCCGCGCAGCCTGCTCGCAGCCCTCCGCCTCGCGGACGTGCTCGCCCGGCGCCGCCAGCGGGCCGCCCGCGCATGATCCCGCTTCGCCTCGGCGTGAACGTCGACCACGTGGCCACCGTGCGCAACGCCCGCGGCGGCACGCATCCCGATCCCGTGCGCGCGGCCGCCCTCGCGATCGCCGCAGGTGCGGACGGCATCACCATGCATCTGCGCGAGGACCGCCGTCACATCCGCGATGACGACATCGTTCGCGCGCGATCGGAACTGGCAGCACCGCTCAACCTTGAGATGGCTGCGACCGACGAGATGGTGCGCATCGCCTGCAGCCTCGCGCCGCACGCCTGCTGCCTCGTTCCCGAGCGCCGCGCCGAGGTCACCACCGAAGGCGGCCTCGACGCCGCAGGCCAGCGCGACGTGCTGCGCGACCGCATCGCCGCACTTCGCGACGCCGGCATCCGCGTCAGCCTCTTCATCGATCCCGATCCGCGCCAGCTCGAGGCCGCGGTGGCGCTCGGCGCTCCCGTGGTCGAGCTCCACACCGGCGCCTATGCCGAGGGCCGCACGGGCGAACTCGCGCGCCTGCAGGCGGCCGCGGCACTTGGCGCATCGCTCGGTCTCGAGATCCATGCAGGCCATGGCCTGAACGTCGCGAACGTCACACCCATCGTGGCGATTTCGGAACTGCGCGAGTTGAATATCGGCCACGCGTTGATCGGAGACGCGATCTTTGAAGGGCTCGCCGCCGCGATCGTCCGAATGAAGGCGTCCATGGCAAGGGGCGTCGTACGCAGCACGCCTCCAGCGTGACGCTCCTTGAACCCCGCCAGGAGGGTGGCCCTCCTGGACCTGCCAACCGTTAAGCGGCGTCCTCCTCCAGCGTCGCAAGATCCACCGGCTGGATGCAGAACCAGACCGGTTCCGCACTCGTCGCCGCCGCACGCAGGATCGGCTTGATCGCACCGAGCAGGTCCTCGAGCGAGCGGAACGGTGCGACGCTGTCCTCCCCCTCCGGCGACCGCATCGTCAGGCCATAGCCGGGCTTCGCAGGCGCGGCAGCCCGCGGCGGCGGCCGAACCCGCGCGGCAGGTGCAGGCTCGCGACTGGCCGGAGGCGTGGATGGCGCGGCTCGCTTCTCCACCTGCGGCGGCTTGGGCGGAAGTGCAAACAGGTCCACCACGCTCGCATCCGGCAGCGGCGCAACCTCTGCCGCCAGCTCCAGCACGGCCCGTGGAGCTGCCGCTTCCGACGCCGCCACCGGTTCGACGGGCGGAGCCGCCGGCACCGCACGGCGCAGCTTGCCGAGAAGCGCGTAGATGTTCGCGGTGCTGCACCCGTATTCGGCGGCAATCTCCGCAACCTTGCGTCCCTCGACGGACGCCAGATGCAGAATCCGCGCATGCTCCGCCTTGCCGATCCGCGCCATGCTCCACTCTCCACACAGGAACAAAACAGGAACGCCAACCTCGCACGACCACCAAGGTTTGTCACGCGCTTACAGATCGGGATCAAAGGGCCAAGGCCCTTTGCGGGTCGAGGGCAGAGCCCTCGCCTTCTACCCCAGCAGAAACCAGGCCCGAAACAGCAGCGTCTCTCCCAGCGTCTGCCGTGTCAGCCGCAATCGCTGCAGCGTGCGCCAGCGCCCGACGATCCCACCCGAAAGTGCGGCCTCGATCTCGTCGAGTGCGGCGCGAGCCTCGGGCGTGAGCGAGGGCGCCGCCGCCTGCAGGCTCGCCACATGCGCGCGCAGCAGCGCCATGTAGCCCCCCGGGCCGCGACGGAGCGCCAGCGCACCGCGGCGGATCGCCGAATGGGCCGCACCCACCGCATTGCCGGGGTGCTGGCGGTAGAGCACCACGGGAATGTCGTCGAACAGGATCGCACCGCCGGCGGCCGCCACCAGCAGATAGGCCCACCAGTCATGCATCGAGCCTGCGGTCGGGCTCGCGGTCGCGGCCAGCAGGCGCGCGGCCGGCTCGTTCAGCATCACCGTGCAGCCGGTCGCGATGTTCTGCGTCAGCGCTGCGGGGAAGCCCGGCGGCAGATGGATCGCGGGCGACAGGCCGATCGTGCGCAACGCGCCGTCCACCAGCATCTGGCGCGCGCAATAGAGCGCCGGACGTCCGGGCGCCACCGTGGCGAGCGCGCTCACGCCGCGATCGAGTTTCTCCCCGAGCCACACATCGTCCTGATCGGCGAAGGCGACGATCCCTCGATGTTCGCAAGCCGCAAGATGAGCACGCAGCAGATGAAGAAAGCTGCCGACGATGCCGAGATGCGCGCCGTCATCGGCGAGCGGTGCGCAGCGCGCCGGGCCTTGTGCGTCGGAGAAGGCGCGCAGCACCTCGCGCGTGCCATCCGAGCTGCCATCATCGCGCCAGCGCAGGCGCCAATCCCCGTGGCTCTGCTGCGTCAGGCTGCGCAACTGGTCGGGAAGAAATCGCGCCCCGTTACGGGCCGAGAGCAGGATCGTGACGGCGCCCAAGGAGCGGGATCAGCCGCCCAGCACCGCATCCACCGTGCGCGCGAGACTGGCTTCCCAAGGCGGCATCGTCACGCCGAACGTCTGCGCGAGTTTCACCCCGTCGAGCCGCGTGTCGGCCGGACGCTTTGCCGGCGTCGGCCAATCTTCGGTGCGGATCGCCGCAACCTCGGGCGGCGTACGGCCGTGGCGCTGGGCTTCCGCGAAGGTCGCGACCGCGAGCCCGTGCCAGGTGGTCGTGCCGGCGTTCGACACGTGGTACACGCCTGCGAAGCGATCCTGCCAGCCCTCCGCTTCAATCTTCGCGATGATGGCGAGGATCGCGTCAGCGAGATCCGGCGCCGCCGTGGGTGAGCCCTGCTGGTCGGCGACCACCCGCAGCGTGCTGGTCTTGAGCTGCGCGTTCAGCATCGTCTTGATGAAGTTGCGGCCGTAGGGCGAGAACACCCAGGACGTGCGCAGCACGATCGTGCGCGGGTTGGCAGCGAGTACGGCCTGCTCGCCCTCGAGCTTGGTGCGGCCGTACACGCCCATCGGTGCGACAGGATCGGTCTCGACATAGGGCGCGCCCTTCGCGCCGTCATAGACGTAGTCGGTCGAGACATGGATCAGCGGGATGCCGGCCTCGGCACAGAGCTCGGCGAGCAGGCGCGGTCCGTCACGGTTCGCGGCTTCCGACGCCGCGACATCGTTCTCGGCCGCATCCACCGCCGTGTGGGCGGCCGCGTTCACCACGAAGGCGGGGGAGTCGGCTGCGAACACGCGACGGATCGTGTCGGGCGCGGCGAAGTCGCATTCGGGACGGCCGACGCGATGGATGCGCCCCCCTTCCGACGCGGCGCCGCCCGCGGCCACGAGCGAGGTCGCGAGCTGGCCGTTGCCGCCCGTGACCAGGATGGTGCCGACCCCGCTCACAGCGTGAACCATCCGTGCGCTTCGGTGAAGCGAGGTGCGGCCTGGTCCTTCTCGGACAATGTGAGCTCCGCCGTGTCGATCGGCCACGCGATGGCGAGATCCGGATCGTTCCAGATCACCGCGCGCTCGCACGCCTTGTCGTAGACGTCCGTGCATTTGTAGACGAACTCGGCATCGTCGGTCAGCGTGACGAAGCCGTGCAGGAAGCCCGGCGGCACCCAGAGCTGCGACCAGTTCTCGGCCGACAGCTCCGCGCCCGCCCATTGCCCGTAGGTGGGCGAGCCCACGCGCGCATCGACCGCGACATCCCACACGGCACCGCGCGTGCAGCGCACGAGCTTGCCCTGCGCGTGCGGTGCCAACTGGCAGTGCAGCCCGCGGATCGTGCCGCGCCTGGCCGAGAGCGAGTG
>CAXTVZ010000119.1:4832-10070 GCA_964247685.1 uncultured Acetobacteraceae bacterium
CGTCCCTGGATGGTCTGCACGAACGTCGCCGCCTGCAGCAGCGAGTCCGGCATCCCCGCATCGAGCCAGGCGCAGCCGCGGCCGAGCCGCTCCACGTGCAGCGATCCCTCCTCGAGATAGATATGGTTGAGGTCGGTGATCTCGAGCTCGCCGCGCGCCGACGGCTTGATCGAGCGCGCGAACTCGGTCACGCGATGGTCGTAGAAATACAGCCCCGTCACCGCCCAGTTGCTCTGCGGATGCGCGGGCTTCTCGACGATGTCGATCGCGCGGCTGGACTCGTCGAACGTCACGACACCGTAACGCTCCGGATCGCGCACCTGATAGGCGAACACGGTCGCACCCTCGGGGCGCGACACGGCGGCGCGCAGCAGCACGCCGAGGTGGTCCGCGAAGATCAGGTTGTCGCCGAGTGCGAGCGCGCACGGGCAGCCCTCGAGCCAGTCCTCGGCGATCAGAAAGGCCTGTGCCAGGCCGTCCGGCGAGGGCTGCTCGCGGTAGTGGAAGCGGCAGCCGAGCTGTGAGCCGTCGCCGAGCAGCCGCTTGAACTGCGGCAGATCGGCCGGCGTGGAAATGATCATGATGTCGCGGATCCCTGCCAGCATCAGCGTGCTGAGCGGGTAGTAGATCATCGGCTTGTCGTAGACGGGCAGCAGCTGCTTGCTGTTGGCGATCGTCACCGGGTGCAGGCGCGTGCCCGAACCGCCGGCCAGAACGATGCCCTTCATCTGGGTTTTCGGTGCGCGTGCCATCGTTCAGGCCGCCGTGCCGAGGCGCTGGCCGCCGTAACGCGCGTCGCGGATCCGCTGCCACCAGTCACGATGATCGACATACCACTGCACGGTGCGGCGGATCCCTCGCTCGAAGTCGTGCGCGGCGCGCCAGTCGAGCGCGCGCTCGGCGCGCGTGGCATCGATCTCGTAGCGCCAGTCATGGCCGGGCCGGTCGGAGACGAACCGGATCAGCCGCTCGCGGGGACCCGCCGGATCCGGCACGATCTCGTCGAGCGTGCGGCAGATCGCGTGCACCACTTCGAGATTGGAACGCGGCTGGCGCGCGCCGATCGCGTAGGTGTCGCCGGGCTCGCCGCGCTCCACCGCGCGCACCAGCGCCTCCGCATGGTCCTCGACGAACAGCCAGTCGCGCTGGTTCGAGCCGTCGCCGTAGACCGGCAGCTCGCGCCCCTCGAGCGCGTTGATGGTGACCAGCGGGATCAGCTTCTCGGGAAAATGCCACGGCCCGTAATTGTTGGTCGTGTTGGTCACGAAGGTCGGCAGCCCGTAGGTGTGCTGCCAGGCGCGCACCAGGTGGTCGGACGCGGCCTTGCTTGCCGAATAGGGGCTGCGCGGATCGTAGGGCGTCTCCTCCGTGAACGGCGGATCGTTCGGCCCGAGCGCCCCGAAAACTTCATCGGTGGAGATGTGGTGGAAGCGGAACGACGCGGCCTCGGCCGCCGGCAGCGCGCTCCAGTAGGTCCGCGCCGCCTCCAGCATCGTGAAGGTGCCGAGAACGTTGGTGTGGATGAACACGGCGGGCCCGTCGATCGAGCGGTCGACATGGCTTTCGGCCGCGAGATGCATCACGGCCGCCGGCCGGAACTCGCCGAACGCGCGGCCGATCGCGGCGGCATCTGTAATATCGGCGCGCAGATGCGTGTGCCGCTCGTGCCCGCGCGCCTCCTCCAGCGCATCCTCGGAGGCGGCATAGGTCATGCTGTCGACGTTCAACACGACATGGTCGGTGTTCCGCACCAGGTGGCGCACGACCGCCGAGCCGATGAAGCCACAGCCGCCAGTCAACAGAATGCGCATCTTGGTCTCGCCATCGCTATGGGTGCCGGGCGGCGCCAAACTGCCAGTCCCGTTGGTCAAGAGCAACATGGACGCACGCCCCGGGTGTGCCGTGTCGCATTTGGGACGCGTGACTTGGGCCGCCGTTCGGGTGCAAACAGCCTGCTGATGTCGGGGAAGCCGGAGCAGGTGCCAGCGTGTACGTCGAAGACCTGAACGCTCCCCTGCTGGCCGCCCTCGCGCGGCCCGACCTCCGGATCGTCGGCTGCGGCCGCCAGCCCCGCTTCGATCTCCGCCTCGCCGAGCCGTTCCGCGTCGGGCCCGGCGCCCGCATCACTCTCGGCCCCGCCGCAGTCGGCCCCGGACGGATCTGCGCCTTCCACCTGCGCCACGCCTTCGAGCTGTCCGCGCTGCGCGACGCCGGCGTCGCGCCCGCGCTCGCGAGCCTGGCCGCCGCCCGCGTCGCCGCGCGTTTCTTCCGGCTCGACGCGCCGGGCGAAGCGGATCCCGAGGACTGGCTCGCCGCCATGGGCGGCGAGGCATGTGCGGACGCCGCCCATCTCGGTGCCATCTGGCAGCGCCTCCGCTCGCGCCAGGAGGAGGACGCCGCCGGCGCCACGCTCGATCCTGACGCGATCGCCCGTCTCGCCTCGTCCTGGGCCGTGCTCGGCCCGGCCGAGCTCCTGCTGGCGGAAGGCGGGGACGCGCGCCTGGGCCTGGGTGCGGCGAGCCAGCTCAACCATTACGGGTGCAGCCATCGCCCGCGCCCCTGGGCGGTGACCTACGCGTCCTCGACCGCGTCCTCGCTGTCGGAGCGCGGGTTCGGGGGAGCGGACGCCGCGCGTCGCCGCATCGTCGCCGCCGCGCTCGCGGGCGCGCCCGACCCGGCGGCGGGCGAGATCGAGCGCGTCCGCGCCGCGATCGCCCGCCATTACGGCCTGCCCGCCGGCACCGCGATCGTGCTCGCCGCATCGGGCACCGATTGCGAGCTCGTCTCGCTGGCGGTGGCCGCGCGCGCGCCGGGCGCCGGCGCCCTCGTCAACATCCTCACCGCGCCCGACGAGACCGGCAGCGGCGTGCCGCTCGCCTCGGTCGGCCGGCATTTCGCCAACGACACGGCCGGCGGCCTCGCGGTCGCCAAGGGCGCGCCCATCGCCGGCATGCCCGCCGCCGTCACCCGCGCCGACCTCGCGATCCGCCGCTCGGACGGCACGCTGATCCCGGGCCCCGAGATCGACGCCGCCTGCGCGCGCATGATCGACGGGGTGGTCGCAGGGGAGGGCCGGGCCCTGCTGCACTTCCTCGACGTCTCCAAGACCGGGCTGCTCGCCCCCTCGATCGCCTGCGTGGCCGCCGTCGCGCGACGTCATCGAGGGCAGGTCGATGTGGTGGTGGATGCCTGCCAGGCGCGCCTGACCGCCGCCCGGGTCCGCTCCTATGTCGAGGTGGGTTGGATGGTGATGATCACCGGCTCGAAGTTCTTCACCGGCCCGCCCTTCTGCGGCGCCGTGCTGATCCCGCCCGCGATGCGCGCCCGCCTCGACGCAGCACCGCTCCCGGCCGGCCTCGCCGACTACGCGCGGCGCACCGACTGGCCCGCCGAGATCGCCGCCGCCGACGTGCTCCCCGCCGGCAGCAACCATGGCCTGGCCCTGCGCTGGAGTGCGGCGATCGCCGAGATGGAAGCGTTCGCCGCCGTGCCCGCACTCCGCAAGCGCACCATCCTGCAGCTCTTCACCGAGGCGGTGGCCGTCGCGATCGACACCAACCCGGACGTCAAGCGCGTCGTCGCCCCCCCGCTGGTCCGCCCCGTGCTCGGCGACGTGCTGCAGGGTTGGGACGACGTGCAGACCATCATGCCGTTCCTGGTGCTTAGCCGCGACCGCCGCCCGCTCGACCTCGAGCAGGCGCGCCGCATCTACCAGTGGCTGAACGCGGACGTGTCCGCCTGCCTGCCCGCGGGTCTCGGCGCCACCGACCGCTTTCTCGCAGCACTCCGATGTCACATCGGCCAGCCCGCCCCGGTGGCCGACGGCGCGGGCGGCATCGCCGGCGCGCTGCGCATCTCCGCCGGCGCCCGCCTGGTCTCGGGCGAGCCCTCCCATGACGGCATCGACGGCGAGGCCCGCCTCGCCCGCGAGATCCGCGACGCGCGCGCCTGCCTCGAGAAGCTGTCGCTCCTCCTCCGCCACTTCCCGGCACTCGACCAGGCCGACCCGCAGCCGAGCTTCGGCGCCCCGCTCGAGCCGTAACCCTCCTCAAGATCAGGCCAACGATGACCGCTCTTCCGTCCATCCTCGACGCCGTGAGCCTCGAGCCCGGCATCACGCGGCTCTGGCTGATCCGCCACGCTTTGGTCGAGGAAAACGCCCGCGCCCGGCTCTACGGCGTGCACGACGTGCCGCTCTGCCCCGAGCACCTGGTGGCGCAGGTGCCGATGTACCAGGCGCTCGCCGCCCGCCTCCCGCGCGAGGCGCAATGGGTCGTGACCCCGCTCTCGCGCACCCGCCGCACGGCCGAGGCGATCGGCGAATGGCGGGACCGGATGCCGGAGCTGCTCGTCGAGGAGGGCCTGCTCGAGCAGGATCTCGGCGAGTGGCAGGGGCTGCGCCACCACGAGCTCCCGCCGCTGCTCGACCAGCCCGCCCACGCCTTCTGGCCCGTGGCGGCCGACGAGACCCCGCCGGGCGGCGAGAGCTTCGCCGCGGTCTGCGCCCGCGTGGGCCGCACCGTCGAGCGCCTCGCCGATCGCTTTGCCCACCGCGACGTGATCGCCGTCACCCATGGCGGCGCCATTCGCGGCGCGATCGCCCACGCGCTCGGGCTCACGCCGACCCAGGCCCTGCACCTGTCCGTGCAGAACCTCTCCGTCAGCGTGATCGAGCGGCATCCGGCGGGCTGGCGGATCGTGTCCGTCAACGAGCTCCCGGGCGTCTGACCCCATGGCGCTCGTGGCGAACCATCCGGCCCTTCTGGTACCCGCCCTGATCGGCGCGGCCCTGCTCGTGGTGCTGGCCGCGGAAACCATCGGCGGCCCGCCGAGGCCGCGGCTCGATCCCGTGGATCGCAGGGTCGCCGTCGCCGCCGGACCAGCCGCCCTCCATCCGACCGACGTCGCGGCTGAAACCGCCATCATCAACGCCCGCCCCCTGTTCTCCCTCACCCGCCGCCCCGCCCACACCGCGTCCGGCGCGGCACAGGCGACGGCGTCGCTGCGACTCTCCGCCATCCTGATCGGCGGCACCGACCGGCGCTGCGTGTTCGATGCCGACGGACACCCGCTCGTCGCGCGCGAAGGCGGCCATGCGGGGCCCTATACGATCCTCGCGATCGGGGCGGACCGCGTCACGGTGTCGTCGGCGGACGGGACGCGCGTGCTGCGTCCGACGGCGCTGCCGGCCGGGGCGGCGGATGCGACCGCGTCCGCGGCACCGGCGACGCCCGGGGC
>CAXTVZ010000120.1:0-10059 GCA_964247685.1 uncultured Acetobacteraceae bacterium
ATCCGGCGACGCTGGCCGGTTCGACGCCCGGCATCGAGTGGGTGACCGGCGACGCGATGCGCCGCGAGGACATGATCCGGGCCGCATCCGGCACGAGCCTGGTGGTCCATGCCGCGAACCCGCCAATGTATCGCGACTGGCCGGGCACGGTGATGCCGATGCTGGAGAACGCGATCGCCGCCGCGACCACCGCCGAGGCGCGCCTCGTCATGCCCGCCAGCCTCTACAACTACGCGCCCGATGCCGGGATCTCGATCGACGAAGACGCGCCGGAGCAACCGGTCACGCGCAAGGGCCGGATCCGGGTGGAGGTGGAGATACGCCTGCGCGCGGCGTCCGCCGACGGATTGCGGGTTCTCGTTCTCCGCTGCGGCGACTTCTTCGGGCCGCACGCGCCGTCCTCCTGGCTGAACGGCGGCATCGCCCGCGACCCGCATCGGATCGTCACCCCGGAGCGTCCGGGCGTCGTTCATGCCTGGTGCTATCTCCCGGATGCGGCGACGACGCTGGTTCGCCTGCTGGAGCACGAGGCGTCGCTCCCCGCCTTCGCGCGCTTCGGCCTGCGTGGCCATGTGATCGAGGGACGCGGGATGGCGGACGCGGTCCAACGTCTCCGCGGCGGTCCGATCCGCGCGTTCCCCTGGATGGCCGCCCGCCTGGCCTCGCCCTTCAACCCGTTCCTGCGCGAGCTGATGGAGATGCGCGCGCTCTGGACGCGGCCGCTGGCGCTGAGCAATGCGCGCCTCATCGCGGTGATCGGCGCCGAGCCGCACACGCCGCTCGCGGACGCGGTGCGCGCGAGCCTCAGCCCGGAGCCGGCATCGGCGCCCGTTCCATCTTGAGGACCTCGCCCGCGAGATAGAGGCTGCCACAGATCAGCACGCGGCCGGGTGGCAGCGCCGAGATCGCCGCCAGTGCGGCCCGGACGGTCGGCCCCGGCCGGGCCCGGCCGCCGGACGCGGCGATGATCGCGTCGATGCCGATCGCCAGCTCCTGCCCCTCCTCGCGGACCGCGAAGGTCGCAGCGGCGGACGTCACCAGAGGTGCCAGGAACCCGGCCACGTCCTTGCTCTCCTTCATGCCCACCACGAGGTAGAGCGGCAGCGAGCGCCAGGTGGCGACCACGCCGGCCAGGGCCGCGCCCGCCGCAGGATTGTGGCCGCCATCCAGCCAGAGCTCGAAGCCGGGCGGGAGCGTGCCGGCCAGCGCGCCGTGGAGCTTCTCCAGCCGGGCGGGCCACTCCACCGCCGCGATCGCCGCCCAGGCCTCCGCGGGGATCGACAGTCCCGCATGGCGCAGCGCCGTGATGGCGATGCCGGCATTGTCGAGCTGGTGCGCGCCCAGCAATCCCGGCCCGGGGAGGGACAGCATCTCGCTCCCCTCGCTGAACACCACGCCCTCCGCCGCCCGCTCGATCCGCCAGTCGCGGTCGCGGGCGTAGAGCGGCGCGTCCAGCGAGCGGGCCGTGTTGTCGAACACGACCATGGCATCCGAGGTCTGGTGTCCGGTGACCACCGGCACGCCGCGCTTGATGATGCCCGCCTTCTCGCCCGCGATCGCCGCCAGCGTGTTGCCGAGAAACGCCTCGTGATCGATCGAGATTGCGGTGATCGCCGAGACCGCCGGCTGCACGACGTTGGTGGCGTCCAGCCTGCCGCCCAGGCCCACCTCGATCACCGCGAGCTCGGCGGGATGGCGCGCGAACAGCATGAAGCCCGCCGCCGTCAGCGCCTCGAACACGGTGATCGGCCCGCCCGCGTTGACCCGCTCGATTTCGACGAGCACGTCTGCGAGCGCCGTCTCCGACACCAGCTTCCCCGCTACCCGGAAGCGCTCCGTCACCGAGACTAGATGCGGCGACGTCATGACATGGACGCGCAGCCCCGCCGCCTCGCCGATCGCGCGCAGCGTAGCGCAGGTGCTGCCCTTGCCGTTGGTGCCGGCGACATGGATCACCGGCGGCAGGCGACGCTCCGGATGGCCGAGCCGCGCGAGCAAAGCCTCGAGCCGGCCGAGGCTGAGATCGATCAGGATCGGGTAGAGGGTCTTCAGCCGCTCGAGGATCAGATCGGCGTGATCGGTGTCGCTCATGCCGTCGCGACCGCGCCGGTCACACCGTCTCGGCGGGCTGCGCCTCGGGTGCGGGCAGGCTCACGGCCGCGGCCGGTGCGCGCAGCAGCAGCCGGATCACCCGGCCGAGGGTCGCCGCCAGCTCGCCCCGCGGCACCACCATGTCGACGATGCCGTGGTCGAGCAGGTATTCCGCCTTCTGGAATCCCTCGGGCAGCTTCTCGCGCACGGTCTGTTCGATCACGCGGGCGCCGGCGAAGCCGATCAGCGCGCCGGGCTCGGCGATCTGGATGTCGCCCAGCATGGCGAAACTCGCGGTGACGCCGCCGGTGGTGGGATTGGTCAGAACCACGATGTAGGGCAGCCCCGCCTCGCGCAGCATCTGTACGGCGATGGTGGAGCGCGGCATCTGCATCAGGCTGATGATGCCCTCCTGCATGCGCGCTCCGCCCGAGGCGGTGAACAGGATCAGCGGCGTGTGCAGCTCGACGGCGCGTCGTGCGGCGGTGACGATCCCCTCGCCCACGGCGGCTCCCATCGAGCCGCCCATGAAGCGGAACTCCATCGCGGCGGCGACCGCGTCCATGCCGCCGATCTTGCCCACGCCGACCAGCAGCGCGTCGTCCATGCCGGTCTTGCTCCGGGCGTCCTTCAGGCGGTCGGCATAGCGCTTCTCGTCACGAAAGCCGAGCGGGTCGACCGGGACCTTGGGCAGGTCGACCCTGGAAAACTTTCCGTCGTCGAAGATGAAGCCCAGGCGAAAGGCGGCCGTCACCTGCATGTGGTGGCCGCAATGCGGACACACGCGAAGATTCTTCTCGAGCTCCTTGGAGAAGACCATCTGCTTGCAGCTGTCGCACTGCACCCAGAGATTGTCGGGCACGTCCTGCCGCCCCAGCAGCGAGCGGACTTTCGGGCGGACGTAGTCGGTCAGCCAGCTCATGCGGTGATCTCCTCCATGGCGCCGGGCACGCGGGCGGCTCGCACCGCGCGGGCGAGCTGCCGCAATTGTCCGAGCACGTTCGGCACCGTCTCTGCGGTCGCCTGCCCATGGGCGTCGAGCGAGGCGGCCAACGTGTCGAGCAGGGCGGAGGCGACCACCGCGGCGTCGGCAATGCGCACGGCGGCTGCGGCCTGCGCGGGCGAGCGGATGCCGAAGCCGATCGCCACGGGAAGCGCGGTCGCAGCTCGAAGCCGCGGGAGAGCTCCGGCGAGCTCGGCTGACGAGGCGGTGCGCGTGCCCGTCACACCGGTGATGCTGACATAGTAGACGAAGCCGGAGCTTCCCTCGAGCACGCGTCGGAGCCGCGCGTCGCCGGTGGTGGGAGCGACCAGCCGGATCAGGTCGATCTCGTGCGCGCTCGCCGCCGGAAGAAGGAGATCCTCCTCCTCGGGGGGCAGGTCGACCACGATCAGCCCGTCCACGCCCGCGTCCGCGGCGGCGGCGCAGAACCGCTCGACGCCGAAGCGCAGCAGCGGGTTCAGGTAGCCCATCAGCACGATCGGCGTGACCGCGTCGCGCTCGCGAAACTCGGCCACCAGCGCCAGCGTGCCTGCGACCGTGGCACCGCCCAGCAATCCCCGCTTGGAGGCGGCCTGCACGCTCGGCCCGTCGGCGGACGGATCGGAGAACGGCATCCCGACCTCGATCAGGTCGGCGCCCGCCTCCGGCATGCCGCGCAGGAGTGCGGCCGCCGTCGCCCGATCCGGGTCGAAGGCGGTGAGGAACGGGATCAACGCGCCGCGCCCTTCCGCGCGGAGAGCGGCGAAGCGCGCGGCGATGCGGCTCACAAGGCGGCCCCGAGCCGGGCGGCGACCGTCGGCACGTCCTTGTCGCCGCGGCCCGACAGGTTGAGCAGGATGATCGCGTCCCTGGGCATGGTGGGCGCGAGCTTCACCACCTCGGCCAGCGCATGCGCGCATTCCAGCGCCGGGATGATCCCCTCCATCCGCGTGCACAACGTGAAGGCCGCGAGCGCCTCGTCGTCGGTGATGCCGACATACTCCGCGCGTCCGATGTCGTGCAGGTGGCTGTGCTCCGGCCCGATCCCCGGATAGTCGAGGCCGGCGCTGATCGAGTGGGCGTCGTCGATCTGCCCGTCGGCGTCCTGAAGGAGATAGGTGCGGTTGCCGTGCAGCACGCCGGGCGAGCCGCGACTGATGCTGGCCGCGTGCGCGCCGCTGTCGAGCCCGCGCCCCGCCGCCTCGACGCCGATCAGGCGCACCTCCGGATCGTCGAGAAACGCGTGAAAGATACCGATCGCGTTCGACCCGCCGCCCACCGCGGCGACCACCGCGTCGGGCAGGCGTCCGGTTGCCTCGTGAAGCTGGGCGCGCGCCTCCTCGCCGATCACGCGCTGGAACTCGCGCACCATCACGGGATACGGGTGGGGGCCAGCGACGGTGCCGATCACGTAATAGGTGTCGTCGACATTGGCGACCCAGTCGCGCATCGCCTCGTTCATCGCGTCCTTGAGCGTGGCACGTCCCGCGGTGACCGGCCGGACCTCGGCACCGAGCAGGCGCATGCGGAACACGTTGGGCGACTGCCGCTCGACGTCGGTGGCGCCCATGTAGATGATGCAGGGCAGGCCGAACAGCGCGCACACGGTGGCGGTCGCGACCCCGTGGGAGCCGGCCCCGGTCTCGGCGATGATCCGCGTCCGGCCCATCCGGCGGGCGAGCAGCACTTGGCCCACCACGTTGTTCAGCTTGTGCGAGCCGGTATGATTCAGCTCCTCGCGCTTGAACCAGACCTGTGCGCCGCCGAGCTCGGCGGTCATGCGGCCGGCGAACCAGAGCGGGCTGGGCCGGCCCACATAGTCGCGCAGCAGCCGATCGAACTCTGCCTTGAATGCCGGATCGACGCGTGCGTCCTCGAAGGCCTGCTCGAGCTCGGTTATCAGCGGCATCAGCGTCTCGGCCACGAACCGTCCGCCGAAGCCACCGAACCGGCCGCGGGCGTCGGGGTCGCCCTTCAGCGTGTTCGGGCGGATCACGCCTGCGGATCTCTCGTTGCCTTCGGGCACCATGTTATCCTTCATCGAACGCGGTTTCTTAGAGCAGTGAAACCGAAGGGTCACGCACGAGCTTCGTCCCGGGGAATATGGAGCGCCCATGCTCGTTGCACGACCTGCCCAGGCTCCCTCCAGTGTTCTGGCAATCGACGGCAGCCCTCCCGATGTGGGCAAGGCCGTCTGGATCGACCTGATCGATCCCTCCGACGAGGAGCGGGCCCAGGTGCATCGGCTCACCGGCCTCGACATCCCGAGCCGCGGCGACCTCGACGAGATCGAGAGCTCGAGCCGGCTGTTCCGCCGCGGCGACGCGCTCTACCTTTCGACCCCGCTGACCCGCAGGCGCGAGGGGCTGACCACCGCGACCCCGCTCGGGATCGTGGCCTCGCCGCGCTGGCTGCTGACCATCCGCTTCAACGACTACCTCGCCTTCGACAGCTTCGCCCGCACCGTCGAGACCGCGTCCACCTCGTTCGGCGCGCCCGCCCTGCTCCTGGGGCTGCTCGAGGCGATCGTCGACCGGCTGGCCGACGTGCTGGAGTACGTGGGCGGCGAGCTCGACCAGCTCTCCGCGAACATCTTCTCCGACGCCCGGGGCAGGCAGAGCTCGCGCCACATCGACCGGCGCCTGCGCGGCCTGCTCAGGAATGTCGGACGCAATGGCGACACCGTCTCCCAGGTTCGCGACAGCCTGCTCGGGCTGACCCGGATGGTCCTGTTCATCAACGAGGCGGTGAAGGCGTCCGATGATTCGAAGCTCAGGACCCGGCTGAAGACGCTGGAGCGCGACCTGCAGTCGCTCTCCGATTACGACAACCAGGTCACCAACAAGATCCAGTTCCTGCTCGATGCGACGCTCGGCTTCATCAGCATCGAGCAGAACAACGGCATCCGCGTGGTCACGGTCGCCAGCATCATCGGCGTCACGCCCACGCTGGTGGCGAGCATCTACGGCATGAACTTCAAGAACATCCCGGAGCTGAACTGGACCTACGGTTATTACTACGCGCTGAGCCTGATGCTGCTCACCGTGGTCCTGCCGCTCGCCTGGTTCCGCCGGATCGGCTGGATCTGATCTCCCTCCCGGCGGGCGAGGGCGCCGACACTTGACGTCCCCTCCGGCCAGTGCGATGTGAATGCCGCCCGGCAAAGTCCGCCGCGGTCCCTCCGAACTGGATCGTCCAGCGCCGCTCCCTCCGGGTTCCCCGGATGCAGCCAAGGACCGACTGGTGCCTCCGGTGCCGGTCCTCCGCGACCCGACAGCCCGTCCCCAACCTACTCACGCTCACGAGGCGTCCATGCACCTCGCCGAACTCAAGGCCAAGACCCCGGCCGATCTGCTGTCCTTCGCGGAATCGCTGCAGATCGAGAACGCGTCCTCGCTCCGCAAGCAGGACATCATGTTCGCGATCCTGAAGAACCTGGCCGACAACGACCAGGCGATCCACGGGGAGGGAACGCTCGAGATCCTGTCGGACGGCTTCGGCTTCCTCCGCAGCCCCGAAGCCAGCTACCTTCCCGGCCCTGACGACATCTATGTCAGCCCCACCCAGGTCCGCCGCTTCGGACTGCGCACCGGCGACACCGTCGAGGGCCAGATCAGGGCCCCTCGGGATGGGGAGCGCTACTTCGCGCTGCTCAAGGTCAACACGATCAATTTCGAGTCGCCCGAAGCGGTTCGCCACCGGATCAACTTCGACAACCTCACGCCGCTCTTCCCCGAGCGCCGGCTGAAGATGGAAGTCGAGAACTTCCAGTCGGTCACGAAGTCCCACGCCAAGGATTTCACGCCCCGGGTGATCGACCTGGTGGTGCCGATCGGCATGGGCCAGCGCGCGCTGGTGGTGGCCCCACCCCGCACCGGCAAGACGGTGATGCTGCAGAACATCGCCAGCGCCATCTCGACCAACCACCCCGAAGTGTTCCTGATCGTGCTGCTGATCGACGAGCGGCCCGAGGAAGTCACCGAGATGTCCCGCTCGGTGAAGGGCGAGGTGATCTCGTCCACCTTCGACGAGCCGGCGACACGCCATGTGCAGGTCACCGAAATGGTGCTGGAGAAGGCCAAGCGCCTGGTCGAGCACAAGCGCGACGTGGTGATCCTGCTCGACAGCATCACGCGCCTCGCGCGCGCGTACAACACCGTGGTGCCGTCCTCGGGCAAGGTGCTGACGGGCGGTGTGGACGCGAACGCGTTGCAGCGGCCCAAGCGCTTCTTCGGCGCGGCCCGCAACATCGAGGAGGGCGGCTCGCTCACCATCATCGCGACCGCGCTGGTCGACACCGGCAGCCGCATGGACGAGGTGATCTTCGAGGAGTTCAAGGGCACCGGCAATTCGGAACTCATCCTCGACCGCAAACTCTCCGACAAGCGCACCTTTCCGGCGATCGACATCACCAAGAGCGGCACGCGTCGCGAGGAGCTCCTGGTCGACAAGGGAGCGCTGTCGAAGATGTGGGTGCTGCGCCGCATCCTGAACCCGATGGGCACGCAGGACGCGATGGACTTCCTCCTGGACAAGCTGAAATACAGCAAGACCAACCAGGAATTCTTCGATGCGATGAACACCTGAAGGCACGCGCGGCGGCAGCGATGCGAGCGCTTCGGTTCAGTCTCGCTGCCGTTCTCTTCCTCGCAACCGTCGCGGCGCTCCTCGTCTTCGCCGCGGTCCAGCGAACCCTCCCATCGGCCCATGTCGCGGATGACCTCCCCGGCCTCTCCGCACCCGCCTCCGTCACCTTCGACGCCGACGGGATCCCCCGCATCCGAGCCGCCACCGACGCGGATGCCGCCGAGGTGCTCGGCTACGTTCACGCCCGCGACCGGCTGGCGCAGATGGACCTCATGCGCCGCGCCGCCGCGGGCGAGCTCTCCGAGCTCGTCGGCCGCCGGGCGCTGGCGCTGGACGAATACGCGAGGATGCTCGGCACGCGGGCTGCGGCGGTGGCGGCCGTGGCCAACCTCCCGCCGGCGACGCAAGGTCTGCTCCAGGCCTATGCGCGCGGCGTCAACGCCTTCATCGCGCGGAACGGCCGCTTCTCCGCTCCCGAATACCTCCTGCTCGGCACGCCCCGCGCCTGGACGCCGGTCGACAGCATGCTGTGGGCGGAGACGATGGGGCTCTATCTGTCGAGCAATCTCCGCACCGAGCTCGAACGGCTGACGCTCTCGCCCCGGCTCGACCGCGACCATATCCTGAAGCTCTGGCCGGAAGCCTCCGCCGCAAATGCCGGCGTCGACGCGGCCTGGCTGTCCGCTCCCGGAGCGGTGCGTCTCGCTGCCGCCACCCTGCGCGCGCTGCCGCGCTTTCCCGGCCCCTTCACCCTTCCGGCCACCGCCTCGAACGGCTGGGCGGTGGACGCCGACCACAGCACCACGGGCGCGCCGCTGCTCGCCGGCGACCCGCATCTCGCCTACAGCCTGCCCTGCCTCTGGTATCTCGCCCGCATCGACACGCCGGGCGGAACGCTCGCCGGTGCCACCGCACCCGGAGTGCCGTTCCTGGTGATCGGCCGCAACCGCCACATCGCCTGGACCTTCACCACGGCGGCCGCGGATACCGAGGACGTGTTCATCGAGCGCGTGCTCGATCGCGATCATTATGCCGGCCCCGCGGGACCGCTGCCGTTCGGCCACCGGCTCGAGCGCATCCACGTCCATGGCCGCCCGGATGTCGTGATCGACGTGCGCATCACCCGCCATGGCCCCGTGATCAGCGACCTCGCGCACGAGTTCGGCGGCACGCCCGCGCCCGGTCCGGGCCTGGTGTTGGCAGCCCGCATCGCCAGCCTCGACGCGGACAACCGCGCCGCGCTCGGCCTGTCGCTGCTGAACCAAGCGCATGACGTCGCGGGCGCCGGGGCGGCCGCCGCCAGCATCACCGCGCCGGTGCAGAACCTGCTCGTCGCCGACGCCCAGGGGATCGCGCTGTTCACCACCGGCCGCGTGCCGATCCGCCGCAGCGGCGACGGCACCTTCCCCGTGCCCGGCTGGGACGGCGCGCATGACTGGACCGGCTACGCGTCGGGCACCGCGCTGCCGACGGCCGTGGCGCCCGCGTCCGGCATCCTGCTCAACGCGAACGAGCCCGTGCCCGACACGGCGTCCACCGTGTTCATGGGGCGCGACGCACCCGACGGGTGGCGCGCCCGGCGCATCGCCGCGCTGCTGTCGGCTTCGTCGCGCTTCTCGCCGGACGATTTCTCCTCGATGCAGGGCGACGTCCGTGACCTTTACCTGGTGCATCTCCTGCCACACCTCCTAAGCGGGGTTGTGGCGTATGACGAGCTCTCCTCATCGGCCCTGCGCGAGCTCGGCGACTGGGACGGATCGATGGGCCCAGGTCGTCCCGAGCCGCTGATCGCCGCATCCTGGCTCCGTGCGGTGGCCGCCGCCGTCCTGCAGGGCGCCGGAGATCCGGACGGAGCGGCGTCGCGCCCGGGCGACCTCGTTCTCGAGGCACTCACCCGCCGCGATCCCGTTCTGTGCGGCGGTCCCTGCTCGACACTGCTCGCGACCACGCTGCAGCGGACGGTGGCATCGCTCGCGGCGTCGCAGGGCGCCCATCCGACCACGTGGCAGTGGGGCCGCGTGCATCACGCGCATTTCCGCAATCCGCTCTGGGGTGGGCTGCCGTTGCTCGGCCGTATGGGAGGCGCCGACCTGGCGGTGGGCGGGGATGCCGAGACCATCGATGCGCAGGGGTTCGCGGCAGGGAGCTTCGCCGCGGTGCACGGGGCGTCGTTTCGTGGCGTCTACGATCTGGCGGACCTGGATGGGAGCCGTTTCGTGATCGCGACGGGCGAGAGCGGGAACCCGTTCAGTCGGCACCTGCTCGATTTCGGGTGGCGGTGGCAGCATGTGCTGACGGTGACGCTGGGGCCACAGCCGACAGCTGTTTCGGCAACGCTGACTTTAAGAGCAAGGGGCTCTGCCCCTTGACCCCGCCAGGAGGGAAGGCCCTCCTGGACC
>CAXTVZ010000121.1:0-1841 GCA_964247685.1 uncultured Acetobacteraceae bacterium
ATCTCGTCGGCATCCTCGCCGCGATAGCGGAGCAGCATGGTGAAGGCGCCCACCTGGTGCGGGTCGGCCTCGCCCGCCAGCACGATCCGGAAGGCGTCGCGCGCTTCCTCGCGGGTCAGCGAGCGCGAGCGCCCCGGACCGCGGCCGAGCGTCGCCACGTAGGTGGCGAAACGCGCGCGCATGTCGATCACGTCCGGGTCCAGTGCCGCCTCCCGTGCCCCGGTAACGGCTTGTTCATGTCTGTTTGCGAGGATGTCTTGCAATTCTTACGCCTTCTTCGCGTCCTCGTGACGAATTCCCTCGGACAGGCTAGGGTTTCCGCGCCGTGAACATGCTGGCCGACATCCGGACGAAGCTCACGATCGAGGTCGTCCACGACCTGATCTGCCCGTGGTGCTTCCTGGGCGTCCGCCGCCTGCGTCGGGCGATGCGGCGCCGGCCCGATCTCGGCATCGAGCTGGTCTGGCGCCCCTTCCTGCTGAACCCCGACATGCCCCGCAGCGGCATGAGCCGCGCCGACTACGTGGCGCGCAAGTTCGGCAGCGAGGAGCGCGGGCGGCGCCTCTACGCCTCCATCGCCGAGGTCGGAGCGGCGGAAGGCGTTCCGTTCCGCTTCGATCTCGTCACTCGCACGCCCTCCAGCGTCGACGCGCACCGGCTGGTCCGCCTGGCGGCGCGCGTCTCCCCGATCGCGGCACAGGACGTGGTCGACGCGCTGTTCGTCGCCCATTTCGCCGAAGGCCGCGACATCGGCAATGAGGCGGTGCTGGCGGCGATCGCGGGCGAGCAGGGCCTGGATGCCGGCCGGGTGCGTCGCATCCTCGGGACCGCGGAAGGCCTCGACATCGTCCAGGGCGAGAACCTGCGGTCGCACCGGCTCGGCATAAACGGCGTTCCCTGCTTCATCTTCGGCGAGCGCCTGGCGATCGCGGGAGCGCAGGAGGCCGAGGTGATCGAGCGGCTGCTCGACGTAGCCGCGATCGAGGCCTCGCTGGTCGCCTGACGGCGCCACTCAGACCGAGCCGACCGACCCGCCATCGACGCGCAGGTTGCTGCCGGCGCAGAAGCTCGCGCGCTCGGAGCAGAGGAACGCGATCGCCGCCGCGACCTCCTCGGGTCGCCCGCGCCGCCCGAGCACCAGGCCCGGGCGCTCCTCGGCCAGGAAGCTCCGAATGGCGCCGTCCACATCGGTGCCGGTCTTCTGCGCCCGCTCCTCCATCATCCGATCGGTCATCGGCGTCGCCACGAAGGCCGGCGAGACCGCATTCACCAGGATCCCCTCAGCGCCGAGGCTCTTCGACAAGCCCTTGGCCAGGTTGAGGACGGCAGCCTTGGCCGCGCAGTAGGGCAGCTCGTCGGGATACGGCTGCACCGCGTCCTCGGAACCGATCAGCACCACCCGCCCCCACTGCGCCCGCCGCATATGCGGCAGAAAGGCGCGGAGCACGCGCACGGCTGACAGGAAATCGACGTCGAGCGTGCGCCGCCAGTCGTCGTCGGTGAGCTGGTCGAACGCGCCGGTCGGGCCGGTCGAGCCCGCGGCGTGCACCAGGATCTCGGCCTGGCCGAAATTCTGCGCCACCGTCCGCTCCAGCGTCTGGGCGTGGGCCACGTCAGCGAGGTCGGCTGCGATGCCCACCACCTCGCCGCGCGGCTTGAGCTGCTCCACCGCCGCGTCGAGCGCGCCGGCGTCGATGTCGGTCAGAACCACGCGCACCCCCTCGTCGAGCAGGAGGGCGGCGGTGGCCAGGCCGATGCCCGAGTCGCCGCCGGTCACGACGGCGACGCGGCCCTTGATGCCGAGATCCATGTGTCTACCCCGAGGATGCTCCGGACGAACG
>CAXTVZ010000121.1:1941-10012 GCA_964247685.1 uncultured Acetobacteraceae bacterium
ACCAGGTCAGCAGCAGGGCGGCGCCGAGGATCACCGCGTTGACCGCGGCCAGCGCGGCGAGATCGCGCACGCCCACCAGGTGCCAGATCCCGCCGGTCACGGCGGCGCTGAAGGCGGTGTAGACCACCAGGATGATCGAGCCGCGATCGCTGATCGCCAGCCAGGATTTGCGTCGGATCGCCCAGGCGCCGATCACGGGCTGCAGCAGCTGGCCCGCCACGAACGGCAGCAGCAGCTGCACGGCGATGTCGCGCACCCCGTCCAGCGAGATGCCGCCGTGGCGCGCGAGCAGGAAACCGGTGAGAACGGGGGTGACGACGATGCCGAGCAGGTTCGATGCCGTGGCAGCCACCACGGCCGCCGCGACGTTGCCGCGGGCGATGGAGGTGAACGCGATGGAGGATTGCACGGTGGACGGCAACGCGCAGACGAACAGCTCGCCCAGCCAGAGCGGCCGCGGCAGCGCGTGCGGCACCAGCGCGCGCAGCAGCAATCCGACCGCCGGGAAGAACACGAAGGTCGCGAGCACGATCGCCATGTGCAGTCGCCAGTGCGCGAGCCCTGCCACCACCGACCGCGTCGGCAGCCGCGCGCCCTGGAGGAAGAACATGACCGCGATCGCAGCGATCGTGAGATCGCCGAACACCGCGCGCCAGACGCCGCGGCACGGCAGCACGCTGGCCAGGATGACGGTGCAGATCAGTGCCACGATGAAGCGGTCGGGCGTGATCGCGCGCAGCAGCGGCGGCATCGTGGGACGGGGCATGGCTGCGTGCTTCGCACCGAACGCGCAACCGCACCACCCTCTCCTGGCGGCGCTGGCGGCCCTGGCCGTGCTTTGCCCCGGCGCAGCCCCGGCGGCCGGCCTGTGGGACGCGGCGCGCTGCGGGGCCTTGACGATCGCGGCCGGATCGCAGGCCGGTCCGCCGGGCAACCGCCATGCGGCCGACTGGCGCGCGACGCTGGCCGCACAATCGGGTGGTGAGGAGGCAGGTCGCCTGCACGCCCACGCGCTCGCAACCGAGGGGCCGCCCGAGCTCGACGGCCTGCCCGCTCTGGTCGCGGGCGCCACGCTGATCACGCTCGATCCCGACCGGCCGCACGCCTGCGACCTCCAGCACGCGTTCCGCGAGGCCGCGATCAATCTCGGCAGCCTGCCCCCGGGTGCCGCGGCGGGCGAGCGCTGGACGGGGATCGAGGCGCACAGCCACGGCAACGATCTCTCGCTCGGGGCCTTGCGGGTGCGCGTCGCCAACGGGACGGCCGGACAGACGCAGGTGGACGTCGAGGCGCGTGCGATCTCGGCCGCGGGCACCGACATGGCGGCGACGCCGATCGCGGGCGCCACGATCCGCCTGTCGGCCCCGACCGACCGCGTCCGCGCGATTGCGCGCGGCGACGCACTGCGGGCGGACGACACGATCCATATCGAGCTCGTCCGCTTCGCCGGCGGCGACGCGCTGGTGGAGGCGACCGGGATCGTGCATCCGGCGAACCGGAGCGGCCATCTCGACGTTCGGGCGCGCGACATGGAGGATCTGCGCGACGCCCTGCCGGCGGACGAGCGCACCCGCGCCGGCGCCGCGTTCCTGGTGCTGCGTCTCGCCGCCAACAAGGATCCGGACGGCACGCTGCACTGGGACGTGGCCTGGGAGGACAGGCTGGTCACGGTGAACGGCGTGCCGCTGCCGCTACGATACTGAACCCCGAAACGGAGTATCCCGTCATGGACATCGTCAATCTCGGCCGCAGCGGCCTGAAGGTCTCGCGGATCTGCCTCGGCTGCATGAGCTACGGCGAGCCCGGCCGCGGCACGCATGAATGGTCGCTGCCGCCCGACGAGAGCATGCCGTTCTTCCGGCGCGCCTTCGAGCTCGGCATCAACTTCCTCGACACCGCCAACGTCTATTCCGCGGGCTCCAGCGAGGAGATCACCGGACGCGCGATCCGCGAGTTCGCGCGCCGCGACGAGGTCGTGCTGGCCACCAAGGTGCACGGCAAGATGGGCGACGACGCGAACGGCAGCGGATTGTCGCGCAAGGCGATCATGCGCGAGATCGACGCCTCCCTCACGCGGCTCGGCACCGATTACGTCGATCTCTACCAGATCCACCGCTTCGACCACTCGGTTCCGATCGAGGAGACGCTCGAGGCGCTGCACGACGTCGTGCGGGCAGGCAAGGCGCTCTACATCGGCGCGTCGTCGATGCATGCCTGGGAGTTCTGCAAAGCCCTGTATCTCGCGGACCTGCACGGCTGGACGCGGTTCGTATCGATGCAGAACCACGTCAACCTTCTCTACCGCGAGGAGGAGCGCGAGATGTTCAGCCTCTGCCGCGAGGAGGGCATCGGCATCCTGCCCTGGAGCCCGCTGGCCCGCGGCCGGCTCACCCGCCCGGCCGGAGCGGCGCAAACGATGCGCGCCGGCACCGACAAATTCATGCAGACGCTCTATCGCGCGACCGAGGACGCCGACCGCGCGGTGATCGATCGCGTGGGTGAGATCGCGGAAGCGCGCGCCGTTCCGCGCGCGCAGGTCGCCATGGCCTGGCTGCTGAGCAAGCCCGGCGTGACCTCGCCGATCGTGGGCGCCACCAAGCCGCGCCATCTCGAGGACGCGGTCGCCGCCCTGTCGCTGGCACTCTCGCCCGAGGAGATCACGCGCCTCGAGGAGCCCTACGTGCCGCATGCGGTCGCAGGCTTCTGAGCATTGGAGGCGCGCGACGAGCTCGGCGGTGACCTGGCGCCGGCCACCGCGGAGCCGGCGCGCGTGCGGGCCCGCCTGCCCGACCTGGTGCTCGGGGCGGCGGTGCTCGCCGTCTTCACCGCGCTCGGGGCGGCGAGCGCGCATCTGCAGTCGCTCATCCCGGGCTCGGTCGCTGGATTGCTGCTGCTGACGATCGCGCTCGGCGTCCTTGAGGGTCGTGGGGGGCTGCACCGAGTGGTGACGCGTGGCCTCGTGCCGCTCGCGCGCGTCCTGCTCGGCCACATGGGGCTGCTGTTCGTGCCGGCCGGCGTCGTGGGCGTGCAGGGATTGCTGGCGCTCCCGGCGCGAGACGTGATGCCCGTGCTCCTGGCGCTGGTTCTCTCCACGCTGCTCGGCCTGGCTGCCACGGCGCTCGTGATGAGCCGGAGCCGGTGATCGAGGCGGCGGTCGCGGTCGCGGCGACCGTGGCCGTGTACGCGGGCGCGCTGAAGCTGCAGCGGAGGCTCGGCGGCCACCCGCTCGCCAATCCGACGCTCGCCACCATCGTGGTGATCGCGGGCGCGTTGCGGCTCGCCGGCATCGACGCGCGGGACTATGCGCGCGGCGCCTGGCCGCTGGTGATGCTGCTGGGACCGGCGACGGTGGCGCTCGGCGTGCCGCTCGCGGCGAACCTCCCCGCCATTCGCCGCCATCTCGCGGGCGTGCTGCTGGGCGTGCTGGCCGGCGTGCTGGCGGGCAGCGTCAGTGCCGTGCTGATCCTGCGGGCGGTCGGCGGCGACGCTTCGCTTGCACGCGCGATGCTGCCGAAGAGTGCGACCACGCCGATCGCGATGGGGGTTGCCGCCACGATCGGCGGCGACCCGGCGCTGGCCGCCACCTTCGCGATCGCGAGCGGGCTGGTGGTGGCGCTGGTGCTCCGGCCGTCACTCGCGGCGCTCGGGGTGCGGCAGGACGCGGCCACGGGGCTCGCGGCAGGTGTGGCGGGAAGCGGCATCGGGGCCGCGGCGGCGGCAAGGATCGGCGAGCGCGAGGCGGCGTTCGCGGCGATGGGGGTGGGATTGACGGGGTTGGCGACGGCGCTACTCGCGCCGGTGCTGGTCCGGCTGCTCGGCTAAGAAGGCAAGGGGCTCTGCCCCTTGACCCCGCCAGGACAAGCAGTCCTGGACCTGCCAAATAAAGTGGGGTCTGGGGTCAAGACCCCAGCGGGGTCCAGGGGCAGAGCCCCTGGCCTTCTCACGCGGCGCTGCTGGCTGTCACATCCTGCGCCAGCGCCAACTGCGCCAACGCCAACGCCCCACCCCGCGACCGCGCCGCCCCCATGAACCGCCGCAGATGCACGAACACCGCATCCGGCACGCCGGACACGGCCGCCAGCGCCTCGTGCTCCAGCCCCGCCCACGCCTCGGGCAGCGGCATTTTCTGCGCGAACGATCCGGGCTCCGGCGGCATGGCCTCGACCACCCAGTTGCCGTTCGGCACGGGCGAGACGCAGTAGATCACCGGCAGCTGGTGGGCGAAGACGGCGGCCTTCCAGGGCATCCCGCGGTCGAGCGTCAGGATGCGCTTGTCGGCGCTGGCGCGGAATGCCGCGAGCACGTGCGCCTCGGCGGCAAAGCGCGCCCGGATCGCATCGACCCGCCGCTCGAGCACGCCGCGGGCCAGCGCCGCCGCCTGCAGGAAGCGTGCATCGAGGGTGGCGCCGTCCTGCAGCTCGTCCCATTTCGGGTTGAGGTCGCCGATGAGCGCCGTGAGGTTCAGCGGATCGGGTGCCCGCACCAGACCGTTATCGACCAGGTCCACGCGACGGACCACCGACTCGTCGAGCTCGTTCGCGATCCCGGCGGCGAAGCTGACCGCGTCCGGCGGCAGCATGGAGGCCACCGCGCGCACCCCATGGACCCGCCAGACCAGGCCCGCGGCGCTGAACGGCGTGCCGTCCGGCCGCGTCGGCGCCCCGCGCTGGTGGTGATCGAACCGGCACGCCGCCTCGTCGAACACGGTGCCCACGTCCCAGACGATGTCGGCCGACGCGATCGTCGCCGCATCGCGGGTCCGGATCAGCGTGTGGTCGGTTCCGGGTACCGCGAGGCCGCGCGCTGCGCAGAGCACGACATAGGCGAGCACCTCGTCGCAGTGGAACTTGCCGTTATGGGTGACGAGGGTCGGCTTGCGCGCCACGGATCCCATGATCTCAGCCGACGCCCAGCAATTCGACGTCGAAGATCAGGGTTGCGTTCGGGGGGATCACGCCGCCGGCGCCACGCGCGCCGTAGCCGAGCTCGGGCGGCAGCAGCAGCCGGCGCTTGCCGCCGACGCGCATGCCCGCCAGGCCCATGTCCCAGCCGGCGATCACCTCGCGCATGCCGAAGCCGAACGAGAACGGGGTGCCGCGATCGAGCGAGCTGTCGAACTTGCGCCCCGGCTCGTCGCCGTTCGCCAGCCAGCCGGTGTAGTGGACGCTGACCACGCGGCCCGTCACGGGCTCGGCGCCATCGCCCACCGCATCGTCGCGATAGCGCAGACCGGAATTGGTCAAGATGAAGTCATTGGAGGGGGGAATGCTTGACTCGCTCATTTTTTAACTCTCACGTCGCCGGTTCGTAGATCAAACGGCGTCGTGGGCCAAGCGAGACGAGCGAAAAAGCTCGGGCGGAGGCGCTCAGCTTCCCGTGGTATAATGCACGAGGTCGCCAAGGGCGGCGAGCGAGATCGGCATGAACAGCAGCGTCAGCGCGATCACGATCATCAGGATCAGGAAGATCCGTTCCTCGGCGGACGGGCGGGCAGGCTGCTCGGGCTCGGGCTTGTAGTTGGTTCCGTCGAAGGGCACGGCCGATCCCTCCCCGCTCAAGGTCCTGCGTCTAAGGAACGCGCCGTCGGACCTGGCGGTTTCGACTTCCGCCTGAAGGGCACGATCCTTGCCGGCCACCAGGCCAGCTGAGCCCGATCTTCGAGCGGCGCTGCCGCCAACGCAAGGACGGAATGACCGTCCTACCGCCAAACCGCACCGCCGACTGTAAAGACACCGCTAGCTTCCGCTCCGCTCGCTCGACGCTCCTGGGGACGGACGCACATGAGACCATACCGCATCGCGCTCGCACTGCTTCTGGCCTGGCTGCCCGCCTCGGCATTTGCCCTCGGGAACGCCCTGACGATGACGGCCACCACCTACGACACCACGGCACAGCATTTCGGGACCGCTGCTCTGTCGGGCGGTTTCGGCACCGCACCGTCCAGCATCGGGCTGTCGGGCACGACCTTCACCTGGGAAGCCTGGGTGAAACTCTCGGCCGCGCCCGGTGCGCCCAGCGTGGCGTTCGGATCGGCGGCGGTCGGCTATATCGGCGCCAATGCCGCGGGCAACGCCGTCTGCAATATCGGTGCGGGCAACACGACGATCACCGGCCCCTCGATCATCGACGGCAAGTGGCACCTGCTCGACCTGGTGGGCCAGCCGAACGGCATCTCGTGCTATGTCGACGGCGCGTTGGCGGGGAGCTCCACGGTCGCCGAGATCGTGACGCCCACGGCAAGTTTCGCGGTCGGCACGATGGGTCTCTATCCCAGCAGCAACAACTGGACCGGCGAGCTCGACGAGGTCTCGGTGTGGAACATCGCCCGCTACAAGGCCGCGTTCACGCCGCCCACCACCGCCTATGTCGGCACCGAGACCGGCCTGGTGGCGCTCTGGCATCTGAACGGCACCGGCATCGACAGTGCCGCCGACACCGTGCTGCTGCCGAGCAGCTCGAACATCCTCTATTCGCCGATGAACTGGACGCAGGAAACCAACACCGCGAGCACCATCAACGCGGGTGCGTATTTCCGCACGATGTTCACCGGCGCATCCTGCTACCTGAACTTCGACAATTCCGACGCGACCACGCCCTATAGCGAGATCTACTACCGGGTCGACGGCTACGCGGCGGGATCAGGCTGGACACGCACCACGCCCGGCGCCGACATCAACTGCAGCCCGTCGGGCGATCTGGCCTCCGCTCCCTGGCATCTCGTGGAAGTGGTGGTGAAGTCGACGTCGCAGACGATCAACCGGTGGAACGCGTCCGCACTCGGCACCGTGGTGCGGCTCGCCGGCATCACGCTGGCTCCGGGCTCGTCGGCCACCCTGCCCTACGCGGCACCCTGGACGATCGCGGTGTTCGGCGACTCGATCACCGAAGGCGTGCGCACGGTCAACCAGACCGCGACCAACGACACCGACCAGAACGACGCGACCCTCGGCTGGGCCTACGATCTGGGGCCGCTGATGGGCGCTGAGGTCGGCGTGATCGGCTTCGGCGGCCAGGGCTTCACGGTGGCAGGTTCCGGCGGCGTTCCCATCTTTCCCACCTCCTACGGCGAGATGTCGAACGGCGTGTCGCGCAACAACATCCAGGTGCCCGAGCTGATCGTGATCAACGAAGGGACCAACGATCCCACCGCGACCAGCGTCACGACGGCCGCCACCACCGTGCTGAACGGGCTGCTGTCGAACTATCCGAAAACGCCGATCGCGCTGCTGGTCCCGTTCAACCAGACCCACGTCTCCGACCTGCAGGCCGCCGTCGCCGCCTGCAGCAACCCCGCGCTGGTGTCGCTGGTGCAGACGGCGGGGCTGGTGCAGTCGACCTACGGGCTCGACAGCGCGGGCGTGCACCCGACGGGGCCGAACAATCTCGGCATCATCGCGCCGCGTCTCGCGGCGGTGCTGCAGCAGATCCTGGTGGCGAACAACCCGCTGGCAACCGGGGCGACGGCTGGGTTGAACTGACGAAGGTTGGGGCTCTGCCCCAAACCCCGCCAGGAGCAAGCGCCCCTGGACCCGCAACACTTCAGTCATGCAGGTCCAGGATCGCTGATCCTGGCGGGGCGTGGGGCAGAGCCCCACTAAGCCGCTTCGGCTTCCGCGGACAGGCGGTTCAAGTTCCGCACCACCTCGCGCGCGATACGGATGCGCTGCGCAGTGGTCATCTCGCGCACGATCGCGAGCTTCTGATCCGGCCGCAGCCGCATCTCGCCGAAATCTTTCTCCGGATCCTTGGGCCGCTTCGCACCCATCCACGCGATCAGGCCTGCCGGGTTACGGAACATGTTCTTGCGGAACTGCACCACCATGCCCTTCGGGCCGGAATCGAGCTTCTCCACGCCCGCTTGCTTGCACATGCGTTTCAGCGTGACGACGTCGAGCAGATTCTGGACTTCGTCCGGCATCGGACCGAACCGGTCGACGAGCTCCGCCGCCATCGCGCCCGTCTCCTCGTCGTTCGCGAGATTACCGATGCGGCGATACAGCCCGAGCCTCACGGGCAGATCGCGAACATAGGTCTCCGGGATCAGCACGGGCAGTCCCAATCCGATCTGCGG
>CAXTVZ010000122.1:0-9979 GCA_964247685.1 uncultured Acetobacteraceae bacterium
GCTGTCTTACATCCCCTTCAGTAGAAGGGTGATCTTCTCCAGCACATCCGCATAATCGGAGGGAGAGATCGCGAGAGCGCCTTCGAAGGGGTATTCGAGTAACCGAGCGATGACAAGGATGCTCACGATGCCGGCCGAGAAGGTGCCGGTGAAGGCGACCGCGATCGGGGGCCATGAGATGCCAGAGAAGGCCACAAACAGGACAAGAAGGATGGTGAAGCCGATCAGCACGGCCCAGAGCGGGGCTGGAACGCCATTGGTGAGCTGAAAGATGCGCACCTCGCGCTGAGCATGCGCAGCGGCGAGCAGCGACAGGATCTGTTCCGCGCTACCGCGGTTGATCGAGTCGGCCGTGCCAATCGAGGCTGTGGAGCGGATCAGGGCGACAAGCTGGTTGTCGGTCTTGAGGTCCTCCGTGCGGCGGCTCGCCATCACCGGCCATTCGTCTTCGACGACCGACCCGACGTAGGTGTGTTCGGCGGCGAGGATGCCCCTCGCCTCCTTCTCCGGCATGCTGGTGGCGATCATCGCCGCGCCATGCAGAGCGCCACACTCCAGGTCGATTGCCTGGCCGGCCGTGTTGTACTCGTTCCAGTTCTCCTGCACCACGAAGGCGAGCAGGACGGCGAAGATCACTCCGAGCTGGAGAAAGACGAGCGCGCCGACTTCCTGATGCGTCTTTCGATGAGTGAGCTTGATGCGCCGCTGCACAATCAGGCTCAGCACGCCGCCGGCGATGCCGCCCAGAAGAATGACGATTAGCGCAGTGACGACGTTCATTCCGCCCATGCCCATCGGCTGTGCTGTGGAGTCCGATTGCGCATCAGCGACTGCGGTCGCGGACCGATCGCGTGATCTGGTCGAACGCGTTCGGACCGGCGAATGTGAGAACGCTCTCCATGGCGCTGGTCTCCTTGGGATCCGATCGCGCCCGCATCGTTACGCGGGCTACAGGCCGATCGACAGGCGTCCCGCAAGAGGCCGCGACGTTCGCGTGCAGCTCGTTGTCAATCGGAACGGAACCGTCGTCAAGCCGGCCAAGCCACAACGAACGCGTGCCGCGCAAAGACGGCACCTGCCATACCGTGCCCGCAGTCGCCCGGCGCGCTGGTCACATCTGGATCGCGACGAAGCGGGGATGTTGACGGGCGACAAACCGCGCGAGCAGGAGAGGTGATGGCCCGGGCGTCCGAGAACGAGCCAGGTTGCAAAGCAAAGGTGCGAATGCGCTGCATTGAAGGACAGCGGATTTGCTCTGGCTGAGGAAGAACGGCGGACCCACCTCGCAGTGGCTGTCCAGGACCTTGATGGCGGTGGCCGCTCCGCCTAGGGCGGCCTGATCAGGACGGCGCGGAAATCGTTGACGTTCGTGAGCGTCGGCCCGGTGATCACCTCGTCGCCGAGCGCCTCGAAGAATCCGTGGCCGTCGTTGTCGCCGAGGCGCTCGCGCGGGCTGATGCCGAGCGCCGAGGCGCGCGCGAGCGTGTCGGGAGTGACAATGGCCCCAGCAACCTCCTCGGCGCCGTCCACCCCATCCGTGTCGCCGGCCAGCCCGAAGATGCCCGGGCGGCCCGCCAGTTCAATGGCGAGCGAGAGGAGGAATTCGACGTTCCGCCCGCCGCGCCCCTGGCCGCGCACGGTCACGGTGGTTTCACCGCCGGAGATCAGCACGCAGGGCGGGGGCGCTGGTTGGCGATGCACCGACACCTGCCGGGCGATCCCCGCCATGACGCGGCCGACCTCGGCGGCCTCGCCCTCGAGGGCGTCGCCGAGGATCAGCGGCGTGACGCCCGCCGCGCGGGCCACGGCGGCGGCAGCTTCGAGCGAGGCCTGCGGGGTCGCGATCACGCGCGTCACCGTGCGAAGGAAGGCGGCATCGCCGGGCTTCGGCGTCTCCGCGGCAGGGTCAGCGAGGCGCGCCCGCACGGACACCGGAACATCGATGCCGAACCGAGCGAGGATCCCGGACGCGTCGGCGAGCGTGGTGGCGTCCGGCACAGTCGGGCCGGACGCGATCACCGAGGGGTCGTCGCCGGGCACGTCGGAAATCACCAGCGTCATCAGCGGCGCCGCGCCGGCGGCAGCGGCGAGGCGGCCGCCCTTGATCGCCGAGAGGTGCTTGCGGACGCAATTCATGTCGTGAATGCCGGCGCCACTGCGCAGCAGGGCACGGTTGATCGCCTGCTTGTCGGCCAACGACACGCCGCCGCCGGGCAGCGACAGCAGCGCCGAGCCGCCGCCGGAGATCAGGCACAGCACCAGGTCGTCCGGTCCCAGATCCTGTACCAGGGCCAGGATGCGGGACGCGGCCAGCTGTCCGGCAGCGTCCGGCACGGGATGGCTGGCCTCGACCACCTCGATGCGGGGCAGCTTCCCGACGCCATGGCCGTAGCGGGTGACGACCAGCCCTGAGAGCGGACAGGCCGCCGGCCAATGCGCTTCGACCGCACGCGCCATGGAGGCCGCGGCCTTGCCCGCGCCGACCACCACGGTCCGGCCGCGCGGCGGCGCCGGAAGATGTCTTGTGACCGCATGGTCCGGAGCGGCCGCCTCGATCGCGGCGTCGAACATCTGACGCAGCAGCGCGCGCTCGTTCATGGCCTTTCCCTCCCGACACGTCGCTGCCGATGACGTCGGCCGGACGACGCCGCAGTCGATGACGTCATGGATCGGACGGGCCTCCCGCAGGCTCGAGAACTGGCACGCGATCGCAGCCGCGCTTTGACGCGACCGCCACGCCGGGTCTCATCGATCTTGTCTGGTCCTGTGAGCCGCAGCGACATCGTCGACGATCCGTTGGTCGTCAGCGGGAGCGAGACCGCTGATACCGATACCGCCGATGGTTGCACCGCTCTCGCTGAAGATGACGGCACCGCCGGGCATGCCCGTCAGCGTCGGATCTGCGAAATAGCTGGCGGGGATGCCCTCGCGCACCAGGCGCTCGTGGAAAGCGGTCGTGGAGACGCCGAGCCTGGCGGCGCTATAGGCTTTGGCTTCCGACAGTTTGACGCTCCGAACCGGCGCCCCATCCATGCGGGTGAAGGCCAGGAGCGTGCCGCGCTCGTCGGTCACCGCGACGCAGACCGGGCGCCCGAGCGTCTGAGCCTGCGTAATGGCTTCCTCCAGAAGGCGGTGAGCGGTCACTCGATCGAGTTTCATGAGAACTGCAACCTTCGATAGTGGTGTCGGAGCGGTCCACTGCCTTCGCATGAAACGTGTCTCACCGCTGGCGGAGGCGCACGCCCGCGCATCATTGCGGTCGAGGCCCACGGCCTGTTCCCGAGCTGATGGTCCGCAAAGGAGTTGAGCTTGCGAACCATCAAAGGGTGATCTTCGCGGCCGCAGCGAGCAGGTCAGGCGCCAGCCGAGCGTCGTAGCTCGATGTTAGAATGCGTTTGTCTTCGGCAGATACTGCTCCAGCAGCACAAGATCCAGCGCGCTAAGCCGATCACTCGCGGTCATCGCCTGATGCCAGTAAGGATACAGCAACGGCAACTTGCTGACGGCGTTCAGCCGCTCCATGTCGTTCTCGGTCAGCCGCAGATCCACAGCCTTGAGGTTGGTCCGGAGCTGCTCCTCCGTGTTCGCGCCGATCACCACCGAAGTCACCGCCGGCCGATGCAGCAGCCAGGCCAGAGCCACTTCCGCGGCGGACACGCTGTGCTCCTCGGCGACTTGGACCAGCACTTCTATGATGTCGTAGAGCCGGGCCTCGTCGCGGATCGGCGGCTCCGGCCAGCCGGCGAAGTTGCGTCCGTCTTCCGGACCGGCCTGGCCGCGGCGATATTTGCCCGAGAGCAGGCCGCCGGCCAGCGGACTCCAGACCAGGATGCCCAGACCCTGATCCAGGGAAATCGGCACCAGTTCGTACTCGGCCTCGCGCGCCTCGGGGGTGTAGTGGATCTGCTGGCTGATGAAGCGTGCGGTGCCGGCCCGATCTGCAGCTCCCAGCGCTTTCATGAGCTGCCAACCGGTGAAGTTGGACACGCCGATGTAGCGGACCTTGCCGGACGCGATCAGGGACTCCAGCGCGGCCATGGTTTCCTCGATCGGGGTCGAGCCATCCCACTCGTGGCACTGGTAGAGATCGATGTGATCGACCCCGAGCCGCTTCAGGCTCGCCTCGCAGGCACGCATCAGATAATGGCGCGACAGCCCGGCGTCGTTCGGACCGGATCCCATCGGAAACCGGGCCTTGGTCGCCACCAGCACACGTCCGCGCTTGCCCTTGATCGCTTCTCCCACGATCTCCTCGGACGTTCCGGACGAGTAGATGTCGGAGGTGTCGAGCAGGTTGACACCGGCATCGAGCGCGATATCGACGATGCGCGTGGCCCCCGCCTGATCGGTTTTGCCGACATACGAGAATCGCTCCTTGCCACCGAACGTCATGGTGCCGAGCGTCAGGGCCGAGACTTTGAGGCCGGAGCGGCCAAGCTGGCGATATTCCATCGTGGTGACCTCTTTCGTTGTCGCTGAAGCGTCGGTCGGGTGCGCCGAACGCCGCTACTTGATGATCCCGATCTTCTTGCGGTCGATCGTGATGAAGACGGCAGTGACCAGAACAACACCTTTGATGATGTTCTGAAAGTAGGGATCGACCCCACCCATGTTCATGCCGCTCGACAGGAGCGTGATGATCAGGACCCCGAGCATCGTGCTCGTGATACTGCCGAGACCGCCGGTGAGCGGAGTACCGCCGACCACGACGGACGCGATAACGTCGAGTTCGAGACCGAGGCCGAGCTGGGATGTGGCCGCCATGGTGCGCGCGCCCTGCAGCAGGCCGGCCATGCCGCACAACGCTCCGAGAAGCACGTACATCAGGATCTTGACGCGCGTGACAGGAATGCCGGTCAGGATCGACACACGCTCGCCGCCACCGACGGCCCGAACCTCGCGGCCGAAGACGGTGAAGTTGATGATGGCCCACGCCACGGCCGCGAGAGCCAGACCGATCACGACCTCATGGGGAATGCCGTAGGTGATGCCGGAATACGCGTCAAGGAAGCCGTCATTGTCGATCGACACCGGCGCGCCACGCGTGAAATACAACACGAGGCCGCGGTAGACAACCATCGTGCCCATCGTCGCGATGAAGGACGGAACCTTGCCGACCGCCAGCAGCAGGCCATTGAGGCAGCCGCACAGCGCCCCGACCGCGATCGCCGGGATGATCGCCCAGGCGCCAAGACTGGTCGCCGTTATGGCCGCCACGAGCGCCGACACGGCCACGATCGCGCCCACCGAGATGTCGATCGATCCGGCCATGATGATGAATGTCATGCCGAGCGCGGTGACGAGCAGAACCGTGCCTTGCTCGAGGACGGTCGACAGATTGTCGAGCGACAGGAAGCGTGGGGACATGACGGTGAACACCGCCACCAGGATGACGAGGAAGATGAGCGGAAATCCTCGTCGCAGCAGCTCGATGCGCGGAACCTTCCAGCCAGCGGCGGGAGCGACCGTCTTGCCCGAGGCGGTTGCGGTGCTGATCTTGTTCATTCTCATGCCTCAAGTCATGTACTTCACGATGTCATGCTCTTCGACGCCATCCAAAGAGGCGAACTCGCGAGCCACCACGCCCTGCCGGAGCACGACGAGACGATCCGACATGCCGATGAGCTCCGGCATGTCCTCCGACGAGAGCAGGATGGCGAGGCCCTCGTCTGCCTTCTGGCGCATCAGCCCGTAGATCTCCACGCGCGCACCCATATCCACACCGCGCGTCGGATTGTTCAGAAGGAGCAGCGTCGGGTCGACCGCGAGGCACTTTCCCAGCACGACCTTCTGCATGTTTCCGCCCGACAGGGAGCGGCATGGGGCGTCGGCGCTCGCCGTCCGGATGCCGATCTGCCTGATCAGATCGTCGGAAATGGCGCGGGCGCGCGACCTGTCGAAGATAGGTCCGCGCGTCGGCGGCCGGGCCATGACAAGATTGTCGAGCACGCTGAACCCGGCGATCAGCCCTTCATTGCCACGATCCCCGGGAAGATGGGCGATGCCGTCATGCCAGGCGGTGCGCGGCGTGTGCGGATGATAATCCTTGCCCGCGAGCTGAAGGGCGCCGTAACGCAATTTCTCGTCGCCCACGATGCCGGCGAAGAGCGCCTCCGCGCCGGCCCCTTTCAGACCCGCGAGGCCCACGATCTCGCCACGCCGAACCTCGATGCTGAGATCATTCAACTCCCGGCCGACCGCCACCTCCCTCGCACGCAGGACAGCAGGTGCTGCGAGACCAATCTGCGACGCGCGCGGCGGATAAGTGCCGTGCGAAAGATCGCGCCCGACCATCAAGCGATGGATCTCGTCGGCCTCAATACTGGTGGCGCCGAAGGAACCGACGAAGCGCCCATCCTTGAGGATCGTCAGATCATCGGCTGCCGCCAGTACCTCGCTCAGATGATGCGACACGAAGCCGATCGTCATACCCTGGGACTTCAGCTCCTGCATCACGTTCAACACGGCATCCACCTCGCGATGATCGAGATAGGCGGTCGACTCGTCGAGCAAGAGGGTGTTTGGATCGGATGAGATGGCGCGCGCGATCTCAATGCATTTCAGCTCGCCGAGGTTAAGCCGGTCGATATTGGTCGACACCGAGATTTTTACGCCGATCCGGTCGAGCGCGGCCTGCGCCACCGTCGCCATCATCTTGCGCTTCATGATGCCGAGCGGCCGCGCGTAACGCCGCAGAGACCCGATGAAGATGTTCTCCGCGATCGTCAACGACCGGTTGATCGTGATTTCCTGGTGCACCAGCGCCACGCCCCGCGAGGCGGCATCGATTACGGTTTGCGGCGCATACGGCGTGCCATCCAGCGTCATTTCCCCGCTGTCGGGGCGCACGGCGCCGCTGAGCATGCGCAGCGTCGTGGACTTGCCCGCGCCGTTTTCGCCGACGATAGCATGAACCGTCCCCGTGCGCAGCGTGATCGAGACGTCGTCGGCCGCACGGGTTGGGCCATACCGCTTGTTCAGACCGACCGCAACGAGCGTCATGGAGCCCACCGTGAAAGAAGTGATCGGGATGACGGGTGGCGCCGCACGCCGCCGTCGACGTGCGGCCTGCCTGTCGCCTTGTTACTGGGAGTAATGTATGTCGAACGCTGGGGACAGCGGCGCGTCCTTGTTGTAGACTTTCGAGTGAGCCTTGAAATCGTAATTCGGCTGTCCGCCCGGGAAATCCCTCTCGAAGCGGGAAACATCGGCTTTGGTCATCGGCAGCAGCTTGAGTTTGATGTTCGCCTGGTCGGCAGGCAGCTTCATGCCATGGAGGTAATTATACATGATCTCAAGCGCGATGCCGCCTTGTACCCAGTGACCGCCGATATCGAAGATCTGTTCGCCGTTCTTCACTTCCTCGACGTTCTCCGGGTTGAGATCCATTCCGACGACGATGACATCCTTGCCAGGCACCTTGCCTTTGCTCTTTAGCGCCGCGAGCACGCCCATCGCTGTCGGATCATTCCCACACCAGACTCCGGTGATGTCGGGATGACCCTGATAGAGGGACTCGAACGCCGTTTGCGACTGGTCGCGGACGAAGTTGCCGTCGACTTCGCCCACGATCCTGACATGGCCGTCCTCATCAACCGCCTTCTGGAAGCCCTTGCGGCGGTCGATTGCGACGGACGTGCCGGCGGTTCCGTTGACGACACCAATCACCTTCTTGCCGTCCGAACCTGGCTGCACCGCGGCAAGCAGCGCCTTGCCCATGTGGTAGCCGGAGTCGAAGTCGCTCGGCCCGACGAACGCGATGTAGTTGGTGCGTTCGCCGCTCAGCGGGGCGAATGGGGGGTAAGTGTCGACAATGATGACCGGAATGTTCGCCCGCTTGGCAAACCTGATGGTGGCCGGGGCGGTAGACCAGTAACCGACCGAGATGATGCCGTCGACCTTGCGCGCGACGAGATCCTGGGCCGCCTGCGTCATCTGATCCGGCTTGTTGTCAGCATTCAGGACGATCAGGTGCACACCCAGCTGGTTGGCACCCGTCTGCAGGAACGTGACATCCCTGTTCCAGAACTGTGAGTCCAGTGTCGGCACGACGATGCCGATCGTCGGCTCATCCGCTGCCACCGCCGCAGTCGAAAGACCGCACATTGCGGCCGCGGCGAGAATTGTCTTGTTGATATTGGCCACGCCAGACATGTTTCCGATCCCTTTATTGTTTGTTTATTGCCGGCCGAACTCGCCGCCGGCGGCGATCCCGACCTCAATTCCTGCCGCGAACCTCGTCAAGGAAGGCGGCCGAAAGGCTGACACCTTGCACTCCGAGGAGGGTCTCGCAGCGACGATCGATTGCGGTGCGATATTCGCGGCCATTGTCAGCTTCCCCGAGCGGCCGAGTCTACTTGCCCGCCCTGCTCTTCATCAAAATGCCCGGTTCCACGGGTCATGTCATCAACAGATCACGTCTTGCAGCTTGTTTCATGCGGGAGTTTACCGAGAAGCCGCGCATCGGAATGACTTCGACAAGCGCCACAAGCGTAGCGAAAGCAGAAGCGGCTTTCCTCTGCTTCAACTTCTTCGTCCTACTGAAAAGCGGTGCCATGCGTCGGTTCCTGGCTGCTCATTAGGCGGGGCTCGACCCGCTGCGGCCGCGCAATGCCTCGGCGTTGATGCAGCAGTCGGGCTGCCTGCCTGACAGCACGGCCAGCACGTTGCGCGATACAATCTCGCCCATCTTCAGCCTCGTCTCTTCGGTGGCAGAGGCGATGTGCGGCACAATCACCAAGTTCGGCAGGTCGATCAGGCCAGGAGCGAGCGCTGGCTCATCCTCGAAGACGTCGAGCGCCGCGCCCCAGATGCGATGCTCGCGCAGGGCCTCGACAAGGGCCTTCTCATCGACGACCGGTCCACGGCTGGCGTTGATCAGTATGGCGCTCGGCTTCATCAGCCCAAGTTCGTGTGCGCTGATGTAGTGGCGGGTCTCCGGCAGAAGCGGCACGTGCAGCGTCAGGAAATCCGATCGTGCGAGGAGCTCTTCCTTGCTGACGAAACGCGCACCGCTCTCGTCTTCGATCGCAGGGTTTGGGGACACGTCGCTATAGATGATCTCCATGTCAAAGCCACGTGCCTTGCGCGCCACGTTGCGTCCGATCCGGCCTGCTCCGGCGATGCCGAGCACTTTGCGATCAACGTCGGCGCCAATGAAGAACATCGGCTTCCAGCCATCCCAACGCCCCTCCCGAAGGAAGCGCTCGGCTTCGGGGATGCGGCGTGCCATCGCCAACATCAGGGCGATCGTGTGCGTCGCGGTCGCGTCGTCCAGCACGCCAGGGGTGTTGGTCAACGCGACACCACGATTGGTGGCCTCCACCACGTCAAAATTGTTTGTTCCAACCGCGTAGTTCGCAACGATCCGGCAATCGGGGCCCGCCGCGTCGAGAAGGGGGCCGTCGATGCGGTCGGTCAGCAACGACACGACGGCGGCGCAGCCAGCGACGTTGCGGCGGAGCTCTTCGGGCGAGAGAGCCCGATCCTCATCATTGACGGTGACCTCATGCTCCGCCTCAAGCGCTTCGATTGTGAGGCGAGGTATCGCCCGGGTGACGTAGATCTTCTGTCTCATCAATCATGCCTTGTCTGGTAGACCGCGACGGCCTGCTGGTCGCGCTGTTGTTCTTCGCCTGTTAGGCGATCGTGTTTTCAGCCATGGACTGCCCGATCTCATGGTGAGCGAGCAGTTCAAGCGCGCGGATCATGGACGAGTGGTCGTCGCGGCTGCCACCATGCGCCTCGCACGCGATGAACAGTGATCGGGCCAGGGCCGTCGCGGGGAGTGAAACGCCGAGTGATCGCGCACTTTCGAGTGCGAGATAGAGATCCTTCTGGTGCAGTTCGACACGAAAGCCCGGTGCGAAATTCCGCTTGATCATGCGTTCGCCGTGAACCTCGAGCACGCGAGAGTTGGCGAACCCGCCGAGCAGCGCCTCGCGCACACGCGCCGGGTCGGCGCCCGCCCGCGAAGCGA
>CAXTVZ010000123.1:0-9840 GCA_964247685.1 uncultured Acetobacteraceae bacterium
GCGGCTTCCGCCGTGACGCGATCGCCGGCGAGCTGGGCTGCGCGCGCCTGGCGGATGTGCTTGTCGGCGGAGGGCATCGGGGGACATGCCGCACGGCCGTGACGAAAGGCAAGGGGCTCTGCCCCTTGACCCCGCCAGGAGGGAAGGCCCTCCTGGACCTGCCGATTGTAAGGGGTCTGGGGTTAAGACCCCAGCGGGTCCAGGGCAGAGCCCTGGCCTTCTTCAGACCCACCAAGCCCATAGAGCTGATAGCTTGCGAGCTGACGCTGGCTCGGGAAAGACTGCGTCAGGTCACCCGCCGCGCTGAAGAACTTCAGCACGGTGATATCAAGCCCCGGGTTGATGCTCTCCTGGACGGAGCCGCCCGCGCTGCCCGATGCGGACGCACTCGGTTGCGCGAGCGGCGGCGTGTCGTTCGTGGTGACGGTACGCGCCGCCGCGACGGACGTTATCGGAGGCGTTGGGCCCAAAGGGGTGACGCTTGTCATGGCAGGACATCCCGCCCGCACGAGTTCCGGCGGACTGGCCCCCAATGTGTAAACCTCTTCGTTAACGAACAGTAAAAGGACGCGATCGACGATGGCACGACCCGGGTATGACGCAGTTTCCGCACGGTTCGGACGCATCTCCACGATCGGCGAGGCGAGCGCCATGCTCGGCTGGGACGCCTCCGCGATGATGCCCACAGGTGGCTCGCAGGCGCGTGGCGAGCAGCTCGCGGTGCTGGCTGGCCTGGCGCACGAGATCCTGACCGCGCCCGAGACCGGCGCCGCACTCGCACAGGCCGGCGACGAGCTGCACGACCTGGCTGCGGATGCCTGGGAGCGACGCAACCTCGCTTTGATGCGCCGCGCGCATGCCCGCGCGGCCGCCCTCCCCGGCGACCTCGTGGAGGCGCGGGCCCGCGCGGAGAGCGAGTGCGAGATGATCTGGCGCGGCGCAAAGGCGGAGGGCGATTTTGCGCGCGTGAAGGCACCGTTCGCCGCGCTCCTCGGCATCGTGCGCGAGGAGGCGACGCTGCTCGGCGAGGCGTCCGGCACCTCGCCATACGACGCGTTGCTCGACGGTTTCCAGCCCGGGATGCCGGCGGCCAGCATCACGCCGATCTTCGACCGCTACGAGGCGTTCCTGCGCGAGGCGCTGCCGGCGGCGGAAGCGATCGAGGCGCGGCTCCCGGCCGCGGTGAAGCTGCCCACGCCCGTGGCCGCCGATCGGCAGGAGCGGATGTGCCGCGAGCTCGCCGGGCGCGCCGGCCTCGACTGGGCGCATGCGCGGCTCGACCGCTCGATCCATCCGTTCTGCGGCGGCACGCCCACCGACGTGCGCATCACCACCCGCTACGACGAGGAGGACCCGAGCCGCGCGCTGATGGGTGTGCTGCACGAGACCGGGCATGCGCTTTACGAGCGCGGGCTGCCGGCCGCGTGGGCGCGCCAGCCAGTGGGTCAGGCGGCGGGCATGGCGGCGCATGAGAGCCAGTCGCTGATCGTCGAGATGCAGGCCTGCCGGTCGGATGCGTTCCTCTCCTGGCTCGGCCCCGAGCTCGCGCGCAGCTTCGGGGGTGGTGGCGGCCCGTACCGGCCGGCCAATCTCCGGCGCCTGTGGCGGCGCGTGGAGCGAAGCTTCATCCGGGTCGACGCCGACGAGCTCACCTATCCGGCGCATGTGATCCTGCGCTTCCGGCTCGAACAGGCGCTGGTGGCGGGCGACCTCGCCGTCGACGATCTACCGGGCGCCTGGAGCGACGAGCTCCACCGGTTGCTCGGGATCCGCCCGGCCGACGACCGCGACGGATGCCTGCAGGACATCCACTGGTTCGCGGGGCTGTACGGCTACTTCCCGTCCTATTCGCTGGGCGCGATGGCGGCGGCCCAGCTGATGGCGGCGGCGCGGCGGGCCGAGGACGGGATCGACGATGCGCTGGCGCGCGGCGATCTGGGCCCGTTGGTCGCCTGGCTGCGCACCAACGTCCACGCCCATGGCAGCCGCCACGGATTTGCGGACCTGCTCGAAACGGCGACGGGGGAGAGCCTGGACCCCGCCCATTTCGAACTTCATCTCCGGGAGCGCTACCTTAGCGTGCGGCCATCGTGATCGACGGCGTGCCGGCGAACATGTCCCCGCCGGGGAGGCTCATCAGCCCGGCCACGAAGCTCATGGACAGGCCGGCAACAAGGATCAGACGCGTCATGCGGGCAGCTCCGGCTCGATCGATCCCCCCAACTGCGGGGCATAATGCGCGGACGATCGCGGGGGTTTGCTCACCTCTCGGTGCGCGTCGCCGCAGAGTGCCAGAACATTACGCAGCAGCAAGGATCATTGTCTGGATAGCGTTGGCGATTACGGCACCGCTCGTCACCGCCGCGGCCGCCACTACGGATCGTCTCACGACAGTGGCAACGAATGGTAAACTGCCCTGGAACGGAGTGGCCGAAACGGCGGATGGCCGGATCTTCGTGGACTTTCCTCGCATCGATGCGAGCCTGCCAAACCCCTCGGTCGCGGAAATTGGGCCGGGCGGCGCGCTGTTGCCTTTCCCGGGAGGCAGCTGGAACGGCTGGCGGCCGGGTGCCGACCCCGCCCGCGCGTTCGTGTCCGTCAACGCCATCCATCTCGGCCCCGACGGCAATCTGTGGGTGGTCGACAACGCGGCCGCCGGCTTCATCGGCAAGCCACCGGTGCCAGGCGGGCAGAAGATCGTGGTGCTCGATCCCCACGGGGGCGCGGTCGTGCGCGTGTATCCGTTCGGCGCCGACGTGCTGAAGCCGAAGAGCGCGGTCGACGACATCCGCTTCAATGGACGCCACGCCTATGTCACGGATGCCGGGGTCCCGGGCCTGATCGTGCTCGACCTCGACACCGGTCGCGCGCGCCGCGTGCTCGACCACGACCGCTCGACCACCGCCGCGCGTCCCGCGATCGTCGACGGGCACATCCTGCGCGGACCGGACGGCAAGCCCGCCGCGATCAACGCCGACCAGCTCGAGGTCACGCCGGACGGTGCGACCCTCTATGTCCAGCCGCTGCCCGGCCCGCTCTACCGGATCCCCACCAGGCTGCTCGACGACCCCGCGGTGCCGGCGGCGGCGCTCACCAAAGCGGTCGAGTTCTGGTACGACACACCCTCGCTGGGCGGCACCGCGATCGACCAGGCGGGCAACCTCTATCTGAACGATCTGGGAACGGACTCCATCCTCAAGCTCGGCCCCGACCGGCATCTGACGCTCGTGATCCACGACGCCCGCCTGCACTGGGCGGATGCGCCGGTGATCGACGGTCACGGCGATCTTCTCGTGCCGGTGCCGCAGCTCGACCGCACCGCCGCCTTTAATCACGGCCACACCGCCATCGCGTGGCCGGTCGCGATCTACCGCCTGCATCTCGGTGCGAAGGCGCCGGTCAATCAATAGCGTCGCATGCGCATCCGATCGGCCATCTTCGAACATTCGTAAGAATTGCCCCCTACGATCGCGTCCGTGAAAGGAGGCACGATGCGGCGTCGCTGGCAGCTCTATCGCCCCGCGGCCCCCGCGCACGGGCTTCGCACCGCGCTTCTGCTCACCGCGACCTTCATCGCGCTGGCGTTCGTCACGCGACTCCTGTGTCTCGACGAGCAGCAGACCACGGTGTTCTGGGCGGCCAACAGCGCGATGGTGGTGGCCCTGCTGATCCTGCCCTGGCGATACGCCTCGCTGGTGCTGGGGCTCTGCTTTGGCGCCAACATGGTGCTCAACCTGCTCACCACCTACACGCTGCGCAACAGCTTCCTCTATTGCACCCTCAACGTCCTGCTAAGCGTCGGCGTCGCGTTCTTCACCCGCCGCCATTGCGGTGCCACCACCGATCTGTCGCGGCCCCGCCGGCTCGGGACCTTCGTCGTCATCTCGCTGGCAGGCGCAGGTCTGGAGGCCGTGAGCGGCAAGCTGCTGGGGAGCGGCATCGCCACGAGCGTGGACGTCAACGACTGTTTGCAATGGACGTTGTGCGACGGCTTCGGGCTGCTGATCGCGACGCCGGCGTTGATGCTCTGCTTCAGCTCCCAGACTCTGCGTGCTCAGGGGGATGCCCGCCCGATCGAGCGTTGGCTGCTGCTGGGGGGCGCCGTCCTGCTCACCTTCGTCTCGTTCGTCTTCTCCCGCTCGCCAAGCTTTTTCCTCGTCTATCCGCTGCTGGTCTGGATCGCGTTCCGGGCCGGCTCGGCCTGGGTTCTCGTCTCGATCCTGCTGATCTCGACGATCGCTGCCGGCATGACGGCGCATCGCTGGGGACCGCTCGCGTTCCTGGCGCCGCCCCACGTCCTGCTCGGCCAGGGGATGATCCAGCCCTTCGTCATCTCGCTGTTCCTGGCCGCGGTTCCGGCCAACGCGGCACTCGGCGAGAAGCGCCGGTCGCGCGCGCGGCTGCTGCGGATGAAGAACGAGATCGAGCACGCCGCGACGCATGACCCGCTGACGGGGCTGGCCAATCGCGAGCTGTTCCGCCGGCGTCTGGCGTCGATGCTGCGGGCGGGCAAGCCGTTCGCCACGATCTTCGTCGATCTCGACCGGTTCAAGGAGGTCAACGACACGATGGGGCATGCGGCGGGCGACCAGCTGCTGCGCATCTTCAGCGCCCGGATCCTGGACGCGGCGGGACGTGCCTCGACCGTGGCTCGGCTGGGCGGCGACGAGTTCGCGATCCTGGCCTTCCATGTCGAGACGAGGGGCGCGCTCGGCGATCTCTGCGAGCGGGTGCTGAACGCGGCCCGCGCGCCGATCCTGCTGAGCGGCGGCCCGGCCCATGTCAGCGCCAGCGTGGGTGTCGCGGTCGCGCGCGACCGGACCGGGACCGAGACCGAGACCGGGAGCGAGCTGATGCGGCGCGCCGACCTCGCGCTGTATGCCGCCAAGGCCGCCGGACGGGACGGCGCGGTGATCTTCAACGAGCAGATGGATCTGGCCGCCCGCACCCGCGCCGAGCTCGAGGCCGATCTGCGCGCGGCACTCGCCGGCGGCGCGCCGCTCGAGCTCCGTTACGAGGCGCGGGTGGACGCGAACGGCCGGCAGACCGGCGCCGCGTCGGTCCTGGCCTGGGACCATCCGACGCAGGGTCTCGTCCCCGCGGCGCAGATCCTCGCGATCGCCGAGGAGGCCGGCCTGATCATGGCGCTCGGCGAGTGGGTGCTTCGCGAGGCGCTGCGCTTCGCCCGCACGCGACCGCGACTGCGCGTGTCGGTCCCGGTGTCGACCCTGCAGCTGCGCCACGCGAATTTCGTGGCAGGGCTGCTCCGCGCGCTGGCGGAGGAGGACGTGCCGGGCGAGCGGCTCGAGCTCGAGATCACGGAAGCCGCACTCGCCGCCGACGCTGCGGCCGTGAACGGCAAGCTGACCACGCTCCGCCACGCCGGCGTGCGCATCGCCCTGCAGGATTTCGGGCGCGGCTTCTCCTCGGTCGCGCACCTCCATCGGTCCGCCCTCGACCGGATCGTCATCGACCGCACCTTCGTGGCCGGCATCGGCAGCGGCCGGGAAGCGACCGCGATCCTCCAGGCGATCATCCAGCTGGGGCATGCCATCGGGCTCGCGACCACGGCGGTGGGCGTCGAGACGGAAGCACAGCTCGCCTTCCTGCGCGCCGCAGGCGTGTCCGAGTTCCAGGGTGCGCTGATCGGCACCCCGGCTGCCGCGGAAACCGCGATCGCCTGAGCCGCGCGGCCGCCTCGCCGGCGGCCGTGTGACGCGGGACTGCCGCTCGGGCAGCGATCGAGGTAACCTCACCCGATGCGCTACATCTCCACCCGCGGCCAGGCCGCGCCCCGTGACTTCGCCGGCGTGCTGCTCGCAGGCCTTGCCGAGGATGGCGGCCTGTTCGTGCCGGAGCGCTGGCCGGTGCTCACGCCCGCCGAATGGCGCGAGCTCGGCGGGCTGCCCTACCCGATGCTTGCGGCGCGCGTGGTGGGTTTGTTCGCCGGCGAGTCCATCGATGCGCCGACGCTCTACCGGATCTGCGGGCGCGCCTATGGCCCGGCCTTCACCCACCCGGCGGTGGCGCCGCTCGTGCAGCTCGAGCACGGCCTGTTCTCGCTCGAGCTGTTCCACGGCCCGACCCTGGCCTTCAAGGACATGGCGATGCAGCTGCTCGGGCCGCTGTTCGAGCACGTGCTCGAGCGCGAGGGAAAGCGCGTCACGATCGTGGGGGCGACCTCGGGCGACACCGGCTCGGCGGCGATCGAGGCCTGTCGCGATCGCGCGCGCGTCGACATCGTGATCCTTCACCCGCGCGGCCGCACCAGCGAGGTGCAGCGGCGGCAGATGACCACTGTGATGGCGCCCAACGTCGCGAACCTCGCGGTTGAGGGCAATTTCGACGACTGCCAGGCGCTGGTGAAGGCGATGTTCGCGGACGCGCCGTTCCGCGACGAGCTCACGCTCTCGGCCGTGAATTCGATCAACTGGGCGCGGATCGCCGCACAGATCGCCTATTACGTGTATGCGGCATTGGCACTTGGCGCACCCGACCGGCGCGTGAGCTTCGCAGTCCCCACCGGTAATTTCGGCAACGTGCTCGCCGCGTGGGCCGCGCGACGCATGGGGCTGCCGATCGACACGCTGGCGATCGGCTCGAACCGCAACGACATCCTCACGCGCTTCCTGCTCGGCAACGACATGAGCCTCGCCGCGGTGGAACCCTCGCTCACGCCCTCGATGGATATCGGGGTGAGCTCCAACTTCGAACGGCTCCTGTTCGAGCTGCTCGAGCGCGATGCCGCCCGCACCGCGGCCATCATGGAGGTGTTCCGCAGCACGGGGCGGATGCCGGTGCCGGACGCCGCCTGGCGCGAGGCCACCGCGCTGTTCCGCGGCGTCGCACTCGACGACGAGGCGACACTCCGGGAGATGCGCCGCCTGCACCAGGCCGGCTACGACGCCGACCCGCACACGGCCATCGGCATCGAGGCCGCGCGCCGCTTCCGCAGGCACAACGTGCCGATGGTCGCGGTGGCCACCGCCCACCCCGCCAAGTTCCCGGAGGCGGTGCGGCTCGCCACGGGTGCGGAGGCGCCCCTGCCACCCCATCTCTCCGACCTCATGACGCGGGAAGAGCGTTTTTCCCCCGTCGCGAACTCGCTCGTGGCCGTCGAAGATGCCGTGCGCCGCCACGTGCGCCGCAACGCCGCCTGACCCCTTCCCGGCCCTCAACGATGGGAACCCCATGGACGACCTGATCAACGTGACCCGCCTCCCCTCCGGCCTGCTGGTCGCCACCGAGCGGATGGACCGGGTCGAGACCGTGAGCCTCGGCGCCTATGTCGGCGCCGGCACCCGCCACGAGGCGCCGCGCGAGAACGGCGTCAGCCACTTCCTCGAGCATATGGCCTTCAAGGGCACGGCACGCCGCACGGCCGCCGGCATCGCCGAGGAGATCGAGAACGTGGGCGGCCACATCAACGCCTACACGGCGCGCGAGCAGACCGCCTACTACGTCAAGCTGCTGAAGGGCGACCTGGCGCTGGGGGCCGACATCATTGGCGACATCCTGACGCATTCGGCGTTCGCGCCGGCCGAGATCGAGCGCGAGCGCGGCGTGATCCTGCAGGAGATCGGCCAGGCGAACGACACGCCGGACGACATCATCTTCGACCACTTCCAGGAGACCGCGTATCCGGACCAGCCGATGGGCCGGCCCACGCTCGGCACCGAGGACGTCATCAAGGCCATGAGCCGCGAGATGATCGGCGGCTACATGGGTCGCCACTACGCGGCCGGGAACGTGACGGTGGCCGCCGCGGGCAATCTCGAGCATGCGGAGGTCGTCCGGCTCGTCGAGGCGCATTTCGCAGACCTGCCCTCGGCCATGCCAGGGCCTGCACCCTCCTCGGCCTATCTTGGAGGAGAATTCCGCGAGGCGCGCGACCTCGACCAGGTGCACGTGGTGCTGGGCTTTCCGGCGCTGGCCTACGGCGATCCCGACTTCTACGCGTCGATGCTTCTCTCCACCCTGCTCGGCGGGGGCATGTCCTCGCGGCTGTTCCAGGAGATCCGCGAGAAGCGCGGGCTGGTGTACTCGATCTATTCCTTCGCCTCGCCCTTCCGCGACGGCGGGCTGTTCGGGATCTATGCCGGCACCGGCGAGGACGAGGCGGCCGAACTCGTGCCGGCGACACTGGCCGAGCTTCGCGCGGTGCAGAGCCGGGTTACGGCCGACGAGCTCAACCGGGCGCGCGCGCAGGTCAAGGCAGGGCTGCTGATGTCGCTCGAGAGCACGGGGGCGCGCTGCGAGCAGCTCGCCCGCCAGATCGAGGTCTACGGGCGGCCGGTGCCCGTGGCGGAGACGGTCGCGCGGATCGACGCCATCACCGCCGACGACATCAGCCGCGTGGCGGCGCGGATCTTCCGCGGCAAGCCGACGCTCGCCGCTCTGGGACCCGCGCAGAGCGTGCCCTCGCTCGGCGACATCGCCGAGAAGCTCGCGGCATGAGCGCACGCGATTTCGAGCTCGCGGGCGAGCTGGTCGCTGCCGCCCTGCGGGCCGGCGCGGACGCGGCCGACGCGCTGTTCGCGCACAGCGTCTCGCTCGGGGTCTCGGTCCGCAACGGACGCGCCGAGCATGTCGAGCGCTCGGAAGGGCGCGATCTCGGTCTGCGGGTGTTCGTGGGGCAGCGCGTCGCGATCGTCTCGGCGAGCGACCCCGATCCGTCCGGCTTCGCGCGCCTGGCCGAGCGGGCGGTGGCGATGGCGCGGGTGGTGCCGGAAGACAGGTTCGCGAGCCTGGGCGATGCGCGGGGCACGGGCGACGCGGACGGGCTCGAGCTCGCCGACGCGGCCGAACCCGACGTCGCGGCACTGACCGAGCGCGCGCTCGCCGCCGAGGCGGCCGCACTCGCGGTCGCGGGCGTCACCCAGACCGGCGAGGCAGGGGCAAGCTTCTCGCGCGGCGGCTTCGTGCTGGTGACCTCGGAAGGTTTCGCGGGCGGCTACTCCCGCACCGGCCATTCCGTGTCGGCAAGCGCGCTCGCGGGCAGCGGCACGGGGATGCAGCGCGACTACGACAGCCACTACACGGTCCATCTCGCCGACCTCGACCACCCGGAGAAGATCGGCCGCTCGGCCGGCGAGCGCGCGGTGCTGCGGCTGAACCCCCGGCGCCCGGCCACCGCGAAGATGCCGGTCGTGTTCGATCCGCGCGTGGCGGGCAGCCTGGTGGGGCATCTGGTGGGTGCGGTGAACGGGATCTCGATCGCGCGCGGCACGAGCTTCCTTGCCAAGCGCATGGGCGAGCGGATCATGCGCGAGGGGATCAGCATCGTCGACGACCCGAGGCGCGTGCGCGGCACCCGCTCGCGGCCCTTCGACGGCGAAGGCATGCCCACCGCCCGGCTCGCGATCGTCGAGGACGGCGTGCTGCGCTCCTGGCTGCTCGACGGGCGCAGCGCGCGCCAGCTCGGTCTCGCCAGCACCGGCCACGCCTCGCGCGGAACCAGCGGGCCGCCCTCGCCCTCGGCCACGAACCTGACGCTCTCGCCCAGCAACGTCACGCCTGCGGAGCTGATGAGCGACATCGCCGAGGGGATCTACGTGACGGAGATGATGGGATCGGCGGTGAGCGGGATCACCGGGGATTACAGCCGGGGCGCCTCGGGGTTCGCGATCCGCAACGGGGCGATCGCGGAGCCGGTCGCCGAAATCACGGTGGCGGGCAACCTCGTGCCGATGCTTGCGGAGTTGCGGCCGGCGAACGACCTGACGTTGCGGCGAGGGGTCGATAGTCCGACGGTGCGGATCGATGGGCTGACTGTCGCGGGGGGTTAGAAGGCCAGGGGCTCTGCCCCTGGACCCCGCTGGGGCCTTGGCCCCAGACCCC
>CAXTVZ010000124.1:0-9690 GCA_964247685.1 uncultured Acetobacteraceae bacterium
CCAGGGCAGAGCCCTGGCCTTTCTTTCTCCCCATTCGCCATCAGGCGCGCCGCCGGCTTCACCCTGATCGAGGTGCTGGTGGTGCTCGCCATCCTCGGCGTGGTGCTCGTGCTCGTGCTGCTGCGCGGGCCGCAGCGTTCGCCCAACTTCGTCCTGCGCTCCGAGGCCGCCCTCGTGCGAAGTGCGCTCGCCGAGGCCCGCGGCCAGGCGATCGCGACCGACCGCGACGTGGCAGTCGGGCTCGCCGCCGACCCGGCCTCGCTCGCGGTCGCGGGCCGTCGGCGCCTGCGGCTGCTGCCGGGCGTGGCGCTGGCGATGCTGACCGGCGACGGCCAGCCCGAGCCGGACACCGCGACCTTCCGCTTCCACCCGGACGGGAGCGCCGATGGCGGAGGCGTGCTGGTCGCCAACGAGGCCGGGCGGCTGGCGGTCCGGGTCGCCTGGCTCACGGGGCGGATCACGGTGGCCGAGCTGCCGCATGACGAGTGACCCGCGGCGGCGCGAGCGCGGCTTCACGCTGCTCGAGGTGCTGGTGGCCTTCGCGATCGCCGCGATCGCACTCTCGCTGCTCGCCCGCACCGCGATCGACGGGATGCGCAGCGCCGAGATCTCCGGCCGCTACACCGAGGCGCTGGCGCGGGCCCGCTCGCACCTCGCCGGCATCGCCTCGCCGCCCGTGCCCGGCGACTATCAGGGCGACGAGGGACAGGGCTTCCACTGGCATCTGCGGATCGCCACCGCGGACCGTGTCACCACGCGACAGAGCCTGCGTGTCGGGCTCTACGACGTCACGGTCGCGATCTCCTGGGACGAGGGCACCCAGAAACGCGTCGTGACACTGGCCACGAAGCGCGCAGCCTCGCTGTCCGGCGCGTCATGACGGCCTCGGCGCGGGGTGCGCGCGGGTTCACGCTGGTCGAGCTGCTGGCCGCCCTGGTCGTGTTCGGCTTCGTGGTGGCGGGGCTCGCGCAGGGCGTGCACATGGGCCTGCTCGCCACCCGCGTGCAGACCGAGACGAGTGCGCGGGACGCCGATCTCGACACCACCTCGCGCGCGCTCACGCGCCTGATCGTCGCCGTCACGCCGGGTTCGCCCGCCGATCCGCCGACCGTGGTGGGGACCGCGCACGCGGTGGCGTTCACGACGACGTTGCCGGTCCGGATCGGGGCGGTGCCGACCGACCGCGCCGATGCGCGCCTGTTCGTGAAAGCGGGCGCGCTGCAGATCGCGCTCACGCCGCACTACCACGCGCAGGCGTTCGGACCGCCGCCCGCGCCGTCGGTGCTGACGCTGGCGAGCGGGGTCGCGCGGCTGACGATCGACTACTGGCAGGCGGGCAAGTCCGCCTGGGCGGCGAGCTGGAACACGCCGCTGACGCCCGACCTGATCCGCGTGTCGGTCGCGTTTTCGGACCCGCGCCGGCACTGGCCGCCGATTGTGGTGGCGCCGATCCTGTCGCGCTACACCCAGTAGTCCCGACGTGAGCGCGACCCTTGACTGTTGCTCCGGGCGGTGTCGCAGTCGGGCCGCGTCGTGCCGCTGGGATGGCGCTGAAGCCGTCTGCGACCGGCAGGTCGGCGCCGCATCGCCCCTTAACAGCGCCGTCTCCGGCGTGCTGTATCGCGGCGCGGGGCGGTCGGTGTCGCCCAGGCGCGCGAGGGACCGATGGCGCGAGTGAAATGCATCACCATGCAGCGCGACGAGACGCAGCTGCTGCCGGCCTGGCTGCGCTACCACGGCGGCCTGTTCGGCCTCGACAACCTGGTGGTGTTCGACAACGGATCGACCGACCGGCTGGTGGTGCAGATCCTGACGCAGGCGGAGCGGGCCGGCGTCGATGTCCGCTGGACCCATCGCAGCCGGCAGGATGTCGAGACGCGCGGCGCGCATCTGCGCAACCTGATGCGCGGATGGGAGGAGGCGGGCGTCGACTACGATTTCGCGGTGCCGCTCGATTGCGACGAGTTCGTCGTAGCCTGGACGCGCACCGGACTCGACTGCCGGCGTGCGGCGGTGGATGCAGAGTTCGAGCGATACCGCGGCGAGGCGCGTGCGCTCGGGATCCATGACGCGCTGTTCAACGCGCCGGGGCGTCCCGGCTGGTTCGTGCTCGAGGACCAGCCCAAATGCGTCCTCCCCGCGCATGCGGCCGGCGAGATCGACGGCGCGTTCCGCTTCGCCACGTCCGCGCGGGCAGAGGGTGTGTGCAGCACGCACCTTGCGACGCTGCACTTCCGCAACAAGCCGCTGCGTGAACTGCGTGCGAGGGCGCACAAGCGCTTCGGCGACGCGGGCGCTCCGCCGGCGCACGATGCCCCTGGCGGGCATTTCGCATCGGTCATCGGTCTCGACGAAAATTCCTTTTTCCGCCGGTTCGACGACCGGCTCCTGATCGGCTTTCCCGCTTTCGGCGCGACGCTTGCGGCGATCGGTATCGAGAGCCGGCTGTTGGGCGCGCCTCCGCCGGCCGGACGGCGCGTGCCGGCCGAGCAGGTCGCGTTCATGCGTCCGGCCGAGGGCGCGGCACCGATCTGGTTCGACGGCGCGGCCTATCTCGAGATGAATCCGGACGTGGCGGGCGCCGGCTGGCCCGCGGCGCTGCACTATGCGCGGCATGGCGGGGACGAGGGGCGGGGCGCTCCGGGGGGAGTGTTCTGAGCATGGGGCCTTACCCCGGGAGCAATGCCGCCACGCTCGCCTGACGTCAGGCAGGTTCCTCGACGGCCTTCTCCTGGCGGGGCGGGGTTTGGGGCAGAGCCCAGATCTTCAAGCCGCTTTCGACGTCGCATGGGCCTCGAGAAACACGCCGACACTCGCCTGCGGGATCGGCCGTCCGAGCAGGAAGCCCTGCAACTGGTGACAGCCCTGATCACAGAGCAGCTCGAACTGGTCCACCGTCTCCACACCTTCCGCGGTCACGTCGAGCTTGAGGTCTCGACTCATCGAGATGATGGCGCTGACGATCGCGCGCGAGTTCACGTCGGATTCGAGCACCTGCACGAACGACCGGTCGACCTTGAGCTTGTGGAAGGGAAAACGATGCAGGTAGGACAGGCTTGAATAACCGGTTCCAAAATCATCGAGCACCAGCCGCACACCGATATCGCGGAGCTGATTGAGGATTTCGAGCGCCTGGTCGGGGTTGTCGATCAGGACGCCCTCGGTCACCTCGAGCTCGAGACGGTCGGGCGTGAGCCCCGTCTCCTCCAGCACCGCGGCCACGAGCGCGGGCAGCTTGCCGCGCGTGAACTGCCGGGGCGAGACGTTCACGGCGATCCGGACGTGCTCCTCCCAGCTCGCCGCCTCCGTGCAGGCCGTGCGCAGCACCCATTCGCCGAGCTGCCCGACCATGCCGCACTCCTCGGCGAGCGGGATGAAGATCGTGGGCGAGACCAGGCCCCGCGTCGGATGCATCCAGCGCGACAGCGCCTCGAAGGCGATCACGCGACGTTTGCTGTCGAACAGCGGCTGGAAGTGAAGTGCCAGGCTTTCCTGCGCGAGGGCCTGGCGCAGGTCCTGCTCGAGCGCGCGCCTGTCGCGAAGGGCGAGATCCATGCTCATCTCGAACATGCAGAAGCCGCCGCGACCCTGGTCCTTGGCGCGGTAGAGCGCGATGTCGGCGTGCTTCATCAGGTCGATCACGGTGACGCCATCGGACGGGTAGATGGCGATCCCCACGCTCGTGCCGATCGTCACGGCCTGGTTGTCGAAGGTGAACTCCGGCGCCAGGCAGTCGATCAGGCGGCGGGCGATGGCGATCGCGTTCTCGGGCTGCGAGCCGCTCGTCTGGAGGATGGCGAACTCGTCGCCGCCGAGGCGCGCCACGATATCGTTGTCGCGCAGGTTGCCGCGCAGGCGCTCGGCGACCTGGCAGAGGAGCTGGTCTCCGGCGGCGTGGCCGAGCGTGTCGTTCACGGTCTTGAAGCCGTCGAGATCGAGGCAGAGAACCGCGAGCGGCGCCTCCGTCTTGCGGGCGAGTTCGAGGGCCAGCTCGAGATGGTCGTGCAGCTTGGCGCGGTTGGCGAGCCTGGTGAGGGGATCGTGATGCGCGAGGAAGCGAATGCGTTCCTCCGAACGGCGCCGCTCGCGGATGTCACGGAACGCGGTGACGAGCGCAGGCTGTCCGCCATACTCGATCGGGCGCGAGACGATCTCGACGGGCAGACGCTCGCCGCGTGCGGTCATGATCTCGGTTTCGGTGCCGACCGCGTCGTTCGCCGCATCCGCGGGCGTGGCGGTCCAGTGCGGCGGCATGAAGCGCCGGACCGGAGTCGCGCGCAGTTCGGGCAAGTCCATCTCGAGCAGGGTCGCGACACTCTGGTTGCCGTCCAGGATGACGCCGTCGCGATGGATGAGGATGCCCTCCAGCGTGCTGTCGGCCAGCTGGCGGAACCGGTCGCCTTCGAGCCGGTGGCGGGCGGCCACGCGGTTGTCGAGCAGCGATCCCGTGAGCCCCAGCAGGAGCGCCATCGCGGCTTCGGCGGCGACGATGATGACGATCGGCGTCGACGCGAGATGGTTGCCGCTTCTCATCGCGGTGGACCATTCGCCCTCCGGAAGGATGGCGGCGAGCGACCCCATCGTCTCGGCCGTGACGGCGAGTGCCACCATGACGCAGGCATACAGGCGGGGCATGCGTCGGTTCGGGTTGACGCCCTCGCGCATGCCCAGGCCGAACAGGGCGGCGCCGCACACCATGACCACGATCACCGCGTCGAGATCATAGGCGGGCACCAGCGGGCGCACGATCCCGGCCATGAAGATGATTAGGAGGCAGGAGAGCCCGGCGCTCGCGAGCGAGCCCGCGAGCAGCGTGCTGCGGGCGGAGTGGACCGCGCCGAACTGCAGCAGCCCGGCGGCCAGGGTGCAGCCGAAGCAGATCGCGACACCCGACGCAGCCCAGCCGGCTGGCACGATCGCGACGAGCCGCGGATACGCCCAGGACACGGCGCTGAAGAAGGTGGCGACGGCGGTGCCGGTCAGGATCAGCGCCAGCGCGCAGGATGCGCGCCAGGGCGCCTTCTGCGCGCGCGTGCTGATCAACAGCGGGCTTGCGAGTGCCGCACCGAGGGTGGCGATCAGGGCCACCGCGAAGGTACCGCGCGGATCGTGGAACCGGAGCAGTTCGGTAAAGAGAGCGATCACCAACGACTCCATCGCGTTCGGGCATGGGCGGGCAGGGTCACGGCAGGACCTTTCGCCCTGCCAGTCTCGGCACCGCCCAGGGTGGTTCAATCGGCGTCACACCCCCTGTTTAGCGGGGAGTAACTAAAAAATTGTGTGCGCCCGAATATTCACGTGCGCGGATTGCATGGGTGGAGGCGGTGCATGGTCCGGCCGAGCACGCGGATCTGGACGTCACGAGAGGTGGTCCGCGATCCTGGAACCGGGCGTGCCGATCTCGCTGCGGTCTGGTCGCATTGGACGGCGCTCCTCGGAGGCGCTTGCAGTTGAGCTGTCCGAATGTCTCCCTGACGGGTTTCGACAGCGGCGATCCGGCATCTTGATGAGGTCGACATCACGCTGGAGCTTTATTTCGCTCAGAGCTCGCCAGGAACTCGTGACAGGCCTCAACGATGCCAGGAAGCGGCGCAGAAGTGGCAATCGTCAACTGAACGCTCCGACCCAGAGCTCGTCGGGCCGCCGACCCGGCACGGAACAGGTGTCGATGACGCAGTGACGTGCTCGTTGCATTGGATCGACGCGGTGCTGCGCCCGCACGGGTTTGCAGCGGCCCGAAGCTCCGTTCGGCCCCCGTCACCAAAGCGATGATGGCAGACTGTTTGGAGAACTAAACCTTTTAATAACGGGAACCGGGAGAAGGTAGCATCCGGAACAAGCGTGGCGGTCATGTCCCTTTTCAGGTCAGGTCTTCTTCGACGTCCTGATCGGATGTCCGCGTGGCGCCTCTTCCACGCAGCCCTGCTGATCGCCCTTGCCCTGTGCTGCACCTGCCTCACCGCGCGCGCGCAATTCACGCGCTTTCAGAGCTACACCGACGAGCAGGGCCTCGGAAACCTCACCGTCACGGCACTCGCGCAGGACAACGACGGCTACATCCTCGTCGGCACGCAGAGCGGCCTCTTCCGCTACGACGGCACAAGCTTCCGCCACGACGTGATCGGCGTGCCGAACGACTGGATCAGGCAGCTCGCGACCGATCCGGCCGGGCGGATCTGGGTGCTGACATACCAGAACGGGATCTTCGTCGGCGACGGTTCCCGCTTCCATAAGGTCGACACCGGACGCGCGCCCATCACCATCACCGCCTCACATGTGCTCGCCAGCACTGGCGACGGGTCTGTGCTCGACGTCGACGGCACGCTCCTGCAGGTCCCCATGGGGAAGGGGGACGCCGGCCATCTCGCCCCGTTGTTCGATCGGCCGACGCTGGCGGCAGCGCCTGGCCTCGCGCGGGCGCGTTTCGTCGTGCCGGACGCGGCGGGCGGGCTGCTGATCGGCTGCGGCGACGCCCTCTGCCGCGCCGCCGACGGGCACGTCACGGTCTACGACAAGCCCACGGGGGGCCTGCCGGCCGACCAGTGGAGGACGGCGCTGCGGACGTCCGACGGCACGATCTGGGTCCGCAGCCTCGGCCGGCTCGCCTGGCGCCGACCGCGCGAGACCGCCTTCACCGCCATCGTCGTGCCGGGCCAGCACAGCTCCTATTTCGCCGGATCGCCCGACGATCTCCAGCTGCTTGCCGACCACGCCGGCGGCGTCTTCACGCAGGGTGACGAAGAGCTGCTCGACTGGACCGGCTCGACCTGGCGCGTCTACGCGTCCCATGCGGGTGGGCTGCCGACGGCGGCGATCACGACCCTGTTGTGGGACCGCGAGGGGTCGCTTTGGGCCGGCAGCGAGGGATACGGCGCGTTCCGCAGCGCCGGTCTCGGCGTCTGGGAGCACTGGACCAAGGAGGACGGGCTGCCGAGCAGTGCCGTCTGGGGCCATGCCCGAGTGGCGGACGGCCGGCTCTGGGTGGCGACGGATGCGGGCAGCGTCGCGCTCGGCGGCGGGAGCGACGGCTTCCGCGGGGAAAATTTCGTCGCGGCGGTGAGCCGGGCCGGGCGGCTGTGGCTGGCGCCGACGGCCGGACCGCTCACCCGGATCAATGGTGCGGGCCAGGCGCCGGTGCACTTGCCGTCGATCGGGAATGTCTATGGCGCCTTCGCGGACCGGGAGAACCGGCTGTGGCTGACCACCGAGACCGGCCTGTTCGAGGTGCCCGACGCCGACGCCGACCTGCCTGCACTTCGCCTGCGCCAGGCTCTGCCCGCGCATTGGTGTCACGTGGCGGAAAGCCCGACGAGAGTCGACTGGGCGGTCTGCCGCGACGGGTTGTTCAGGCGGGATCCGGACGGCACGTTCCAGCGGGCGATCCTGCCGGCGTCGGTGCGCAACGCGAGGTTCGAGGATGCCGGGTTCACCGCGAGCGGCGAGATCTGGCTCGGGACGGTAGCGTCGGGCGTGCTGCCGTTCCACGTCGAGGGCGACCGCCTCGAGTCGGTGACGAACCCTGGCCTGGCGGCGATCGGCACCGACAGCGTCATGTTCATCTACCGCGATCGCCACGGCTGGATGTGGGTGGGCACCAGCCATGGCATCGATCGTTTCGACGGGCGCTCCTGGCGGCGCTTCGACAGCAGCGACGGACCCATCAGCAACGATATGGACGAGTACAGCGTCTTCGAGGATACGGATGGCTCGATGTGGTTCGGCACGACCCACGGCCTGTCCCACCTGATCGATCCGGAGCACCTGCCGCTCCAACAGCCGCTGCATCCAGTGGTCACGAGCGTATCGCTCGGTGCCAGGCCGCTGCCGCTCTCCTCGTGGATCCATGTCGCGTGGAGCCCGGAGCCGCTCGTGGTCCGCTTCAACGACCTCGATTACGCGCGCGGTCGGGGTCTGGTCTTCCGCTACCGCCTGCAGGGCGTCGATACGAGCTGGAACGAAACCGCGGCGCATGAAGTGCGGTACGCGCAGCTGCCGGCGGGCCGGCTGCAGTTCGAGCTGGTGGCGGTGGACACGGTGCACGGCACGGTATCGGCCCCGCGGGGCTTCACGATCCGGATGGATCCGCCATGGTGGCGGCAGTGGTGGTTTCTGGTCCTTTGCGCGCTGATCGCGAGCGGCGTCATCGTGGAGGCGTGGCGGTTCCGGGTGCGGCTTCTGCTGCTCAGGCAACGCCGGCTGGAGGACGAGCAGGACCGCCTCGAACAGGTGGTGCGCGCGCGCACCGCCGAAATCGAGCACGCGAAGGACCAGCTGCAGCGTCAGGCGGCCGATCTGCACCGACTGGCCATGTCGGACGCGCTGACAGGACTGCCGAACCGTCACGCCATCATGACCGCGCTCGAAGCCGCCCTCGCCGACGCACGCCTGGCCGGACCGTTGCTGGCCGTGGCGATCTGCGACGTCGACCACTTCAAGGCGATCAACGACACGTTCGGCCACCTCGCCGGGGACGGTGTGCTGGCAACGTTCGGGGCGCGGTTCGGCGCCGCGATCGTGCCGCCCGAGACGGTCGGCCGCTATGGCGGCGAGGAGTTCCTCGTTATCCTGCGCGGCGCGGCGGTCAGCGTTCGTGCGCGTCTGGTGGCGATCCAGGCGGCGATCGTGGGCGCGCCCTTCCGGCTTGGGACGTTTGACCGAACGGTCACCAACAGCTGCGGCCTCGCGTTCCTGCACGAGGACGACACGCTGTTCTCGCTCCTCGCACGGGCCGACGCCGCTCTCTACCGCGCCAAGGCGAACGGCCGAAATCGCGTGGAGGAGGAGTGCGTCGAGGACGGAGGCGCACCGGCGGACCGGCTGGAGGATCCGGCGTCGGCGCTTAAGCGCGACCTGCGGACGGCACTCGAGTGCGGCGAGTTCACCTTGCACTACCAGCCGATCCTCGACGTCGAACACAACCGGATCACCTCCTACGAGGCGCTGCTGCGCTGGCATTCGCCGAGCCGCGGCCATGTGTCGCCCGCCTCGTTCATCCCGTTCGCCGAGCAGCACGACCTGATGACGGCGATCGACGACTGGGTCATCCGCACGGCCTGCCGCGAGGCCGCGCGCTGGCCCGACGATCTCCGGGTCTCGGTCAACCTGTCTCCCTCGCGCTTCCACCGGGCGGACCTCGTGCGCAACATCGCAGCGGCTCTCGCCGAGACCGGTCTTGCTGCCGGGCGTCTGGAACTCGAGCTGACCGAAACGGCGATGATCGTCGACGTCGAGGCGGCGGCCCAGGTGCTCCAGCAGTTGCGCGGCCTGGGCATCTCCATCGCGCTCGACGATTTCGGAACCGGCTACTCGTCGCTGTCGTTTCTCCGCACGCTGCCGTTCGACCGCATCAAGATCGACCGCTCCTTCGTCAGGGATCTGGGCCACCGACCGGAAGCGACCGCGATCATCGGCAGCGTCATTCATCTCTGCCGCGGGCTGGGGACCGCGGTGACCGCGGAAGGCGTCGAGACGCGTGGTCAGATCGAGATGCTGCAAGCGATCGGTTGCCGTGAGCTGCAGGGCTTCGAGATCGGCCGCCCCATGCCGGCAGAGCGGATCGGGACCGAACGTCACGCCAGAGCTGTCGAGCTCCGCGTGGGAATTCCCGAACGCGCGTTGTGATCACGCGACGTATCGAAGACCAGGGCTCTGCCCTGGACCCGCCAAGGGACAGTCGTCCCTTGGAACCCT
>CAXTVZ010000125.1:0-9535 GCA_964247685.1 uncultured Acetobacteraceae bacterium
TGGGGCCAAGGCCCCAGCGGGGTCCAGGGGCAGCGCCCCTGGCCTTCTCTACCCCCGCCGCACCACGTAACTGCTCGCCAGCGCCGCCGTAATCGCATCCGCATGCGCCCGATCGCGCGCCTCGACCATCACCTCGAGCTCGGCGGCCTGCACGCTCGGCGCCGCGAACAGCCGCTGGTGCACGACCTCGATGATGTTGCCGCCGGTGTCGCCGATCTTCGTCGCGATGTCGGCAAGCACGCCGGGCCGGTCGGGGATTTCCATCAGCAGCCGCAGGATGCGCCCGTCGCGCAGGAGGTTGCGCAACAGCACGTTGGCGAGGATGCGGCTGTCGATGTTCGCGCCACACACGGGCAGTGCCACGCGCTTGCCGCGGAACATCTCCCGATGCGCGAGCACGCCGGCCAGTGCGGCAGCACCAGCACCCTCCGCAACCTGCTTGGCGCCCTCGGCCAGCAACGCGATCGCTTCCTCGACGACGCGCTCGGGTACGCGCAGGACATGGTCCACGTGCGCGCGGATGAGTTCCTGGCAGTGCCGCCCGACGCGCATCACGGCGATGCCCTCGGCGATCGTGGCGCCGCCGCGCGGCACCGTCTCGGCGCCGGGAAACGCGTGCAGGCTGTCATGGCTCTCGACCTGCACGCCGACGACCATCGCACCGGGCGCCAGCTCCGCGCACACGGCCGAGCAGCCGCCGATCAGGCCGCCGCCGCCGATCGGTACCACCAGCACGTCGAACGGTCCCGCATCCTCGATCAGTTCGAGGGCGAGCGTCCCCTGGCCCGCCATGATCGCAGGGTCGTCGTAAGGATGGATGAAGACGCGGCCCGCGGATTCGGAAAGTGCGAGCGCATGCGCGGTGGCGTCCGCCAGGGTCTCTCCGTGCAGCACCACCTCCGCACCCCATGCCTGAGTGCGTGTGATCTTGGCGGCTGGCGTGGTCACCGGCATCACGATGGTGGCCGAGATGCCCAGCAGGTTTGCGTGGCGCGCGACACCTTGCGCGTGGTTGCCGGCCGACATCGCGACCACGCCGCGCGCGCGCTCGGCCTCGCTCAGCAGCGCCAGGCGATTGGCCGCACCACGCTCCTTGAACGAGCCCACCGCCTGAAGATTGTCGAGCTTGAGCAGCACGTCGCAGCCGGCGGCAGCGGAAACCGCACGGCTTTCGATCGCAGGCGTGCGGAGCACGCGGCCCTCGATGCGCGCAGCGGCAGCGCGCACATCCGCGAGGCCGATCATCGATGCACCTTACGCGTAGGAGATCGCGAGGATCTCGTAGCTGCGATCGCCGCCGGGCGCGGGCACCGACACCGTGTCGCCCGCCTTCTTGCCGATCAGCGATTTCGCGAGCGGCGAGGACACCGAGATGCGTCCCGACTTGATGTCGGCCTCGTAGGCGCCGACGATCTGGTAGGTCGCTTCCTTGTCGGTTTCCTCGTCGATCAGCCGCACCTGCGCGCCGAACTTCACCTGGTCGCCCGACAGCGTCGACGGATCGATCACCTCGACGCCGGAGACGATCTCCTCGAGCTCGATGATGCGGCCCTCGACGAAGGACTGGCGCTCGCGCGCAGCATGGTATTCAGCGTTCTCGGACAGGTCGCCGTGGCTGCGCGCTTCCGCGATCGCCCGGATGATCGCCGGCCGCTCTTCCGATTTCAGCATGCGGAGCTCGTCTTCGAGCTTCCGCAGGCCCGGGGCGGTCATCGGGAATTTCTGCACAACGACGGTCCTTACGCTTGAACGCTTCTGGGCTTGAACATGGCCGGATACAACAACGCCCGGCGGAACGAGGCGTCCGGCCAGGTTGCCCTTAGAACGATCGTCTAAAGTAGGACTGCAACGGCGCAACTTCAAGCGTCCCGGTGCGCATCGCGCCGATGGCGGCGGTCGCCGCGCGCGCGCCCGCCATCGTCGTGTAATGCGGCACCCCGTGGGTCAGCGCGGTGCGGCGGATGGTGAAGCTGTCCGCCACCGACTGTGCGCCCGAGGCGGTGTTGATCACGAGCTGGATGTCGTTCGAGCGGATCGCGTCGACGCAATGCGGGCGGCCTTCGAGAACCTTGTTGACGCTCTCCGCGGCGATGCCGGCGTCGCGGAGCATCGACGCGGTGCCCCGGGTCGCCAGGATGCGGAACCCCATCTCGGCGAGCCGCCGGGCGATCGGGAGGGCGGCCGCCTTGTCGGCGGTGCGCACCGAGATGAAGGCGGTGCCTTCGCGCGGCAGGCGCACGCCGGCGCCCTCCTGCGCCTTGGCGAACGCGCGCTCGAAGGACGGTGCAAGCCCCATCACCTCGCCCGTCGAACGCATCTCCGGTCCGAGGATGATGTCGACGTTCGGAAACCGGTTGAAGGGAAACACGGCTTCCTTGACGGCGACGTGCGGTGCGACCGCGCTCGCGTCGAGCTCGAACTCCGAGAGCCTGGCCCCCGCCATCACGCGGGCACCGATCTTGGCGACCGGAACGCCGGTGGCCTTGGCCACGAACGGCACCGTGCGCGACGCGCGCGGGTTCACCTCGAGCACGTAGGCGCGATCGTCCTTGACGGCGTATTGCACGTTCATCAGCCCGACGATGCCGAGTGCCCGCGCGAGCGACTCCGTGTCGGCGCGGAGCTCGGCGACCGTCGCGGGCGACAGCGTGTAGGGCGGCAGCGCACACGCGGAATCGCCCGAGTGCACGCCCGCCTCCTCGATATGCTCCATCACGCCCGCGACATAGACGTGCTCGCCGTCGGAGATGCAGTCGACATCCACCTCGATCGCATCGTTGAGATAGCGGTCGACCAGCACCGGGCTCGTGCCGGACACGTGCACGGCCTCGCGCATGTAGCGGGCGAGGCCGCCGCGGTCGCGCACGATCTCCATCGCGCGCCCGCCGAGCACGTAGCTCGGGCGGATCATCACGGGATAGCCGATGCGCTCGGCGATCGCCTCGGCTTCCGCGGCAGAGCGCGCGGTGCCGTTGTCGGGCTGGCGCAGGCCGAGCTTGCGCAGCAGCACGGCGAAGCGTTCGCGATCCTCCGCGAGATCGATCGCGTCCGCACTCGTGCCCAGGATCGGCACGCCGGCGGCGGACAGCTTCTCGCTCAGCTTGAGCGGCGTCTGGCCACCATACTGCACGATGCAGCCGAGCAGTTCGCCCGCTTCCTGCTCGCGCCGGACAACCGCGAGCACGTCCTCGGCGGTCAGCGGCTCGAAATAGAGCCGGTCGGACGTGTCCCAGTCGGTGCTGACGGTTTCCGGATTGCAGTTGACCATGATGGTCTCGAAGCCGGCCTCGCGCAGCGCGTAGGCGGCATGGACGCAGCAATAGTCGAATTCGATGCCCTGGCCGATGCGGTTCGGACCGCCGCCGAGGATGATGATTTTCCGCCGCGTGCTCGGCGCGGCCTCGGACACGGGGGCCGCGAACCCGCCTTCGTAGGTCGAGTAGAGATAGGGCGTGAGCGAGGCGAACTCGGCGGCACAGGTATCGATCCGCTTGTAGGCCGGTGTCACGCCGAGCCGCGCGCGACGAGCGGCAATCTCGGTTTCGGCCGCGCCCGACATCTTGGCGAGCTGCGCGTCGGAAAAGCCGAGCGCCTTGAGGCCGCGCAGACCGACGGCGTCGTTCGGCAGCCCGTGCGCCTGCACGCGCTGCTCGGCCGCGACCACACGCTCGAGCTCGCGCAGGAACCACGGATCGTAGCGGCAGGCTTCGTGGATGTCGGCGACCGAGACGCCGTCGCGCAACGCCTGCGCCGCCATCAGCAGGCGATCGGGCACCGGCTGCGACAAGGCCGCGCGATAGGCGTCGGCGGTGCCGTCGCCGGGCGGCTCGACCGGATCGAGACCGGTCCATCCGGTTTCCATCGAGCGCAGGCCCTTCTGCAGGGCCTCGGCGAAGGAGCGGCCGATCGCCATCGCCTCGCCCACCGACTTCATGCTGGTGGTGAGCGTCGCCGGCGTTCCCGGAAACTTCTCGAACGTGAAGCGGGGAATTTTCACCACCACGTAGTCGATCACCGGCTCGAAGCTCGCCGGGGTCGAGCCGGTGATCTCGTTCGGCAACTCGTCGAGCGTGTAGCCGACCGCGAGTTTGGCCGCGATGCGCGCGATCGGAAAGCCGGTGGCCTTGGACGCCAGCGCAGACGAACGCGACACGCGAGGGTTCATCTCGATGATCGTCATGCGGCCATCGGCAGGGTTGACCGCGAACTGCACGTTCGATCCGCCGGTGTCGACGCCGATCGCGCGCAGGCACGCGATCGAGGCATCGCGCATCGCCTGATATTCCTTGTCGGTCAGCGTCAGCGCGGGGGCGACGGTGACGGAATCCCCCGTATGGATCCCCATCGGATCGACGTTCTCGATGGAACAGACGATGATGCAGTTGTCGGCGGCATCGCGCACGACCTCCATCTCGTATTCCTTCCAGCCGAGCACGCTCTCCTCGACCAGCACCTCGGTGGTGGGCGAGGCGTCGAGCCCGGAGGCGACGATCGCCTCGAACTCCTCGCGATTGTAGGCGATGCCGCCGCCGGTGCCGCCGAGCGTGAAGGAGGGACGGATCACGGCGGGCAGGCCGATAGCGGCGAGTGCCACGCGCGCCTCGCCCATTGTATGGGCAATGCGGCTCTGCGGGCTCTCGATGCCGATCGCGGCCATGGCGTCGCGAAACTTCAGGCGATCTTCGGCGCGGTCGATCACCTCGGCCTTCGCGCCGATCAGCTCGCAGTCGTAGCGCGCGAGAATCCCCTGCTCGTGCAGCCGCATGGCGGTGTTGAGTGCGGTCTGGCCGCCCATGGTGGGCAGGATCGCATCGGGGCGCTCGCGCGCGATGACTCGCTCGACGTATTCGGGGGTGATCGGTTCGATATAGGTCGCGTCGGCCAGCCCCGGGTCGGTCATGATCGTGGCCGGGTTCGAATTGACCAGGATGACCCGGTAGCCCTCCTCGCGCAGCGCCTTGCAGGCCTGCGCGCCGGAATAGTCGAACTCGCAGGCCTGGCCGATCACGATCGGCCCTGCGCCGATGATCAGGATGGAGCTGAGATCGGTCCGTTTCGGCATGTCAGGCCGACCTCATCTGGTCGGCACGCGCACCGCCGTCGCGATGCGCCCGCCGCCGACGATGGTCGGGCGACCCATCGGACAACATGTCAGGCATCAGGCCGCAGAAGACGGCCGCGACGAGAAGCAGGATCGCGATCACGCCGAGGCTCCAGAAGCGTTCCGGGACTGGTGCGGCCGTCCCGATGATCCCGACGGCGGCCCACGCGAACATGGCGGCCGACGCGGTGCGGGTGATGAGCGAGATCGGCATGTTGGCTCAGGCTTTCATCATGGCGGCAAACCGCCGGAAGAGATGTGCGGAGTCCGAAGGCCCCGGCGCCGCCTCCGGATGATACTGCACGGAGAATGCGCGCCTGCTCGCGCAGGCAATCCCCTCGTTCGATCCGTCGAACAGGCTCACATGCGTGATCTCGACGCCGTCCGGCAGGCTCTTGTCGTCCACCGCGAAGCCGTGATTCTGCGAGGTGATCTCGACGCGCCCGGTCGCCAGCTCCTTCACCGGCTGGTTCGCGCCCCGATGTCCCTGACGCAGCTTGTAGGTTTTCGCACCCAGGGCCAGCGCCAGCAGCTGGTGCCCCAGGCAGATCCCGAACACCGGCACGCCCGCCGCCATCACCCCCTGGATCGCCGGCACCGCGTAGGGCGCGGTCGCGGCCGGGTCGCCGGGTCCGTTCGACAGAAACAGCCCGTCCGGCTCGTGGCGCAGGATGTCGGCGGCGGTGGCGGTCGCGGGCACGACGGTGACGCGGCAGCCCGCGGAGACCAGCGAGCGCAGGATGTTGCGCTTGGCGCCGTAATCCACGGCCACGACATGGGGGAGGGTGGCCTCCTCGACCGGCGCGACCGCACCCCAGACCGGCCTGTCCCAGCCGTAGCTCTGCGTGCAGCACACCTCGCGCGCGAGGTCCATCCCCTCGAGCCCGGGCCAGCTGCGCGCCTGCTCGAGCAGTGCCGCCACATCGAAGCGGCCATCCCGCGGGTGCGCGATGATCCCCGTGACGAACCCGCCGTCGCGGATGCGGATGGTCAGCGCGCGCGTGTCGATCCCGGCAATGCCCGGGATGTTCCATTTCGCGAGGAACTGCCCCAGCGCGTCGATCGCGCGCCAGTTCGACGGGTCCGTCGGCATGTGGCGCAGCACGACGCCGCGGGCCGCGACCCGGTCCGCCTCGTTGTCGTCGTGGTTGGTGCCGGTGTTGCCGATATGCGGGAAGGTGAAGGCGATGATCTGACCCGCGAAGGACGGGTCGGTGATCGTCTCCTGGTAGCCGGTAAGCCCGGTCGAGAAGCACACCTCGCCGAGGGCCGGCGCGCCCGCCTCGGTGTGGGCGCCGAAGCCCACGCCCCAGAGCACGCTGCCGTCGGCCAGCACGAGGGCGGCGGTGGCGCCTTCAGGCACGTCACCGGGTTCGGGCACGTCGTCGGGGGGTGTGGCGGCGTCGGGCATGGTGGTGCCTCCGAAATCGTCGAGGGATAGGCCCGTGCGCGCGGCGATGGTGGCCCAGTGCTTGGGCGGGACGATGCCGGACTGGCGCCACTTGCGGATGGCCTCGAGGCCGACCCCGGTCAGCTGGGCCGCCTCGGCCGCACCTCCGAGGCGCTGGATGATGTCGTCGACGCTCGCCATGTCGGGCGTGTTACCATAGGCTGACGCTGTCGGGAAAGTTTTTCCCAGCCATCTAAGCATCCGGAACTTTCTTCCATGAGCCTGCGCGACCGCCTCTCCGACGACCTCAAGACCGCAATGCGCGGCGGCGACACCCCCCGCGTCTCCACGATCCGGATGATCAATGCGCGCGTGAAGGACGCCGACATCGCCGCGCGCCCGTCCGGTGTCGAGCGCCTCGCCGACGACCAGCTGGCGCCCCTGCTCCGCAACATGGTCAAGCAGCGCCGCGACTCGATCGAGCTCTACAACCAGGGCCATCGCCCCGAGCTCGCGGCCAAGGAAGCGGCGGAGATCGCGGTGATCGAGTCCTACCTGCCCGCGGGCCTCGACGCGGCCGCGCTCGCCGCCGCGGTCGAGAGCGCGGTCGCCGAGACGGGGGCCACCTCGCCCAAGGACATGGGCCGCGTCATGGCCGCGCTGAAGGCCAGGCACGGCGCCGCGCTCGACATGGGGGCGGCCAACGCCGTCGTCCGGCAAAAACTCGCCGGCTGAATGGCCAGGTTCTCGCCCGCCTTCCTCGACGAGATCCGCGCGCGCACCCCGCTCGCGCCGCTGATCGGCCGGCGCGTGAAGCTGGAGCGTGCCGGCCGGCAATGGCGCGCCTGCTGTCCGTTCCACGGCGAAAAGACACCGAGCTTCTACATCTACGACGACGGCTTTCACTGCTTCGGCTGCGGCGCGCATGGCGACGCGGTGAGCTTCCTGATGCAGGCCGAGGGTGCCGCGTTCCCGGACGCGGTGGCCCAGCTCGCCGCCGAGGCCGGACTCGAGCTGCCGCGCGAGAGCGAGGGGGAACGCGAGCAGACGAGCCGCCTCGACCGCATCCACGCCGTGCTCGAGGCGGCGGGACGGCTGTTCGCGGCCTGGCTCGGCCACGCGCCGGACGCGAACGCCGCGCGCAGCTATCTCCGGACCCGCGGCGTCGGCCCCGATGCGGTCGCGGAGTTCGGCCTCGGCTGGTCGGGCGACGGCACCCGGCTCCGGCCGGCGCTCGCGGCCGAGGGTTTCGCGCCCGACCTCCAGCGCGAAGCCGGACTGCTGTCCGCGGGTGAAGACGGCGCCATACGGGGGGAGATGTTTCGCTCGCGCCTCATCTTCCCCATCCACGACCGGCGCGGCCGCGCGGTCGGCTTCGGCGGCCGCACCCTCGGCGATGGACAACCGAAATACCTCAACGGTCCCGAGACGCCGGTCTTCTCCAAGCGCCGCCTGCTCTACGGCCAGCATCTCGCGAACAGACGCCTGCGGGAGGCCGGCGCGGGCCTTCGGCACGGCGACCGCAAGCCGCTGGTGATCGCCGAAGGCTACATGGACGTGATCGCGCTCGCCGAGGCCGCCCTGCCGGCGGTGGCGCCGTTGGGGACCGCGCTCGGCGAGGAGCAGCTCGAGGCCGCCTGGCGGCTCGACCCCGCGCCGGTTCTCTGCCTCGATGCCGACGCCGCAGGGCGGCGTGCGGCCCTGCGCGGCGCCGAGCGCGCGCTGCCGATGCTCAACGCCGAGCGCACGCTGCGGATCGCCGAGCTCGCTCCCGGCGAGGACCCCGACTCCCTGCTCCGCCGCCACGGCGCCGACGCGCTCGCCCAGGCGATCGCGGCCGCGCGCCCGCTCTCCGATGCGCTCTACGACCTGCTGGACCCGCCCGGTCCCGGTGCCACGCCCGAGCAGCGCGCCGCCTTCCGCGGCCGCCTGGTCGCCGCTTCCGGGCTGATCGCCGACCGCGCGATGGCCTCCGAATACCGACGCACACTGCTCGACCGTTATTTCGCGAGCACGCGCCGCCCGCCCACGCCGGGTGCGGCACCCGCACGCGTGCGCCAGATCCGCCCCACGCTCAGCGATCCCGCCGCGCGCGAGGCGCAGGCCGCCCATCTCGCGGTGATCGCGATCAACCACCCCGACCTGCTGCACGACATCGAGGAGGCCTGGTCCCGCGTGGCCCTCGACGACTGGCTCGCCGCCCTGCGCGAGGCGATGCTGCATCTCCCCGAGAAGCTTGACTCGGCCGGGGTGATGAACCACCTGACCGCAACCGGTCATGGCGGTCACGTCGCGCGTGCGTTCCAGATGGCGGAGCGGCACGGACGGCTCGATGCGGCGGCCCGACCCGACGCGATGCCGTCAGCAGCGGAGGCCGGTTGGTGGCATTACTTCGGAATGATCCAGTTCGAGAAGCTCAACGAGGAGATCGAACTGGCCCGGAACTTGTTAGCGAAAGACTGGTCCGCGGCGTGCGCGCGCCGGGTGAGCGCGTTGTGCGAGGCGCGGATCAAGCTCCGCGCGCTCGAGCCCGGGGACGTCTGAGCAGTTTCTGAACGAGTTGTTTCCCCCGGCGTCGCAGCGTCGGGCGCAGTGAAAAACGGAGAGGGTGGGGCGCATGGCAACCAAGACGGCCGAACGACAGGAAGGTGCTGCCGGCGAGCAGGACGGCGAAGCGACCCTCCTCGACGTCACCTCCGCAGGCGTCAAGCGCCTCATCGCGAAGGGCAAGGAGCGCGGCTACATCACCTTCGATGAGCTGAACGCGGTGCTGCCCCCCGACCAGATGTCGTCCGAGCAGATCGAGGACGTCATGGCCACGTTCTCCGAGATGGGCGTCCAGGTCGTCGAGGGCGAGGAGTCCGAGGAAGGCGAGGTCGCCAAGCCCGAGCGCGACGAGGAGAAGGAGACCGACGGCGAGGGCACGCCCGCCGGCAATGTCGACGAGGAAAGCCTCGGCCGCACCGACGACCCGGTCCGCATGTATCTCCGCGAGATGGGCTCGGTGGAGCTGCTGTCGCGCGAGGGCGAGATCGCGATCGCCA
>CAXTVZ010000126.1:0-1654 GCA_964247685.1 uncultured Acetobacteraceae bacterium
CATCACGGGACAGGTCGGAGGCGCCCTGGCCGACACGTTGCTGGAACAGGGCTGCGCCGTCCGCGCCGTGGTGCGAGATCCCGGCAAGGCCGAGCGCTGGACCCGGCGCGGCTGCGCGATCGCGGTCGCCGGGATGACGGATGCTGAGGCGCTGGCACGCGCGTTCGCCGGCGCCGAGGGCGTGTTCCTGCTGATCCCGCCGCTCTTTGATCCGTCTCCGGATTTCCGAGAGATCGAAGCGATCGTCGCGGCCGTGACGACCGCGATCCGCCGCAGCGGGCCTACGCGCGTGGTGATGCTGTCGACGGTGGGCGCGCAGGTGACGGAGCCGAACCTTCTCTCGCAGCTCGGCTTGGCGGAGCGGGCGCTGGCGAAGATCGACCGGCCGATCACCTTTCTGCGCGCCGCCTGGTTCATGGAGAACGCCGCCGCCGACGTCGCCGCGGCACGACACGGGATGATCGACAGCTTCCTGCAGCCACCGGACCGTGCGATCCCCATGGTCGCCACGAGGGACATCGCCGCCGTTGCCGCCCGTCTGCTGCGAGAGTCGTGGTCGGGACGCCGCGTCGTCGAACTGCAGGGACCAACACCGGTCTCGCCCAACGATCTCGCTCTTGCGATCGCGTCCTCGCTCGGTCATCCGGTCGCGGTGCGAACAGTGCCGCGAGAGAACTGGGAGAGGATCTTCCGCGAACAGGGCATGACAAACCCCGCTCCGCGGATGCGGATGCTCGACGGCTTCAACGAGGGTTGGATCCGCTTCGAAGGCGAACCCGGCACCTTGCAGCTTCGAGGTGAAACGCCATTGGAGACCGTGCTGAGCCAGTTGCTGGCCCGCGGCGAGGGAGGCTGAGAATGGCGACCATCATGATCACGGGTTCGTCCGACGGTCTGGGCCTGATGGCGGGTCGGCTGCTTTCCGACGGCGGACACAGCGTCGTGCTGCATGCGCGGAACGAGGCACGGGCGGTCGCGGCGCGCGCGGCGTTGCCGGACGCGGCGGCAATCCTGGTGGGCGACCTTTCGACCATCGCCGCGATGCGCGACGTGGCCGACCAGGCCAACGCTTACGGCCGCTTCGACGCTGTGATCCACAATGTCGGCATCGGCTACCGCGAACCGCGCCGGGTGGTCACGGAGGATGGCTTGTCGCAGCTCTGGGCGGTGAACGTGCTGGCCCCCTACGTGCTGACGGCGTCGATGCACCGGCCCGATCGGCTCGTGTATCTGAGCTCCGGATTGAACCGGAGCGGCAATCCCGATCTCGCCGACCCGCAATGGGCCGGTCGCCCATGGAATGGCACTCAGGCGTATTCCGACACCAAGCTGCACGATGTGCTGCTGGCGTTCGGTTTGGCACGACGCTGGCCGCAGGTGCTGTCAAATGCGGTCGAGCCGGGCTGGGTCGCGACCAGGATGGGGGGACCAGGTGCAAGCGACGACCTGGCGCTCGGCCCCGTGACGCAGGCGTGGCTGGCCGTATCCGAGGAGCCGGCCGCGAGAGTGACCGGCGGCTATTTCTACCATCGGCGCCGCGCCGAGCCACACCCGCACGCGCGACGATCGGACGTGCAGGATCAGCTTCTCGAAGTCTGTGGAAGGTTATCGGGTTTGACGTTGGCATGAGTTAGCGCGGCTACGCGCCGCGATG
>CAXTVZ010000126.1:1754-9474 GCA_964247685.1 uncultured Acetobacteraceae bacterium
CGGAAGGTTGCGGAGTGACGCAGTCGGCTGGATCGCAGCTCCTGCCTCACGCCTCCATTCCAGCAGCCACCTGTTTTGATCCACCAGCTCGCTGCGAAATCCACCACATGAACCTGTCGAAGAGCCGGTCCGACATCGCTCGCCTCAGGAACAAGATGAATCGTGCGCCTCCGCCGGTCGCGTAACGCGTCCGCGGACGGCGAGCCATGACGGCGGCGGCGATGGTGTTGGCCACGATTGCGGGAGGCGAAGACAACCGCGATGTTTCTGCGTTCCCGAGCAACCAGGCATGCCGTCTTGCCCACGACCCATAGGGGGACTTCCCGGAGGACATCACCAAGCTGTCGCGGGCGATGCCGCCCCATTCGGTTCGGATGGCGCCGGGCTCGATGACGATCACGTCGATGCCGTGAGGCGCCAGCTCCATCCGCATGCAATCGCTCATGCCTTCGACGGCGAATTTGGTCGCGTGATACCAGCTGCCGAACGGCTCGCCGAGCTTGCCCCCGATCGAGGTGACGTTGACCACTTTGCCGCCGCCCTGCTGCCGCATCATTGGCAGGGCAAGTTGGCAGAGCCTCGCAAGGCCGAACACGTTTACCTCGAATTGCCTGCGCCCTTCAGCGAGCGGCACATCCTCGAGTGAGCCGTAGGCGCCGTAGCCCGCATTGTTGACCAGCACGTCCAGCCGGCCGGCCTCGGAGGCGATGCGTTCGATGGAGGCGACGATCGAGGCGTCATCCGTCAGATCCAGCGCGATCACGGTAGCGCCTCCCGCTTCCAGCGCCGCAATTCGATCAACACGTCGAGCGGCGGCGTACACCTTGTAGCCGTCGCGCAAGAGCCTCCGAACGGTGGCCTCGCCAATGCCAGACGAGGCACCTGTGACCAGCGCAGTCTTCATCGTTTTCATCCTCGTCAGAGACTCACATCCACGGCTATAACCCTGGAGCTAAGTCCATGGTCAATGGGTCAAAGATGTTGATTTCGGAGTTTGCGCGGATCACGGGCCTGAGCAGCGACTCGGTCAGGTTCTACGTGCGCCTTGGCCTGCTGGAGCCGGAGATCGGCACCAAGGGCGGTCGCCATCCCTATAAGGTCTTCACCGCCGCGCATGTCGAGATCGCCCGGATCATCCGCATGGCACAGTCGTTGGGATTCTCGCTCAAGGAAATCTCCGCTCTGGGTGCAGAGCACCGTTCGGGAAAGATGACCCGCGAACGAAGCGCCGAGATCATGAGCGAGCAGCTTGGCAGACTTGAGGAGAAAGCCGCGCACCTGAATGCGATGACCGCCTACCTGCGGGCCAAGGTCGACTGGCTGCGACACGACGATGGCACGCCTGAACCTCGCTTCTCGGACCACCCGATCATGAAGGGCCCGAGGCCACCGAACATCGGCACGACCGACAAGGACGACGTCGGCCTTGCGAAGAGCGGAACGAACATGACGGCAACTGACGCAAAGTCGGACGCCCGTCCGGCGAGATCCGCCAGGACCGGATCGAAGAGCAAGGCGACGAAGAGGCCGACCGCGGTCGCGTCTGCGGGTCGATGAGAAGACAAGCAGATGGCATATTGCGGCATCGACCCGGGTGCCCCCTTCCGGCGGACTTCCGTTCGGGCGACCTCGACAGGGGAGACGGGTCCTCGGATCGCTTCAGGCAATCGCCGCCATGATGGATGAGGACGCCTCGGGTGAGGGAGCGGTGGGCGTCGCCGCTCGGCGTTCGTCGGCATCTCAGGTTCTCCCCTGAGAGATCCATCCGGCGCTGAGGGCAGAGCGCTTCGGGTCTGCGCCCGGGTGCTGGCGAACGCCCGGCGTGACGCCGTGCGCACGGCCTCGCCGGAGATGGGCGACGACATCCGATCGACCCGCTGCCGGGCCTATGCCTTCGGCAAGCAGCGCCTCCAGCGCATTGTGGAGGGCCGGACCCACGACTGGCTCACGTGCTCGACCAGAGCCACCACTTCGTCTCTCTAATAGAGAACGCGCTCGTGCGCTTCTGTCGGGGCATCGCGACCATAAACCTAGGTCTTGTGGAGAGACCCGGCCTTTCTCATCGCATTGCGAAACGCTGCAGCACCAGCCCTTCCAGAAGCCCGATCATGCCGTGCATCACCAGCGAGCACAGCGTCGCGATAGCGACCGCCGCCCAGAGGTCGGTCGAGTGAAACGTCGAGATGTCGTGCTGCATGCGATTGCCCAGACCATCACCGGTCGCGAGCCATTCGGCCAGCAGCGCGCCAACCAGTGCCGCGGGCGCGGACAGGCGCATCGAGGCGAACAGCGCCGGCAGCGCCAAGGGAAGGCTCACCTTCCGCAACACGGTGCCCGCACCGCCGCCATACGCGCGGACCAGGTCTGTGGCCGTTCGCGGTGCGGCACGCAGGCCCAGCGTCACGTTGACCAGAGTCGGGAAGAACACCACCACCGCGCCGATCACTGCGACCGCGAGGCTGCCACGGCCGAACAGCATGACGATCAGCGGGGTCATCGCGACCAGCGGCACGGCGCGCAGGATCATCGCCGCCGGCAGCAAGCCCTGCTCCAGAGGCGGCATCAGCACGAACAGGAGCGCGCAACCGATTCCCGCGGCAAGCCCGAGTGCGAAGCCCCAGGCCGTGTGGCCGAGCGTGGTCGCAAGTGCCCCGAGGAGTCCGGCGCGATGGACGGCGGCCGCGTGCCCTCCGACGAGATAGTGGGCGACGGCGACCGGCGACTTGGCCATCAGCGGGCTCACGTGGAACAGGCGCAGGAACAGTATCCAGGCGACCAGCACGATCGCGAGCGACGCGACCGCTGCGCCAGCCGGCGCCAACACGGGCATCCATTGTCGTGCCGTCACGTAGGCGCACGCCACGGCATCGCCAGGCGGCCGGCCAGCACCACGACCAGGTAGGCGCCCGCGGCCATTGCACCACAGACCAGCACGACGCTCCACACGCGGGCGGCGTCCATCGTCTGCATGGCGTTCACGAGCACGAGGCCCAGTCCGCTCTGCACGCTGCCGAGCCACTCGCCGAGGATCGCACCGAGAAGGGCGGTCGGCGCCGCGATCCCGAGGCTCGCGAACAGTGCCGGCAAGGACGCGAAGAGCTGCACCTTGCGAAAACGATCCCACGCATTGCCGCCACAGGCGTCGATCAGATCGAGGCTGGCGGGTTCGGCCGCGCGCAGCCCCACGAGAAGTCCGGTGAGTGTGGTGAAAAAGACCGACAATGCGGCGAGCGCCACCGCGGGTGTCCGGCCGCTGAACACCACCGTCAGCAACGGACCGATCGCAATCACGGGCACGCAATAGCTGACCGTGGCGAGCTGCACCGCCACGAGCCGCAGCGGAGGGGCGAGCAGCACCGCGAGCGCCACCCCGAGCGCCGCGACGTTGCCCCACAGGAAGCCGGACGCCGCCTCGCCGAGCGTCGCCACGACGTTGGGCCCATAGAACGCCCAGCCGTCGTGCCAGAGCCGGGCCGTCACCACCCAGGGCGAGGGCACCAGCACGGCGCTGTCGTGACGCGGTCCCGATGCCAGCCACCAGAGCGCCAGCAGCGCCATCAGGCCGAGTGGTGCTGCCCCCCACTTCCTCACAAGGATGCGTCCTCGTCGAACAGCAGGGCCGCCAGACGGTCCTGGAGATCGTGAAACGCCGGCGTGCGCAAGGTGGTGGCGGTGCGCGGCCGGGGCAGGTCGACCGGCACGAGCGCGCGGATGCGCCCCGGTCGCGCGCTCATCACCGCGACCTGGTCGGAGAGCAGGATCGCTTCCGCGATGCCGTGCGTCACCATCAGCGTGGTGGCGGAACGCTCGGTCCAGATCCGCTGCAGCTCGAGGTTGAGGCGAAGCCGCGTCATGTCGTCGAGCGCGCCGAACGGTTCGTCAAGCAGCAGCACGCGCGGCTGCACCACCAGCGCGCGCGCGATCGACACGCGCTGGCGCATGCCGCCCGAGAGCTGTGCCGGCCGCGCATGTTCGAAGCCGGACAGGCCGACCAGTTTGATGAGTTCGGCGATCGCGACGCGATCGGCAGGCAGCCCGGCGACCTCGAGCGGCAGCCGGATGTTGGCCTCGACCGACCGCCAGGCGAGCAGCGCGCTGTCCTGGAAGGCAATGCCCAGGTGATGCCGCCGGACCAGCTCCGCCGGGCTTTCGCCGTGCACGCGGACGGTGCCGGCATCCGCGCGTTCGAGGCCGGCAAGGATCCGTAGGATGGTGGACTTGCCGCAACCCGATGGTCCGAGCAGGGACGTGAACGAGCCCACTCGCGTTCGCAAGGTGGCGCCGGCGAGTGCCTCGACGCGACGCCGTCCGATGCGGAAGCTGCGCGCGAGACCGGCGAGCTCGATCCCCGACGCTTCCGTCACTTCCGTGCTGGCATCGAGCGGACTCATGCGTGGATCAGCGCCGGCTCCTCGCGATAGATCTCGTCCAGCAGCGACATGTCGAACAGCTGCTCCTCCGACACGTCGTTGCCGAGCTGTCGGAGCACCGCAATGTTGCGCGCCATCAGCTCGGGGCTCACCCGGAGCAGGCCGTGGCGCGCCGTCTCGGCAGTGGCGATCAGCGTGTTTTCCGTGCGCGATTGCATGGTCTCGATCGCGAGGTCGAGTCCGAGATTCTTTCCGTAGGTGTTCACCGCCAGTGCGGCGCCCGCCTCGGGGTCGCGCAGATTGTCCTGCCAGCCGCGGATCTCGGCCCGCAAGGCGGCCTTCAGGCGCGCGCGATCCGTGTCGATCGAGTCCTTGCGCGCTACATAGGTCTCCATCACGAGAGGGTAGTTGTGGTCGGCGAAGAGAAAATTCGTGGCGGCGATGCCGCGGGCCCGCAGTGTGTTCGGCTCGTTGCCGATATAGCCGATCCAGCCGTCGACCTGCCCGGCCACCAGCGGGGTGGGGTCGAACTGGACCGGAACGATCGTCACTTGTGACGCATCGATGCCATTGAGCTTGAGGAAGGTCTCGAAGATCAGCGCATTGCCGGCCTGCACGCCGATCCGGCGTCCGATCATCGCCTTTGGGTCGGGGATCGGGCTCCTGGCGAGCGAGACGAGGCAGAACGCGCTTTTCTGGAACAGCGCACCGATCGTCCGGAGCTCGGCACCTTGGGCCACCGCCGCCGCGGTCAGGTCGACGGCCGAGATGCCGAGCAGGCACTTGCCCTGTGCGAGGTCGATTTCGGTGGGCGGCGCGCTCGGACCGCCCGGCAGCAGCGTCACGGCGGAGAAGCCGGCCTGCCGGTAGTAGCCGCGCTGGTCGGCGAAATAGGAACCGGCGAATTGCGCATTCTCGATCCAGCAGAGTCGGAGCGCAAGATTGCCGAGGTCGGCGGCTCGCGCGTCGCGCAACAGGAAGGGTGCCGCAAGCGAGCCCGCGAACAGCGCACGGCGCGTCAGGCCGTCAGGCAATGACGGGGGTCTCCAGCCGCTGGCGGCGGCGCACATGTTCGCCCGCGACGAGCGGCGCACCATCCTCGCCGCCGATAACGGTCTCCATGTCGGGATGGTGGAAATAGACGACGGAGAAGCGTCCCTCGCGTGCGGCGTCACTCCCCGCTGGCGGATTGACCACGCGATGGATGTTTGCCGGGATGCGGCCGCCGGTCCAGCGTCGCAGCAGGTCGCCCGCCTGGACGAGGAGCGCGCCGGGCGGGACGTGCACGGGCACCCAGCTGCCATCGCCGCCGATCCGCGCCTCGAGGCCGCCCGTCCGGTCGTCGGTCCACAGGATGGTCAGGCCGCCGATATCTGTGTGCGGACGGCTGCGCATCCGCCCCGAGGCCGGCGTCGCGAGAAGCGGCGGATAGTGGTTCACCACCAGGTTCGACCATTGCCGCGTGGTCCAGTCACGCAGGATGTCGGGCGGCGGCGCCATGCCGAGTGCGGCGGCCGCCATCTCGACGAGCTGGCCCGCGAGGCGGTGCATCGCGGCATAATAGCGCATCCAGACATCGCGAAACGCCGCGGGTTGCTCCGGCCAGAGCGCGAAACTGTCGCCCCAGCGCACGAGGTCGGCGGCGTTCTCCGGGTCGGCCGAACCGTCCGCCTCGCGGCGTTGCGCGAGGCGGAGCTCGAAGCGCTCCACCAGGTCGGCGGTGGCGAGCTCGGCCTCGGGGACCTCGGCGCGCAACCTCTGCCAGCCTTGCCACGCACCGCGACCCGACCAGGCCACCGCCTGCCGCAGCACTTCGGGGAGCTGGAAGAACGCATCGGCCGCGGCCTTCACCTCGTGCGCGAGCGCCGCCGGCACGCGGGATCCCGTCACGAACAGGCAGGAGGAGGATTGCAGTGCGGCCAGCAGCTCGGCCGGCGACGCATGATCGAGGTCGAGGAGCGGGACCTGCGGTGCTGGGGTGGCGAGGATTGCCGGCGATCTGCGACCACGCCCGGGTGGGCGCTGGAGACCGAGGATGTCGCGCAGCGTGCCTTCCGGATAGGCGGTGCGCAGCCGGCCGCGCCGCTGCAGCTCCGGGACCACGTGCTGGACGAAGTCGTCGAGGCCGCCTGGAAGGTAGTGCGGCATCAGCGCGAACCCGTCGGAGCCACTCTCGTCGACGAAGCGCTCCATCGTGTCGACGATTTCCGCCGCCGTGCCGACCAGCGTCAGATGCCCCATGCAGGCGGCGATCCAGCGTCCGAGCCCGACCAGCGACAAGCGCTCGCCGTTGCGCGCGAGGCCGATCCGCTTCGTGGCGGCGATCGTGTTGAGCTCGCCGTCGTCCGGGATCGGCGCGTCCGGGTCGCCCGCGAGATCGAATCGAGGACCCATGAACTGCACCGCAAAGGCGCGTGCCTCGGTGCTTGTGATGGTGTTCTGCACGCGGTCGAACTTCGCCCAGGCCTCCTCGCGCGTTTCGCCGACGACACAGCACAGGCCTGGCATGATCTTCAGTGCGTCCGGCGCGCGGCCGAACTTCACCATGCGCGCCTTCATCGGGCCATAGAAGGCCTGGCCGTGGGCAAGGTCGTTGGCCTTGCCATACATCATGTCGGCATACTCTGCGGCGAGCTCGCGGCCGGCCTCGGACTCGCCCGCCTGGCACAGCAGCGGGTAACCCTGCGGCATGCGCGAGATGTTGAGCGGGCCGCGCACCTGGAAGAAGCGGCCCTTGTGGTCGACGCGGTGCATCTTCGCGGGGTCGAGATAGGAACCGGTGCGCTTGTCGCGCGGGAAGGCGTCGTCCTCCCAGCTGTCCCACAGCTTGAGCGACACTTCGAGGAACTCGCGGGCGCGGGCGTAGCGGTCGTCGTTGGAGAGCGGCGCGTCGTAGCCGAAATTCTGCGCCTCGCTCGGCATCTGCGAGGTGATCAGGTTCCAGCCGGCGCGGCCGCCGCTCATGTGGTCGAGCGTCGCCATGCGGCGCGCGAGGTCGTAGGGCTGGTTGTAGGTGGTGGACGCCGTGCAGACGAGGCCGATGTGCCTGGTGACCGTCGACAGCACGCCGAGCAGGCCGAGCGGCTCGAAATGCACCACCGTGCTCATCGAGCGCAGGGCGTCCGGGCGGAGCCCGTCATCCTTCGTCGAGTAGCCGTCCGCGAGGAAGATCACATCGAGGCAGCCGCGCTCGGCGGTGCGTGCGAGCGACTTGTACATCTCGAGGTCGAGATCGCCCTCGGCGATCGCGTCGCCGTATTTCCAGGAAAACCGTCCGCCATGCAGCAGCACGGCGAGGCAGATCTGCTTCTTCGTGGCGCTCACGTGACGGCGCTCCTCTGGACGTCGGC
>CAXTVZ010000127.1:0-2388 GCA_964247685.1 uncultured Acetobacteraceae bacterium
CCACCGACCATCCGCTTCCTGACGATCAGCCCGCCGGGTGGAACACGACCTTCGTGCAGTGGTCCTTCTTCTCCTTGAACAGCTTGTAGAGGTCCGGTCCTTCCTCGAGGCTCGTGCTCGTGTGCGAGATCACCGAGGTGGTGTCGATCCTGCCTTCCTGGATCAGCTTGGTCAGCGGCTCGAGGTAGCGCTTCACGCTGGTCTGTCCGCTGACCAGCGTCAGGCTCTTCTGCACGATCGCGCCCATGTTCACCGTGATCGGGCCGCCATAGACGCCCGGGACGGACACGACGCCGCCGGGCCGTGTGGCCAGGATCGCCTGCTCGAGCGCGCTGATCCGCTCGGACGGGGCCACCACGCTCTTGGCCTTGTCGAGCAGGCCGGTCAGCCCGTGGCCACCGCTCGCCTCCATGCCGACGCAGTCGATCGCCACGTCGGCGCCCTCGCCGTTGCTGATCTCCTTGATCCGCTCGAGCACGTCGTCCTGCGCGAAGTCGATGATGTCGGTCGCCCCCGCCTTGCGGGCGAGCGCGATGCGCTCGGGCACCGTCTCGATCACCACGATGCGCGCCGCACCCAGCACCTTCGCCGACTGGATGGCGAAATAGCCGACCGGGCCGGCGCCCCAGATCGCCACGATCTCGCCGCCCTTGATGCCGGCCTGCTCGGCGCCCTGCCAGCCGGTGGGGAGGATGTCGGACAGGAACAGGGCCTGGTCGTCGGTCATGCCCTCGGGCACCAGCATCGGCGCGAAATCGGCCATGGGAACGCGGACGTATTCCGCCTGGCCGCCCCAGTAGCCGCCGGTCATGTGCGAGTAGCCGAACAGGCCGGCGGTGGTGTAGCCGAACTGGGCGGCGGCCATGGCGGCGTTGCGGTTCGAGCGCTGGCAGGCGGAGTAGTTGCCGAGCTTGCACTGCCGGCACTCGCCGCAGTTGATGTTGAAGGGCACGACGACCTTGTCGCCCTTCTTGAACTTGGTGAAGCCCCGGCCGACCTCGACCACCTCGCCCATGAACTCGTGGCCGAGCACGTCGCCCGACTTCATGGTGGGCATCAAGCCGTCCATGAGGTGAAGGTCGGAGCCGCAGATCGCGCAGGCCGTGACCTTGAGGATGACGTCGCGCGGGTCTTCGATCGTGGGGTCGGGCACGCTGTCGCAGCGGATGTCGTTCGTGCCGTGCCAGCAGAGTGCTTTCATGGATCCATTCCGATCTTCGAGGGCGAGTGTCCGGACAAGGGAAACGGAACCGGGTGGTTTCAGTGCACACGCAGCGGTGTTGACGATCAGGCGGGGACGGCCGCCGGGGCGCGTCCCCGAAGACGGCGCTCAGCGCGCGCGCCGAGGCGTGCGGCCGCCCTGGCGGCGACCGTGGAGAGGCCGAGGAACAGCGCGAGCCATAGCGGGATGAGGGCTGCCGGCATCGCGGCCGCCGGCAGGAGGTCGCGCATCGCGGCGAGCACGATGATGTGGAACAGGTAGAGCTCGTAGCTGTGCCGCCCCATCCAGCCGAGCGGTGCGGCCAGGCGAGGTACTGGGCCGTGGCAGCCGAGCAGGATGGCGGCGGTGCCGAGTGCCACGGCGGAGAAGCTCCACATCACGCGCGAGGCGCCTTCGAAGCCGCCGGGCCAGGTGGCGGCGATCACCATGGCACCGGCGAGCACGAGCGCGTGGCGGAAGCGGCGGAGCGAGGGGAGGTGCGAGCGGGCCAGCGCCGCGAGCACGCCGATCGCGATTGCGTCGAAGCAGGCGAGGTCGCCGCAGAGGAACACCGTCTCGTCGTCGGGTGATGCGTGGCGCACGAGCGGGGCCGCGATGGCGGCCGCGAGGCAGGCGGCGGCGATCGCGCGGTCGCGCCTGAGGAGCAGGCAGAGGAGCGGGAAGCCGGCGTAGAACACCTCTTCGACCGAGAGCGACCAGTACACGTCGAGGCCGTAATTCGTGTAGCCGTGCCGCTGCATGAACAGGTTGTGGGTGAAGGTGAGCACGGTCGCGGTGCTGCCGGCGAGCGAGAGCAGCGGATGCGGCGCGTCGCTCGCGAAGGCGGGCACGCCGAGAGCGCCCAGCGGCACGATGATCGCGAGGGCCAGCAGCAGGAGCGGCAGGATGCGGGCCGCGCGCCGGCGGTAGAACGGGCGGAGGCGAATCGCGCCGAGGCGACCGACCCGGCGGATCTCGTTGCCGGCGATCAGGTAGCCGGACACCACGAAGAACATGGTGACGCCGAAATTGCCCCAGCGCACCGGGGTGAGCGCCGGGACGACGTGCCAGAAGCGGTAGGTCAGACCGAAATGGAGCAGGAGCACGGCGAGGATCGCGACGCCGCGGACGAGGTCGATGCCCGCGTTTCGCTCGCTCGCCGTCCGGCTCGGGCGTTCGATCGCCGT
>CAXTVZ010000127.1:2488-9469 GCA_964247685.1 uncultured Acetobacteraceae bacterium
CGGCTCGGGCGTTCGATCGCCGTCCGGCTCGGGCGCTCACCCGAGGCCATGGGTGAACGCGGCGGTCAGGTGTCTCCGTCGGGCGAGACCACGATGCAGGCACCGCGCCGCATGTGCTCGCAGGCCTGCTCGGCGGCCGCCCGCGACAGGCCGGTGAGGCGGGCGCGGAACAGCTTGCCGTGGCGTTCGTGGACGCTCGCGATCTCGGCATGCGCGTGGTTGAGCAGAGGGCCCGCATGCGCGCGGGCCGAGCCGGCCGCTTCGTTCGCGGCACCCGCCGAGCCGAACGCGCCGACCTGGATCGACCAGTTGCCGGTGGTGGTGGCGCCGCGGGCGCCGGGGCTGCGCCAGGACATGGTCTCGGCCATCGCCGAGTTGACCAGGCGAAAGCGAACAGGGCGGCCGGCGCGGGCGGGAATCGTGTCGGGCGCTTCGGCCACGCTGTCGGCCAGCTCGGCGCTCGGCCGCGAGACCAGGCGCGCCTCGGCCAGCTGCATCGCCGGCTGGGTGGCGGGGGCGACGATCTCGACGGGACGGGGTGCCACCTGCGCAGGCGTCGGCGCCGGGGTGAAGGATTCGGCCACCTGCACGGGGGCGGCCACGACGCCGCGCTGCGCCCAGGCGTTGCGCACCGAGTTGGCGGCCGCACCGGTATGCGTAACCGGCGGGGCGGCTTCGGCCACCTCCTCGTTCTCTTCCGCGCCCGTGCTGCCGCCGCGGCGAGCCCAGGCGAGCTCCACCGAGTGGGTCAGGGCCGGGTCGTTCGGCGCGCGCTGGTTGCGGGCCATGCGGTAGTCGGCGCTCGCATGGTTCATCGCCATCATGTCGGCCTGCGATCGGTTGCGCGGGCTGTCGAAGGCGAGATGGGGACCGATCATGGCCACGTAGTGGCGGGTCTCGGCGGGCAGCGGACGGTTGCGGGTGAGGAAATCGTCGAGCCGGCCCGGGCCTGCATTGTAGGCGGCGAGGAAGCCCGGCGAGCCGTAGATGTCGTACATCTGCCGGATGTAGGCCACGCCCGCGAGGATATTGTTGTGGGGGTCGTAGGCGTCCTCGCCGAGATTGTACTGCTCGCGCATGAGGTCGTAGGTGAACGGCATCACCTGCATCAGGCCCATCGCACCCGGCGCGGAGACGGCGAACTCCTGGCCGCCCGATTCCTGGTGCATGACCGCACGGATCCAAGGCTCCGGCACGTCGAAGCGTTGCGCGGCCTCGGTGACGTACGGACCCCAGGGATCCCAGGCGGGACCCGGCGGCTGGTAGTAGTTGCGGGCGTGCTCGCGATACTGCGCGGCTTCCTCGGTCGCCGGGATCTGCGGCCCGGGTCCGGCACAGGCGGCGAGCCCGGACAGAACACCGGCGGCACCGATCAGGCGTCGCCACGGCAAACGATCCCGCCGGTGCGCTATTCGCACCGCGATGGAGTCCTGCGTCATCTGCCCCCCCGAGCATGGCGCCTAGCCTCCCCGCCGCTCATGAGAGCGATGAGGAACTTCGACTAAGTGCCTACAGTAGGCTGGCTACATCCTGCAACAGAAAGCATTCCCGAGTGTGAAGAGGCGCCGCTGACGTGAGGTGGTCCCGTGTGTGGTTTGCGCGGCCCCGCCTTATCCGCTAGCACCGGGCGCACGGGCGCCAGGCTCGAACGACGTCCTCAGGCACCGCGCATGAACACCCTTCCGACATCGCGCTCCGGCGCTTCCACGAGGGACCACGCCTTTGAAGGGCGGTCCCTTGAAGGTGTGGCGCGCGCGCAGGGCGAGCATCGCGACGTGCTGGTGCTCGAGCCGGCCAGCGGGTGGTCGCGCCAGAGTGCGGCCTGGCGCGACGTGGTGGCCGGCGCGAAGCTCTGGCGGCTGGCACTCACGCTCGGCTGGCTCGACATCAAGCTGCGCTATCGCGGCTCGATCCTGGGGCCGTTCTGGCTGACGCTGTCGACCGCGGTGATGGTGGGCGCGCTGGGCGTGGTCTGGGGCGCGCTGTTCCACACCAATCTGCGCGAATACCTTCCCTTCCTCGGCCTCTCGCTGGTGCTGTGGAGTGCGGGCATCAGTCAGCTCGCCACCGACTCCTGCTCCACCTTCACCCAGGCCGACAGCGCGATCCGCTCGGCGCGGATGCCGTTCACCGTGCACGTGCTGCGGACGCTGGCGCGCAACGTGATCGGGCTCGCCCACAACGTCGTGGTGCCGGTGGGCGTGTTCGCGATCTTCGACACCTGGCCGGGGGTCGCTGCCGCCTGGTGCCTGCCGGGCTTCGTGCTCTGGCTGATCGACGGGGCGGCGACCTGCATGCTGCTGGGCGCGTTCTCCGCGCGCTTCCGCGACATTCCGCCGATCGTGGGCTCGATCCTGCAGATCGCGTTCTACATCACGCCGATCGTGTGGAAGCCGAGCCAGCTCGGCAACCGGCATCACTGGTGGGTCACGCTCAACCCGTTCAACTCGATGCTGGAGGTGGTGCGCCAGCCGCTGCTGGGGATCGTGCCGACCGCGCACACCTGGTTGCTCGCGATCTTCTGGAGCGCGGTGCTCTGCGTGGTTTCGTGGGCCTTGTTCGCGCGTGCCCGCGGCCGCCTGGCGTTCTGGGTGTAGCGCGGCGATGGACAGCGCGATCGTGCCGCTCGCCGCCTCCACGCTCCAGGTCGAGAACCTGTCGCTCGATTTCCCGCTCTATCATGGCAGCGCGCGCAGCCTGAAGAAGACGGTGATGGCGGCGGCCTCGAACCGGCTCGGTTCCGACAGCGGCAGCCGCACCGTGGTGCAGGCGCTGCGCGACATCTCGTTCGAACTGCGCACCGGCGACCGGCTGGGCCTGGTGGGGGCGAACGGGGCCGGCAAGTCGACCCTGCTGCGGGCGCTGGCCGGGATCTACGAGCCCGTGCGCGGCCGGGTGCGGGTGGAAGGCACGCTGAACGCGCTGCTCGACACCAATCTCGGCATGAACATGCACCTGACCGGGCGCGAGAACATCATGCTGCGCGGCCTCTATGCGGGGCTCGACAAGCGCGGGATCGACGAGCTCGCGGCCGATGTGGAGCGTTTCGCCGCGCTGGGCGAGTTCATGGAGCTGCCGGTGCGGTTCTATTCGTCGGGCATGGTCATCCGGCTGGGCTTCGGGCTCGCCACCGCGATCCGCCCGCAGGTGCTGCTGATGGACGAGTGGTTCATGGCGGGCGACGCGACCTTCCAGGAAAAGGCGCACGCACGTCTCGAGAGCGTGGTGCGCGGGGCGGAGATCCTGGTGATCACGTCGCATCTGCCGGCGGTCATCCGCGACTGGTGCACGCGGGTGATCTGGCTCGACCAGGGCCGGATCCGCGCGGACGGCGAGCCGGGTGCCGTGCTCGAGGCCTATCTCGGGCCGGACTCGTCGACCGAGAGCTGGGCGCGGCCGGGATCCGTGGCCGAGGGCTGAAACGCCGGAAGCCAGATGCGAAAGCTGGTGCCCACGCCCGGCTCGCTGTCGATCCGCAGCGTGCCGCGATGGCGGTTGACGATGTGCTTGACGATCGCGAGCCCCAATCCCGTGCCAGAGGGGCCCGCGCCAGAGGGCCCGGTGCCGCCGGGCCCGGTGCCGGTAGGGCCGCGGCGCGAGCGTCCGGGATCGACCCGGTAGAACCGCTCGGTCAGCCGCGGCAGGTGCACGCGCGCGATCCCGGGTCCGTCATCGGCGACGGTCAGGGCCACGCCCGGCACCCCTGACGCGCCCAGGGCCGGCTCGGCCGCGAGGCGGAAGCGTCCCTGCTCGCGGCCGTATTTGCAGGCGTTGTCGAGCAGGTTCTCCAGCACCTGCACGACCTGGTCCTCGTCGGCGGCGACCGGCGGCAGGCCCGCGGCGACGTGCAGCTCCAGCGCCTGCGCGCGCGGCAGCAGCAGCGGCTCGACGCCGGCCGCCACCCGCTCGAGCACCTCGTCCACCGCGATCGCGGTCACCGGCTGCTGGTGCTCGGAGATCTCGATGCGCGACAGGCGGAGGAGGTCGTCGATCAGCCGGTTCATCCTTGCGGCCTGCTCGGACATGATGCCGAGGAAGCGCGCCTGCGCGGGCGGGTCGTCGGCGGCGGGGCCCCGCAGCGTGTCGATGAAGCCGATCAGCCCGGTGAGCGGGGTGCGCAGCTCGTGGCTGACATTGGCGATGAAGTCCGACCGGGTCTGCTCGATCGCGCGCTCGCGGGTGCGGTCCGACAGCACCACCAGGGTCGAGCCGCCTCCCGGCAGGGGGGGAGCGAGCGCGATCACGGTCGCGTGGAGGTCGCGCTCCACGGGAAGCGCCAGGTGGATGTCGGTGCGGACCGGGGCCGCCGGGCGCGCGGCCTCGATCGCGGTGCGCAGCGCCGGGTGACGCAGCACCGCGGCGATCTCGCGGCCGAACACCGCGCGCGCCGCCTCGTTGGCGCGGCGGATGCCGCGGTCGGCCCCCAGGAGCACGAGCGGATCGGGCAGGCGCTCGACGATCGCCTCCTCGGCACCGAGCAGGCTCTCGATCAGGGCGGCGCGCTCCACGAGCTTGCCCGCCAGCCGCGCGATCTCCTCGGCGGCCTCCCGCATGCCCGGCAGCACGAGCCGGCGCTCCACGGCGGGGACCGCGGTGGTCCAGGCGCCCCGCCGCGCGATGGCGGCGAGCACGGCCAGGTCGCCCTCCCAGGCGCGCACCGCGACCGCGGCGGCGAGGAACGACGCGACCGAGACGGCGAGCCATTCGAGCCAGGAGCCATCGTCCGCCAGCGTGAAGCAGGCGGCGACCGCCGAGGGGGAAGCGGCCAGGAGCGTCGCCCAGGCGGCGACGCGGGCGAAGCCGCGTTCCGGCACGCCCGCTTCCGGTCAGGCGCCGCCGGCGGGCGCCAGGCGTGCGGGGGCCGGCGAGACGATGTGCGCGCCGCCGCCCGCGTCGATCTGGAACACGGCGAAGGCGCGGCGCACCCCGCCATCCGGCTCGAGCACGAACACGCCGTCGGTGCCGGCGAACCCGTCGGGGCGGGTCAGCGCGCCCACGGAGAAGTCGCCGCCATGGGCGGCGAGTGCGGCGGCCAGGGCGGCGCTGTCATAGGCGATGTCGTCGAGCGAGTTCGGGGCGACGTGATAGCGCGTGGAAAAACTCGCGGCGAAGCCCTCGCGTGCGGCCGGGTCCGGTCCGGCATACCAGGCGCCGGCGATGCCGCCGAGCTTGCGGGCGAACTTGCTCCACAGATACGGGCCCATGATGCGGACGTCGCTGGTGTGGACGTCGTAGGGGCCGAGCGTCTGGATCACCTCGCCGAGCTGCGTGCCGGTGTCGCCCAGCAGCAGCGCGTCGAAAGGCGGCGGCGGGGTGGGCTGCTTGGCGAGGTCGTCGGCCTGGGACTTGATGGCGGGGTCGGTGCTCAGGCGGTCGGCCTTGATCTGCCGGTCGCGGTCGCCGGCGCGCGCGTCGTACGCGGCGAGCGATTTCAGCCCGTCATTGATGCTGGCGAAGTCGGCGCCGTGGTGGCGGATGTCGGCGCCGGGCACGGCCTGCGCGAGTGCCGCCCCGAGCGCGTTGCCGGTGGCGTTGTCGGGCAGGAAGGCCGCGAAATGCTGCCGGTTCTCGCCCTGGGCGGCGGTGACCAGGCGCTCCACCTGCTGGGTCAACGTCAGGCCGAGCACCCACACGCCGGGTCGTGCCGCGGTGGAGTCGCTGGAGAAGGAGAGGATGGGGATTCCTGTGGGCGTCACCACCGCGGAGGCCGCCTGCGTCTCGGCGGCGGTGAGCGGGCCGAGGATGATCGCGTCGTGATGGGCGAGTGCGGCGTTGGCGGCGCGGGTCGCACCGGCGGGCGTGCTCGCGGTGTCGGCGACGTCGAGCGTGGACGCGGCCGGCCCGAGTGCGAGGCGGATCGCGTCGAGCATGGAGGCCCCGAGCGCCGCGTTGGTGCCGGTGAGCGGCAGCAGGGCCGCGATGGCGGGCGGCGCGCCGGTCTGCGGCGTGAGCGGGATGGCGGCGTCGGACGAGGGCGGCACCCCCCCGGCCGCGGGCGTGGGCGCGGTGGCGAACGGGTTGCCCATGCAGCCGGAAAGGCCGACCACCGCTCCCACAAGAGCGGTACGACCGAGCACCGCGGGCGAGAGGAGCTTCGATGTCCGACGACGCATGTCCCGCTTCCCCCACGAAGGCCGGCAACCAAACCGCCAATCTTCAAATCGGGGGTCTTGTGATCGTTTCCACGCCGATCGGCAACCTGGGGGACGTGACGCGACGCGCCGCCGCCACGCTGGCGGACGCCGACCTGGTGCTGTGCGAGGACACCCGCACCACCGGCCGGCTGCTCGCGGCACTCGGCATCCGCGCCCGCACCGAGGCGCTGCACGAGCACAACGAGGAGCGCCGGATTGCCGGCGTGCTCGAGCGGCTGGCGGGGGGCGCGCGGATCGCGCTCGTCTCGGACGCCGGCACGCCGCTCTTGTCGGACCCGGGCTACCGGCTGGTGCGCGCGGCGATCGCGGCGGGGGTGGCGGTGACGGCGGCACCCGGCGCGAACGCGGCGGTCACGGCGCTCACGCTGTCCGGCCTGCCGCCGCATCCGTTCCTGTTCCTCGGCTTCCCGCCGCCGCGCCAGGCCGCGCGACGCACCGCGTTCGCCGAGCTGCGCGCGGCCGAGCGGGCGGGGCTGCGGGCCACCGCGATCTGGCACGAGGCGCCGCACCGGCTGCTGGAGATGCTGGAGGACCTGGACGTGACGTTCGGCGCGCGGGATGCCGCGGTGGCGCGCGAGCTCACCAAGCGGTTCGAGGAGGTGCGACGGGGGACGCCCGCGGAGCTGGCGGCGCACTTCACCGCCGAGGCGCCGCGCGGGGAGATCACGGTGCTGCTGGGGCCGGGCGAGCGGGATGAAGCGGGGGATGACGCGCTGGATGCCGCGTTGGACGCGGCGGAGGCGACGATGAGCCTGAAGGATGCGGCGACGGCGGTGGCGGCGACGCTCGGGCTGCCGCGGAAGCTGGTTTACGCGCGGGCGCTGGA
>CAXTVZ010000128.1:0-9366 GCA_964247685.1 uncultured Acetobacteraceae bacterium
TCGACATGATCACAGATGATCTTGAACACCGCCAGCATCGGCACGCTGAGGAACGCCCCCGGAATCCCCCACAACCAGTCCCAGAACATCAACGAGGCGATCACCAGCAGCGGATTCAGCGTGAAGCGCCTGGCTAGCAGCATCGGGGTGATGGTCTCGCCCTCGAGCAGATGGATCCCGAGATAGATCGCCGAAGGGATCAGCGCGTGCAGCACCGAATCGAAGGTGAACAGCCCGACGAAGAAGAAGATGACGATGCCGGTCATCGGGCCGAGGATCGGGATGTAGTTCAGCATGAAGGCGACCACGCCCCAGAGCAGCGGGTTGGGCAGGCCGAGCAGCCAGACCTGCGCCATGTTCAGCAGGCCCACCAGCGTGTTCATGATCGTGATGGTGGCGAGATAGAGCGACACGTTGTGCTCGATCTCGCTGACGATCTGCACGGCGCGCCGCTTGTCGGCCAGCGTCGGCATGATCTCGACGAAGCGGCGCAGCAGGCTGTCGCCGGAAGCGAGCAGGAAGAACAGCACCAGCACGAGGGTGAAGACCTCGCCCAGGAAGAATTTCGTGCCGCTCAGGATGGTGGTGCCGACGCCCGCGAGCGAGGCGCCGCCTCCCCCACCGCCGCCCCCGACATGTCCGCCGCCACTCATCATCGCCTGCACCCGCTGGAAGCCGCTCTGGATGGCCGCCATCGGCTTGTGGATGAACGCGAGCTTGTGCTGCAGCGCGGGCAGGCTTTCGGGCGCCTTCGCGATCCAGCCCGATGCCGGCACGGAGATCGCGAGTCCGATCATGCCGATGAAGCCGAATAGCAGCAGGATCAGCACGAGCGCCGCCAGATGTTTGGGGAGCTTGAGACGAGACGTCATGAAACGCATGGCGGGTGCGAGCAGCAGGTTCAGCACGAGCGCCAGCACGAAGGGCAGCACGATCTCGCTGGCAAGGTAGAGCGTGTAGAACACCGCGAGCGTGGTGAGGATGGTGAGCGGCCAGGACCGCACCTGCATCCGCTCGTCGCTGAGAGCCGCCTGCGCCTTTGCCTGAGTCGCGCCCGGAAGGTCGGCCTGGTCCATGAACGTCCTTCCCGGCGCCCTCGGCGAGGACGCTACGTTGATGGCGCCGCCACGGCCGCGAGGCCGCCGGCCGTCCGGATGAACGACGCCACCTCTTCGACGCCCACCCCCGCCTTAAGGTTGCAGAACACGAACGGACGCTCGCCGCGCATGGCACGGCTGTCACGGTCCATCACCTCCAGGCTCGCGCCGACATGGGGCGCGAGGTCGATCTTGTTGATCACCAGCAGGTCGGAGCGGGTGATTCCGGGACCGCCCTTGCGCGGGATCTTGTCGCCGCCCGAAACATCGATGACGTAGATGGTGATGTCGGCGAGATCGGGACTGAAGGTGGCCGCCAGGTTGTCGCCGCCGCTCTCGATCAGGATCAGGTCGAGGCCCGGGAACTCGCGGTTGAGCTTCGCCACGCCCGCGAGATTGATCGAGGCGTCCTCGCGGATCGCGGTGTGCGGGCAGCCGCCGGTCTCGATGCCGAGGATGCGCTCGGGGGCCAGCGCGCCGGCACGGGTGAGGAATTCGGCGTCTTCCCGCGTGTAGATGTCGTTGGTGATGGCGGCGACATCGAGCTCGTCGCGGAAACGATGGCAGAGGCGCTCCATCAGCGCGGTCTTGCCGGTGCCGACCGGTCCGCCGATGCCGACGCGGAGCGGGCCGTGATGCGCCGGGTGGCGCGCGTCCTCGTGGTGGGTGGTCATGTGCGGAAGAGCCTCACGCGCTGGGTCTCGTGGCGCATGAATGCGACATCGACGCGCAGGGCGGAAGTGCCGAGGTCGTCGAGGCCGAGGCCGCGCGTGGCTGCGGCGGTCGCCGCGATCGCGGGCTCGAGCGCGTGCTGGATCCGCAGCGCGGCGGTCTGTCCGAGCGGCACGAGGCGAAGCGCGGCCGAGACGAGGCTGGCCGCGAAGCCGTGCGCGAAGGCGAGAGTCGCGAGCTCGACATCGATCCCGTGCGCGCGGGCGAGCGCGCCCGCGGCCACAGGGTGCGGGACCGCGATCCCCGCGCCTGCCACCGCATCGATGAGCGGCGCGCCCCAGGCGCGGGCGGCGGCGATGAAGGCGATGCCCTGCGAGCGCGATTCCTCGCGCATCTCGCGCGTGGGAGCGCAGGCTTCAGCGAGGCGCGCGAGTTCGGCGAGTGCGGTCGCGTCCGGGGCCGCGTGGGCGTGGCGCAGCAGGATTGCGTCCGAGCGGGGCGCGCCGTCGCGGATCACCGTGGCGATCCAGGCGAGCGCCGCAGCCTCGTCGGTCACCAGCCCGTCCTCGACCGCGCTCTCGATCCCGTGGCTGTGGGCGAAGGCGCCGGTCGGGAAGGCGGGCGAGAACCAGGTGAGCAGGCGCAGAAGCGCCGTGTCAGTGCTCATGGTGGTGGTGGTGCCCGGCCGAGGCCTCCGCATAGGCGCCCTGCTCGGGATCGAAGGGGAGCTCGGCGTCCTGCACGTTCGCACCGAGTCCGCGCAGCATGGCGGTGATGACGTGGTCGGGCCGGATCAGGATGCGGCCACCGCTCAGGGCGGCCGGCAGGTGGCGGTTGCCGAGATGCCAGGCGCAGCGAAGCAGCAGGAACGGGTCGGCGGCGGTGACCACCGACACGGGCTCGGGCTTGGCCACCACCCGCACGACGCGACCGTCCTCCAGCAGGAGGCCGTCGCCGTCCCGCAGGTGCCGCGCCTCGGGCAGGTCGAGCAGGAACGCCTCGCCCGCATCGCTCGCGAGGCTCAGCCGCCGGCGATGGCGGCCGTCATAGTCGAGCGTCACGGCGCCCGCTTCCGCCGAGATGTCCCACATGCCCGCAGAATAGACGAAAGCTGCTCTCAGCATCGGCTCGAGGCCTGTCGGTACGATGCGTTCATGGTCCCTCGCTCCGATCCCTCATCGTCCCAGTATCCATCCTTCCCAAACCGAAGTCGCGTCGACGTGCTCCGTCTGCGCGGGCCGCCGCCCGTCCACGATCTCGATCATCTTCAGAAGACCCAGCAGCGCATCGAACTGGTCCTCGCCGCTCGACGCCGCACCGAACCCCGCCTCGATCGCGGCTGATGCCTCCTCGGTGAGGTCGACCGCGTGACGCGCAGCCCATTGGAGGATGGCCGTACTCTTCTCACACCGGTCGGCCTGCCTCCGTTTGCTCTGGCTTCGGCTGAACGGCGCGCCGACCATCCGGAACGCTTCGGCCGGGTAGGTCTCGGCGAGAACGACGCCGGGATGCGTGGCGAGCTCTTCGAGTGGCCCGTCGAACGGCCAAAGCCGGGCGCCGCGCTGCATCGCAGGTCGGATGACCTCGCGCCATCCGCTTGCGGCGCCCTTTCCGACCTGATTGCCTCCCAGCGTCCAGAACAGGCTGCAGGCCGCCTGCCGATGTTCGGTCCGGCGCTCGCAAGTCCGCAGCAGGTCGCCGAAGCCGTGCATGTCCAGTCCTGCCACCAGCTCGCTGCGGGAGACGCCCTTCTTCGACAGAGCCGGATAGAAGGGCCTCCCGATGCCGATCTCGGCGGGTTGGGAAGCGACATCGAAGAAACGGGACCACACGCCTTGTTCCAGGGCGGCCAGGAATTGCGGGAAGTTCGCACATCCCGTTCGAGCGCCGTAGGCAACGGGCACTCCGATGGGGAAGTCGAAGCCGAGGAGCACCGTGCGTCCTTCCGCGGCCGCCCGGAATTGCGTCTCGAGCAGGGTCTCCGAAGGGCCGACCAGACACGGCGCTCGAACCTTCCATCCAGCCGCATCTCGTTCGCCCACGGCCGACCACCGTTTCTGCCGGGACGCTCCAGTCGGAATGAACCAGCCGATCGAACATCCCGAAGCGTCAGAACAGGAAGTAGCGCTGCGCCATGGGGAGCTCGGTCGCAGGCGCGCAGGTGAGGATCGTGCCGTCAGCGCGAACCTCGTAGGTTTCGGGATCGACCTCGATCACCGGCGTCGCGTCGTTGTTCACCATGTCGCGCTTGCCGATCGTGCGCGTGTTGCGAACGGCCAGCAGGCGGCGACGCAGTCCGAGGCCCGCGAACGCGTCGGCCACGAGCGACTCCGCGGAGACGAACGTGACGCACGTGGCACCGATCGCGCGGCCGTAGCTGGCGAACATCGGCCGCGCGTGCACCGGCTGCGGCGTCGGGATCGAGGCGTTCGGGTCGCCCATCATCGCATGCGCGATGGCACCCCCCTTGATCACGAGATCGGGCTTCACGCCGAAAAAGGCGGGGCTCCACACCACGAGGTCGGCGAGCTTGCCCACCGCGATCGAGCCCACCTCGTGGCTGATGCCGTGCGCGACCGCGGGGTTGATCGTGTATTTCGCGACATAGCGTTTCGCGCGCGCGTTGTCCGCCGCGCCGTCGCCCGGCAACGCGCCGCGCTGCGTCTTCATCTTGTGCGCCGTCTGCCAGGTGCGGGTGATCACCTCGCCCACACGCCCCATCGCCTGGCTGTCGGACGAGATGATCGAGAGCGCGCCCAGATCGTGGAGAATATCCTCGGCGGCGATCGTCTCCTTGCGGATGCGGCTCTCGGCGAAGGCGACATCCTCGGCCGCGTTCGGGTTCAGGTGATGACACACCATGAGCATGTCGAGATGCTCGTCGAGCGTGTTGCGCGTGTAGGGGCGCGTCGGGTTGGTCGAGCTCGGAATGACGTTGGGCAGGCCTGCAATCTTGATGATGTCGGGCGCGTGGCCGCCGCCCGCGCCCTCGGTGTGGTAGGCGTGGATCGTGCGCCCGGCGATCGCCGCGATCGTGTCCTCGACGAAGCCGCTCTCGTTGAGCGTGTCGGTGTGGATCATCACCTGCACGTCGTATCGGTCGGCGACCGTGAGGCAGCAATCGATCGCGGCCGGCGTGGTGCCCCAGTCCTCGTGCAGCTTGAGGCACGACGCACCGGCGCGGATCTGCTCGATCAACGCTTCCGGCCGCGACGCATTTCCCTTGCCCGCAAAGGCGAGATTGACGGGCAGCCCCTCGGCCGCCTCGAGCATGCGCGCGATGTGCCAAGGACCCGGCGTGCAGGTGGTGGCCGACGTGCCGGTGGCAGGGCCGGTGCCCCCGCCGATCATCGTGGTCACCCCCGACGCGATCGCCTCGTCCACCTGCTGCGGACAGATGAAGTGGATATGCGCATCGATGCCGCCCGCGGTCACGATGCGGCGCTCGCCCGCGATGATCTCCGTGCCCGGACCGATCACGATGTCGACGCCGTCCTGCGTGTCGGGATTGCCCGCCTTGCCGATCGCGGCGATGCGGCCGTCGCGCAGACCGATATCGGCCTTCACGATCCCCCAGTGATCGAGGATCACCGCGTTGGTGATCACCGTGTCGACGGCACCGGCCGCACGAGAAGCCTGGCTCTGCGCCATGCCGTCGCGGATGCCCTTGCCGCCGCCGAACGTCGCCTCCTCGCCATAGCGCGTGTGATCGCGCTCCACCTCGATCAGCAATGCGGTGTCGGCGAGCCGGATGCGGTCGCCCGTGGTGGGTCCGTAGAGTTCCGCGTAGGCGCCGCGCGAGAGTTTCGGCATCAGAGCGCGCCCATCACGGCGCCGCGGAACCCGATGGCGACGCGCGCACCGCCGAACGGGATCAGCGCCACTTCGCGACTCTGCCCGGGCTCGAAGCGAAGTGCCGTGCCGGCCGGGATGTCGAGCCGCCGCCCGTGCGCGGCCGCGCGGTCGAAATCAAGCGCAGGGTTGGTCTCGGCGAAATGGTAGTGGCTGCCGACCTGGACGGGCCGGTCGCCGGTGTTGGCAACCGCGAGCACGACGCGATCCGCACCCGCGTTCACCTCGATCTCGCCGGGCGCGGGGATGATCTCGCCTGGGATCATGCGTATGCGTTCCTTACGTGCGGATCGGATTGTGGACGGTCACCAGCTTGGTGCCGTCGGGGAAGGTCGCCTCGACCTGCACGTCGTGGATCATCTCGGCGATGCCCTCCATCACCTGCGCGCGGGTCAGCACATGCGCCGCATCCTCCATCAGGTCGGCGACCGTGCGGCCGTCGCGGGCACCTTCGAGGACGTGATCGGTGATCAGGGCGACCGCTTCGGGGTGGTTGAGCTTGACGCCGCGTTCGAGCCTGCGACGGGCGACGATCGCGGCCATCGAGATGAGGAGCTTGTCCTTTTCGCGGGGGGTCAGGTTCATTGGGGCTCTGCCCCAAACCCCGCCAGGACAAGCAGTCCTGGACCTGCATCTGTGGGTACGGGTCCAGGGGCGTGGGGCAGAGCCCCACATTGTGGTTCCATCGTTCCACTCTCAGCACTGCCAGACACGCGGAGGGTGTCGGCCATCGCGCAGGATGTCCAGCGCCCGCAGCACGTGGCGCCGCAACGTCGCACCGTCGGTCGCGAGAATGCGCGCCACTATGAGGCCCGCCACCGGCGATGTCGCGCCCGCGTCGCGCGGCGGCAATGCCTCACGAAGTGCCGGAATGCGGGCTTCGGCATCGGGTGCCACGTGGAGCAACGTCGCGAAACCGGCCATCCCGCCGAGCGAGGCCTGCGCGCGGAACGCCTCGTCGGTGAGCCGCGTCGCGTCGTGCAGCAGCAACGTGCCGTTGCGTTCGATGCGCACGAGATCGTCGAAACGAAGCCGGGTGATCCGCTCGCCGCTCGCGGTCCGCCCGAGCACCACCATTTCGGCGCCGGTGAAGCACGCGTTTTCCGCCAGGCGGAGCGTGAGCCGCCGGCGCAGCGCCGCTCCCTCGAACAGGATGAGCTCCTGCGGCAACCAGTCGAGCTGCGCCGCAGCGCTCAGAGCGAGGTCGGTGGTCCAGCGCGCGGACTCGTCCTCCGCGCGCGCGCGATAGACCCGCTCGGCGGCCTGGCTGGTCGCGACGGCGGCCGCTCCCGGTTCCAGCGTGATGGCGGTCGCGAGCTGATCGCCACCCGCGATCCCGCCCGCGGTGTTGATCAGCACCGCCTCGAAGGCGCCCGCATGTTTCGGGAATCGCAGCTTGAGGCAGCCCTCCTCGCGCAGGCGGCCGACGCCGGCCGGTGACACCGTGAGATCGAGCCTGCCGACCGCCCTTTCGAGACGGGGCGCCCGCTCCACCCGAGCCGTCAAACGCCGGCCCGGGGCAGCTCGACGGTGAAGCGCGCACCCAGCACATGCCCGTCGCGGTCGACGCGGTTGGCGGCCGAGATGCGGCCGCCGAGGGCGTCCACGATCTGCCGGCTGATCGAGAGGCCCAGCCCGGAATGCCGGCCGAACTCCTCGCCCACCGGCCGCTCGGAGTAGAAACGATCGAAAATATGTTCGAGCTTGGCTTCCGGAATCCCAGGCCCCTCGTCGGCAACCACGATCACCACCACGCGGTCGCGCGCCTCGGCGGCCAGCAGGATGCGCCCCTCGGGCGGCGAGAACGAGACCGCGTTGCCGAGGAGGTTGCGCAGCACCTGCACGATCCGGTCCTCGACGCCCGCCACAACAAGCATCGCGGGGTCGGAACGCGCCTCCAGCAGCAGCACCGGTGCCGACCGATCGCGCGTCGCCTCGTGGATATCGACCAGCGCCTGCATCATCGGCAGGATCGGCACGCGCACGGTCTCCGTGCGCGAGAGCTCGGCATCAACCCGGCTCGCCGTCGAGATGTCGGAGATCAGCCGGTCGAGGCGCGAGACGTCGTCGCCGATGATCGCGAGCAGGCGGGCGCGCTGCGCCGGGTTCTCGATCCGGCCGAGCGTCTCGATGGCGCTCGACATCGACGAGAGCGGGTTCTTGATCTCGTGGCTCACATCGGCCGCGAACCGCTCGATCGCGTCCATCCGCGCCCAGAGCGCGCGCGCACTGTCGTCGAGTGCGACCGCGAGCGCGCCGATCTCGTCGGTGCGGCGCCGCAGGTTCGCGGGCACCGCTCCCGTGCGGCCGCGACCCTCGCGCATCGTGCGCGCCGCGCGCGCGAGCGACAGGATGGGACGCGCGACCGTGCCCGTCAGATAGATGGACAGCAGCACGGTGAGCAGCAGCGCCAGCAGGAACAGGTCGAGGATCGAGCGCCGCACCGCGTCGAGCGAGTGGTCCACCTCGTTGGCCGACCGCGTCAGCAGGATGATGCCCACCGTTCGCCCGTCATGCTGCACGGGCTCGGCCACCGTCACCAGCAGCCGGTTGTCGCGCGTGCGCCGGATATAAGGTGGGATCTCGCGAAAATCGTCGCCGCCGCCGATCTGCACCTGCTCGCGCACGTCGTTCGAAGGGCGGGGCGGCGGTCCGTGGCGGGTGGGCGTGCTCGGCGGCGGACGCACCGGGGTTACCGCGATCCCGTCCTCGCCCGCGGGCAGCAGCGCCAGGAGACGGTCGTAGAACAGGCCGAGCAGCCGGATCGGCCCGTCGGTCACGTGCCGCCGCGGCGAAGGCGGCGGCAGCGGCGGCTCGCCGTTCGGACTCGCGGGGTTGCTGTCGGCGACGACGCGGCCGTCCGGCCCGTAGAGGCGCGCGACGGAATAGGGTGTGGGCTCGGTCAGGCGGCGCAGCAGCGGGCGGGCGAGGTCGGCGACCAGCACGGGGTTGGGGTTGCGCAGGTGACGGAAATCCGGGACGCGCACGGCGGATTCGCCCAGCGCGCCCGCGTAGATTTTGGCCTGCTCGCGCAGCGAGGCGACCTCGCCCAGCAGAAGCCCGTTCTGGTACTGGTCGAGATAGAGAAGGGCCGCCACCAGCAGCGCCAGCGGCAACGCGTTGACGAGGAGAACACGGCGGAGGAACGGCGAGACGAAGCGTGGGTGGAACCCGTCGAGCGCGTCGGGCTGTGCGGGTTCGGCTGTCCCCCGCTCAGTCCTTGTAGCGGTAGCCGATGCCGTAGAGCGTTTCGATCTGGTTGAAGTCGTCGTCAACCGTGCGGAACTTCTTGCGGACTCGCTTGACATGACTGTCGATCGTTCTGTCGTCGACATAGATGTTCTCGCCATAAGCGGCATCGATCAGCTGGTCGCGCGACTTCACCATGCCGGGACGAAGGGCGAGCGTCTTGACCAGCAGGAATTCGGTGACCGTGAGCTGGATGTCGTGGCCGCGCCACAGGCACTGGTGGCGCGTCTCGTCGAGCACGAGCTCGCCGCGCACGATGCGGGCAGGCGCGGTGCCGGCGGCCTCGGCCCGGCTCGCGTCGTTGCGGCGGAGCAGCGCGCGGATGCGCTCGAGCAGCAGGCGCTGGCTGAACGGCTTGGTGATGTAGTCGTCGGCACCCAGGCGGAGGCCCATCAGCTGGTCCACCTCCTCGTCCTTGCTGGTGAGGAAGATCACCGGCAGCTGCGAGCGGGCGCGCAGGCGCTGCAGCAGCTCCATCCCGTCCATGCGCGGCATC
>CAXTVZ010000129.1:0-7501 GCA_964247685.1 uncultured Acetobacteraceae bacterium
CGCCACTCGCCCTGGAGCCGGTCCAGATGGATGCGGCACTGGCCGCGATCGGGGCTGTCATTGACCACCACCAGCAGGTCGGGCGTCGCGTCGGCCCCGGTGTCCTCGCACCACAGGAAGGCCACGAACCGGCTGTGGCTGCCGTTGCCCGGCCAGGCCGATTCGGGCTCGAGCGGGGTGAAATGCCCGAAGCGCAACGATCGCCGCTGCATCACGAGGTCGAGCAGGGCGCCGTAGAAGGCGTGGATGTCCGGATCGACCGGCTCGTCGGGCGCGCGCGCGAGATGGATCGAGACGGTGATCCGCGCGCCCTCGATCTGGCCCTGGTGGATCAGGCGCAGGCCCGGGGCGAGCAGCGTGATCGCGGCGGCGGCCCGCTCGCGCGGCCAGCCGAACACGGCGGCCGCGCGGCGCTCGTCGTGGTTCTCGATGAAGCGGACCATGTGGTTCTGCAGGCTGACCGGTTCGGCGAGGCGCTGGCGGACCAGGCCGGCGCCGTTGGCGACGAGCGCGTCGTAGAACGCCTTGTCGTAGGTGAAGTCGAAGCCGCGCTCGAGCAGCGCCGTCTCCAGCCCCCAATAGACCTCGGCGATCAGCTCGAAGCCCTCGTTGACACGCCTGCTGGCGGCGATCGCGTCGGGCCAGAACTCGGCGGCCTCGCGACGCCAGGTGCGGCGGATCACCTCGGGCAGCACCAGCATCGCCATGTCGGCGCGCACGCCGTCGCAGCGCCCGGCAATGCGGGCGAGCTCGGCCGTCATCCGCGCCTGCGTCTCGGGATGGGCGTAGTCGAGCTGGAGCGTGTCGGGCCAGCCGGCGAAATAGGGGTCGCGGCCGAGCGCGATCACCCGCCTGCCCTGCGCGGTCTCGACGGCGCGCCAGTTGGCCGGGTCGGCCTCGAGGGCGGCCTCGTCGGCGCAGACATAGAGGTCGGGCTCGGTGGTCACCCAGGGGTGGTCGGGGGCGGTGTGGTTGGGCACGAAGTCGAGCATCAGGCGCAGGCCGCGCGCGGCGAGGCGCGCGCGCAGGCGGGCGAGTGCGGCGTCGCCGCCGAACGCCTCGGGGACATGGTAGGCGGTGATGGCGAAGCAGCTGCCGGCGATGTCGTCCTCGCGAAGGTCGGCGAGCGTGTCCTCGCAGGCACGCCGGATCGCGGGGTCGGCGCGCGAGACGGCACGGCCCGCCTCGCCCGTGCTCCAGACGCCGAGGAACCACACCCATTGGATCGCCGGCGGCAGGAGGCGGTCGAGGGCGGCCTCGTCAAGATCGTCGAGGGTTGCCGGGCGGCCGATCGTGGCCGCGAGGCGGGTCAGCGTGGTGCGGGTGTTGATCTGGAAGAGGACGGGGAAGAGGCTCGCCGGTCGTTTCCCATCGTCCATCACCGTCAACTCCCCCGCTCGGCCCATCCTGAGCGCGAAAGCGCCGCCCGCGTTGCGTCATGATAGCTCGATTCGGCGCGCGAGGGCGCGGTCCAGCAGATCGTCGACGCCGGTCGCGCGTCGGATGTCGACGGGCGACGCGCCGGCCTCGCGGAGCGACCGCAGCGAGACCGCACCATCACGCTTGCTCAGCCGCCGCCCGTCCGCACCGGTCACGACTGGGTGGAACGCGTAGAGCGGCGCGGGCCAGCTCATCAGGGCCTGCAGCAGGCGGTGCAGGTCGGCGGCGGCCTCGAGATCGGCGCCCCTTGTCACCAGCGTGACGCCGCAGGCGGCATCGTCATGGGTGGCGCAGAGATGGTAGCTGGCGGGCATGTCGCGGCGGCCGAGCACCACGTCGCCGAAGCGCTCGGGATGGCAGGACGTGGGCTGGTCGTCGAGCCCGTGCCGGTGAAGCGGGGATCGGACGGTGGCGAGCGCTGCCGCCATGTCGAGCCGCCACGCATGCGCCTCCCCACGGGCGATGCGGGCGTGGCGCTCGGCCGCGTCCAGGGCGCGACAGGTGCCGGGATAGAGCGGGGCGCCGTCGGGGTCGTGCGGGGCCGCGGTGCTGGCCGCGACCTCGCGGGCGATCGCGGCCCGCGTGCAGAAGCACGGATAGACCAGGCCGCGCGTGCGCAGGCCGTCCAGTGCCGTGCGATACGCCGCGGTATGCGCGGACTGTCGCCTTGCGGAACCGTCGGTCGCGAGGCCGAGCCAGGCGACATCGTCGAAGATGGCGGCCTCCCATTCGGGTCGGCTTCGCGCGGTGTCGATGTCCTCGATCCGCAGCAGGAACACACCGCCGAGTCGTGTTGCCAGATCATGCGCGAAGATCGCCGCCCGGGCATGGCCGAGATGCAGCGGGCCGGTGGGCGATGGTGCGAAACGGGTGACGATCGGCGGCAGGGCGTTCGGCATCGGACGGCACATCAATGGCTTGCAGCGAAGTTCGGTGACAAGGCGATGACGTCGCCGCGCAAGTCGTGGTGCGGCGGGGACTTGCCTTGCCGGGGCGTGGGGGCTCTGACATAAGGAGACCCAGGTCGTAGGCTGCGAGCGAATGCTTTCGTCACTTCAGGCGGAACCTTTCACGCGAGGCCCTTGAAGGATTGCGCCATTGCCAGATGGCAGTCAGCACTCTCCGGCTCTTGTTCTCAACGCGGACTTCCGTCCGTTGTCGTATTTTCCATTGTCGGTCTGGTCCTGGCAGGACGCGGTCAAGGCGGTGTTCCTCGACCGGGTCAGCGTGCTGAGCGAATACGAGACTTGCGTGCGCTCACCGTCGTACACGATGCGGCTGCCGAGCGTCATCGCGCTCAAGGACTACATCCCGAGCGCGCGCCGCCCGGCCTTCACGCGGTTCAACGTGTTCCTGCGCGACAATTTCTCCTGCCAGTATTGCAGCGAGCGACTGCCGACGCACGAGCTCACCTTCGACCATGTCATCCCGCGCAGCCGGGGCGGGCGGACAACGTGGGAAAACGTCGTCACCGCGTGCGGGACGTGCAACCTGCTGAAGGGATCGAAGCTCCCGCGGGAATGCCACATGTTCCCGCGCAAGAAGGTGGTGCAGCCGACCACGTGGGAGCTGCAGGACAATGGGCGGGCGTATCCGCCGAACCACCTGCATGAGAGCTGGCGGGATTATCTCTACTGGGACATCGAGCTCGAGAGCTGAGGGAGGTTGGGCATCGTGCGAAGCACGCCTCCGGCGTGACGCCCAAAACCCCGCCAGGATCGGCGATCCTGAACCTGCACATGTTTTTGGGCCCGGAGCACGCCTCAACCCATCGCGCGCTCGGGCGTTCGCGGTGCTGGTGAGAGGACATCGCGCGATGACCACCAAACTGGAAAAGATCTACTACGAGAACCGCTCGACACCGGAGATCGCCCACGAGGGCGAACCCGGGCAGCCGAAGGAAGGCTACGGGCCCGAGACCTCGCGGCAGAAGACGACACCAGCCGAGACACGTGCCGCGAACAAAGGGCGGTGGGTGCGCACCCGCGAGGACGGCAAGTCGCCGGACGATCCCAAGTCCAAGAAGAGTTCCTATCGGCCGAAACTGGCGGCCACGCAGCGCGCCGCGCAGAAGAAGCGAACGGAGAAGAGTTGACCGACGTGGTCGACGTCACGTGACCCTGGACATCTCGGACCGCATGCGTCGGTTCCTATCGCGGGTTCCCCGCAGATACCGGCGGCCTGATACTTCGTCGCTTCCCGCAGTCGCGATACGAACCGACGCTCGCGTCGAGCTTCCCCGCAGCGGCTCGGTTCTCGGCGTCGATGTGGGCTTCTCGACCATCGCGGCCAGCAGCGCGGTCTGCCGACTCGACTGGGACGAAGGCAGGATCACCTGGACGCTGCAGCGCTTCCGCGCGACGCCGGAAGAACAGGATCGCGTGCTGCGCGCGGTGGCCGGGACCGGCCGATTGGAGGCGGCGGCCTTCGATGGACCGCTGCGCTCCGACTTCGAGGTGATCGGCGAATATCGTGCGGCCGAGCGTCTGCTGACGCGCCGCCTGCGATCGAAGATCGGCAAGCCCGGGCAGTCCAGCGCTCCGGTCGGCCGGAAGCTGAACGCGGCCGCGAACGAGTGCGCCAGGATCGTTCGGGCGCAGTGCGACGTGGCGATCGCTCGTCACGACAAGCGCATTGACGAAAAGGCGATCGTCGAGGCGTTTCCGAGCAGCTTCATGGGCGTGATGCTGGATGATCCCGAAGGCGTGCCGAACCGCAGGGCGAACCGGACGGATGTGTTCTTCGCGTATCTTGCGCGATCGGGAACGTTCGAGAGTCTCCTGCGGCATCTCCTGCCAGGGCGCGCGTGCGTGCAGGCCTGGGACGCGGTGAAGAACCACGATGACCGGATGGCGCTTGTGTCTGCGCTGACGGCGCTCGCGGTGGCGGCCGGTGATTACGTGGCCGTCGGCGATGAGCGGCAAGGATGGATCATCCTGCCGCCGAAAGCGTTCGTCCAAGCCTGGGCGTTACGGGATCTCGAAGACAACGCCGCCGCCGAGCAAGAAGGCAGCCTGTTCGTCTCAACCTACTAACAGATGGCAGGTCCAGGAGCCCCTGGCTCCTGGTGGGGTCTGGGGCAAAGCCCCAGCTCTCAGCGAGAAAGTCCCGCCAGCCTGTCGAGCCCGTTGCCGCTCCCCTGCACCGCCAAGGCGTTCGCCGCGACTGAGCGTCCGCAGCGCGCCGTCCAGGTCGCGTGCGACGGCGAGCTTGGCCAGGCCGGTGCCGCGGCTGGCGGGAGCATGGCGCGATGAGCCTGGACGAGAGCTAGGTCGCGGAAGAGGTCGTGGAGGCTGGCGTCGCCCGTTCCGCGGAGCTCGGCGGTGAGCGTGTTGCCGCGGGCGAGAACCGGCGGCGGGGTGTCTTCCTCGGGAATGCCCAGCAGGCCGGCGGCGCGTAGGCGTTCGCCCACGACTCGCGATGCGGTGAGGCTCACGAGCGGGATCGCGAGCACGAGGCCCACGATCACGCGTGCGATGTTGGAACGCAGGGTCGGCCGGTGCCGGTATGCCCGTCGAGATGCGTTGGCCAGAGGAGGCATCTCGGTGCGCTCCCGCCGTGACGTAGAGCGTGCTGTGGCGGCGCGTCAGCAGCCCGTCGCCAGTCGGGAACGCTCACATCGTCTTGCGTGCAAGAGGCGCCCGGTCATGCCGGCACCGTGACCCGGGTGGGCGGCTCACGGGACGCGTCGTACGCGAATCGTGAGTATCGCATCTTCTGTTTGTTCTCTATATGTTCCTCCAACGGCGACTGAGGAACGAGCACGTTCTCCAGAGCCAAAAAGGTTCAGGAACAGTGTGATGGACGGCGCTGTACAAGTAACAAGCGAGGCAATCCACGAGCTTCGCGCAACGATCGCACGGTTGGAGCGCGGCAAGCGAGCCAAGCCTCGCACGGAGGCCGGCACGACACTCGGCTTCGGGATCGACGCCATCGACGCGCACCTCCCCGACGGGGGTCTGGCGCCCGGTCTGCACGAGATCGCGGGGCGCGGGCGCGACCTCCAGGCCGCCACCACGCCGGCTCTGCTGGCAGGCTCGCTGTTCGCCCGCAGCCCGCGAACCCGCGCGCCGGTGCTCTGGGTGGTGGAGCGGCGCGACCTGTTCATGCCGGGGCTGGCGGCGACCGGCCTCGCGGCCCACCGGGTGCTGATGGTGGAGGCCGGGCGCGACACGCTCGCGGTGGCCGAGGAGGCGGCGCGCACGCCGGGCCTGGCGGGCGTGGTGTTCGAATGGGGCGGCCGGCTGGGGCTCACCGCCTCGCGGCGTCTCCTGCTTGCGGCCGAGGAAGGGGGCATGCCGGTGATCGCGATCCGGCGGCCGCATGTGGCCTGTCCGGCGGGCACGGTGTCGCCGGTCGACGCACCGAACGCGGCGCTGACCCGCTGGCGCATCGCCACCCTGCCCTCCCGCCCGGTCGATCCGATCGACACGGGCCCTTTCACCCTCACTCTGGGCCGCGCGCTGTGGCGGCTCGAGCTCGTGCGGGCGCGTGGGGCGGCGCCCGCCTCCTGGATCGTGGAGGCTTTCGATGAGACGGGTCGTCTCGCTTTTCCTGCCGCATCTGCCGACCGAGATCCTCTCCCGCACGCAGCTCTCCTCCGGCGAGGCGCTGCCGCCTGGGCCCCTGGTGACCTCGTGGCATGACGGGCGCCGGCGGGTGATTTCCTCCGCCGCGCCGGCCGCACTGGCGCTGGGGTTACGGCCCGGGCTGCCGCTGGCCGAGGCGCAGGCGCGCGTGCCGGGACTGGTGGTGCGCGAGGCCGCACCTGCGCGCGAGGCGGCAGCACTGCGGCGGCTGGCGCGGCTCTGCCTGCGCTACGCACCGCACACCGCACCGGTCGCCGACGGCGTGCTGATCGACGCCACCGGCTGCGCGCATCTGTTCGGCGGCGAGCGGCGGCTGCTGGACACCGTCGGACGCGACCTGGCGGCCCTGGGGTTTTCGGCGCGCGCGGCGATCGCGGCGACGCCGGCCTGTGCGCACGCGGTGGCGCGGTTCGCGACGCAGGGCGCGCCCGTGGTGGTGGTGCCGGGGGACGAGGCGGCGTCGCTCGCCCCGCTGCCGATCGAGGCGCTCAGGATCGAGGCGGACACCGCGGCCGACCTGCGACGGCTGGGGCTCGGCACGATCGGCGCGCTGGCCCGCCTGCCGCGGGCGCAGCTGGGGCGGCGCTTCGGCGCGGCGCTGATCCTGCGGCTCGACCAGGCGGCGGCCCGCGTGTTCGAGCCGATCGGACCGGAAGCGCCCGAGCGCGCGGTCGCGGCGCGCCTGGGCTTCGTCGAGCCGCTGCTGACGGCGGACGCGTTCACCGCCGTGATCGTGCGGCTCGCCGACGACGTGGCGCGCCAGCTGGAGCGCGCATCGCTGGGCGCGCGGCGGCTGGAGCTCGGCTTCGAGCGGGTGGACGGGGCGCGGGCACTCCTGCGGGCGGCGACCGCACGCCCGGTGCGCGACCCGAACCTGCTCGCGCGCCTGCTGACGGCCAAGCTCGAGACCGTGGATCCGGGGCTCGGCGTGGAGGCGATGTTCCTGCGCGTGCGGCGCGCGGACGGGCTCGAGCCGCAGCAGGAGCTGAACGCCGCGATCCGCGGCGACGAGGCGGCGCTCGATACCGTGGGGCCCCTGGTCGACAGCCTGGCCAATCGGCTGGGCCTCGACCGCGTGTGGCGCGAGGCGGCGGCGGAGAGCGACGTGCCGGAACGGTCGGTGGTGCGGATCGAGCCGCTCGCCCGGCCGGACGAGACCGCCTGGCCGGAACGGCTGCCGCGGCCGGTGCGGCTGATCGACCCGCCGCAACCGGTCGCCGTGATGGCGCTGCTGCCCGACCATCCGCCGGCGAGCTTCTTCTGGCGGCGCGTGCGCCACCGCGTGCGCCACGCCGACGGGCCGGAGCGGATCGCCGGCGAATGGTGGCGCGCGCCCGGCGAGGTGCGGGGCTTGCGGGATTACTTCTGCGTCGAGGACGACGCGGGGGGCCGGTTCTGGCTGTTCCGGCGCGGCGACGGGATCGATCCCGAAACCGGCGACATGCGCTGGTTCATCCATGGGTTGTTCTGAT
>CAXTVZ010000129.1:7601-9350 GCA_964247685.1 uncultured Acetobacteraceae bacterium
CGCATCCTGCAGGACGTCGTCACCTGCATCCGCGAAGGCTGCACGATCGACGATGCGGGATTCCGGCGCGCGCGCTCGGTCGACCGGCATCTGCAGGCGCCGGAAGAAATGATGCGCCTGTTCAAACGACATCCCGAGGCGCTGGCCGAGACCGAGGTGCTCGCCGCGCGTGCGCGCTTCTCGCTCGACGAGCTCCGCTACCAGTATCCGGACGAACGCGAGCGGCCGGACGAGACGCCGCAGGATGCGCTGGAACGGCTGTGCCGCGAAAACCTTCCTCGCTGGTATCCGGAGGGAGCACCCGACGCGGTGAATGCACAACTCCGGCACGAGCTCGCTTTGATCGGCCGCCTCGAATACGCGCCCTACTTCCTCACCGTCCATGCCATCGTGCGCGAGGCCAACCGGCGTGGCATCCTGTGCCAGGGTCGCGGGTCGGCCGCCAACTCCGTGGTCTGCTACGTGCTCGGCGTGACTGCGATCGATCCGGTGCGTTCGGGATTGCTGTTCGAGCGCTTCATCTCCGCCGAGCGACGCGAGCCGCCCGACATCGACATCGATTTCGAGCACGAGCGACGCGAGGAAATGATCCAGTGGGTCTACGAGCATTACGGACGCGCGCGTGCGTCGCTCTGTGCCACCGTGATGCGGTTCCGATCGCGTGGTGCGGTGCGCGACGTGGGCAAGGTCATGGGTCTGACCGAGGACGTGACGGGGGCGCTCGCGTCACAGGTCTGGGGCTGGTCGGAGGAGGGCGTCGACGAGGAGCACGCAGCCGCGCTGAACCTCAACCTTGACGACCGGCGCCTCCGTCTCACGCTCGCACTGGCGCGCGAGCTGATCGGGTTTCCGCGCCAGCTCGGCACGCATCCGGGCGGCTTCGTGCTCACCACCGACCCGATCACCGACCTCGTGCCGGTGGAGCCGGCCGCGATGAAGGATCGGCACGTCATTGTCTGGGACAAGGACGATATCGACACGCTGGGGTGGATGAAGGTCGATCTGCTGGGCCTCGGCATGCTCGGCTGCATGCGGCGCGCGTTTGCACTGCTCGCGGCGCACCGGGGCCCAGTGCTGAAGATCGCGACCATCCCGGCGGAGGACACCAAGACCTTCGAGATGATCCAGAGGGCCGACACGCTCGGCACGTTCCAGATCGAGAGCCGCGCGCAGATGTCGATGCTGCCGCGCCTGAAGCCGAAAGAATTCTACGACCTGGTGATCCAGGTTGCGATCGTGCGACCCGGTCCGATCCAGGGCGACATGGTGCATCCCTATCTGCGACGTCGCGACCGGATCGAGGAACCCGAATATCCGACCGAGGCGTTGAAGAGTGTTCTGAAAAAGACGCTCGGCGTGCCGCTGTTCCAGGAGCAGGCGATGCAGGTCGCGATCATCTGCGCTGGTTTCACACCGGGAGAAGCGGACGAGCTCCGCCGTTCCATGGCGACGTTCAAGATGACCGGTGGCGTGCACAAGTTCCATGACAAGATGATCAACGGAATGGCCGCCCGCGGCTACACGCGCGATTTCGCCGAACGCACGTTCAAGCAGATCGAAGGCTTCGGTTCCTACGGCTTTCCCGAGAGCCACGCGGCATCGTTCGCGCTGATCGCGTATGCGAGCTCCTGGATGAAGTGCCACCATCCGGACGTGTTCTGTGCAGCACTGCTCAACGCGCAGCCGATGGGGTTCTACGCGCCCGCACAGGTGGTGCGCGATGCGGCCGAGCACGGCGTGCCGATCCGC
>CAXTVZ010000130.1:0-9290 GCA_964247685.1 uncultured Acetobacteraceae bacterium
CCTTCACCCGCCGCCCAAGACGCTAAGTCAGACGTCCAACCGCCGCCAGATCGCCAGCTGGCACGAGCGCTGACAGATCCGAACACGGCGCCCCGGTCTTGAATCTCAATGACCGCGCTCACGAGCGGGATGGCTGCGCCGAAATACAGGCCTTGATTGGCAAGCATCAGGTTCAGGAGGAGCCGCTTCTGCCAGTATGGCTCGGTCGGGTTCAGTGCGCGTCGGAGAATGGCTCGACAAGCTTCAGCCGACCCGCCGCAGGCCACGGGCCTGAGACGGGACGCGGATAGCTGACCGCTGGCTATTGCCCAGGACACGGCCAAAGCTCGTGCCGGCCAGAAGCGCCGGGCCGAAATCACCGAGCCTTGCCCGGGCACGGTCAAGCCGTTTGACTTTGTCCGGCCAGCCGCCGCTTGCGTGGGAGCGGCGGCTGGCAGCGGCAGCGAATAGGGCAAGTCGAAGGTCAAGGATTCCGAACAACACCGAAGCAGGTCTGCCTCGTCAGCGCATCACCTCGTTCCGGAGATCAGCCAACGCGCGTTCGGCGACGGCGGCGTTGAACAGCAGCAGCGCGGCGCTCCATCTCTGCACGCTCGTCACCAGGGCCTGCGTCGCGGCATAGGCGCCCCCGGTTGTCCGGGCGACGAGCCCGTCGGCTTCGGCGGCTCTCAGCAGCTCGATCACATGCGGCCGCGAGACGTGGAACTGCTTCGCCAAGGCGGAGACGGACGCGGCGGCTTGGCCGTTCGACCCGGATCGCTTCCCGGCCAGTTCGCAGAGGATCAGCAGGCCCGCGTTCCGCTCGCTGAACGGCCAGAGCTAAAGCTCTCCACGTTTCGCCATGTATTTGATGCGGTCAACCGTCCGCATCGCGATCGCGGTGATCGTCAGCGAGGGATTGACCCCACCGACGGTCGGGAAGACCGAGCCATCGCAGATCCACAGATTGGGAATGTCCCAGCTGCGGCAGTCGGCATTGACGACGCTGGTGCGACGGTCGTCACCCATGCGAGCGGTTCCTCCGAGATGGTTGGTGTCGTTCTCCTGGCGGAAGATGTTCGTCGCACCGATAAGCTCCAGGCTTGTCTGCATCTGACCGAGCGCGTGCTGGATCAATGCCTTGTCATTATCGCCCCAGCTGTAGGTGACGCGAGCGACGCGCAGCCCATACTGGTCGACTTCGTCGTCGAGAGTGACGGTGTTGCGCTCGTTCGGAAGCATCTCGCCCACCATCTTGAGCCCGACCTGGTGGTTGTATTTCTCCATCTCGTCGATGAGCTTCTGGCCCCACAGGCCGCGCGAGCCGGTCTGCACCGTCACCCATTCGACCGGCAGCGGACCCTGCGCCATCCAGCAATAGCCGCCGGCGAAATCCTTGCGGTCCTCGTAGTTCCAATGCTCGGTCAGCGACAGCGATGGCGGTCCTTTGTTCCAGCGCACCTCCTGCTGCATCGTCCCGAAAACGGCTTGGTTGGATTGCGTCATCAGGTTCTTGCCGACCAGGCCGGAACTGTTGGCGAGGCCGTCCGCGTAACGATCGGTCGCCGACGCCAGCAGTAAGCGCGGCGTTTCGATCGCATAGCCCGCTACGACCACGTTGCGTGCGCGCTGGAACCGCCACTTCCCCTCGCGCAGATAGTGGACGCCGGTGGCACGTCCGCTGCTGTCCACCTCGATGCGCCCGACCATGGCGAGGTCGCGGATCTCGGCGCCGGCCTGAACCGCGCGCGGCACGAACGCGACCAGCGCGCTCTGCTTGGCGTTGGTCGAGCAGCCGAAGCGGCAGTAGCCGCGATATACGCAGGGTGGGCTTTCACCGCGCGGCGCGGACACGGTCGCAAGCGGCGTCGGCGTCCAGCGTATTCCCATCGCCTCGGCGCCACGGGCGAGCAACTCGGCGGCGCCATTGAGTTCGTGCGCGCGGTAGGGGTAGCGCGGCCGCTTCGGTCCCCAAGGGTAGACCACCGGCCCCGAAATCTTCAGCGCCTGCTCGGCCTTGGTGTAGTAGTCCCACATCTCGCGCCAGTCGAGCGGCCAGTCGGCGCCGTAGCCCAGCGTGGTGCGCGACTTGAACCACTCCGGCCTGAACCGCAGCGACACCATCGCGAAATGCACGGTACTGCCGCCCACCGCCTTGCCGCTGTTCTTGCCGCCCATGGTCAGCGGATTGGCGCCGTCGACCACGCGCGTATCGGTCCAGTAGAGCTTGTTCTGCTCCTGCTCGTCGGAGGCGAACTCCTCCAAAGGGCGGAACCAGGGCCCTGCATCGAAGCCCACCACCGAGAAGCCGCCTTCCGCCAGCCCGGCAATCAGCGGCGCGCCGCCGGCGCCGGTCCCGATGACCACGAAATCGACGGTCTCGTCGTCGCTATGTTGCCGCATCGGCATCCAGCCATCTTCGGAGAAGATGTCCGGCGCACGACCGGCGGTACCGCGGGGTGCCGCGAACGGATCAGCCGACACGCTTGTTCTCCCGGCGCGCGCGCGCCTCTTCGCCGGGGTGCGCTTCAGCCGCCTCCCAGGGGTCACGCCGATCGAGCCCCATGCGCACATAGCCGCGCGGGCTGGCCGGTCCGCCGAATCCGATCTCGTTCCAGGCGATTGGATGGGCGTAGTAGGCATGGGTGATGTCGCTGATCACGCGGTGCTCGAAGAACGGCTTGCAAGGCATGCCTTGCCAGGCGCTGCATTCCAGCTTGCCGTCCTGCATAAGCTGCAGCAATGCGTCCTGCTGATCCGCTGTCAGAAGATGGTAGCGGGCGCCGTGCGCGTCCAATGCCTCCTGGTCGAGCGCTGCCAACCCGCGCTGCCACGCCTCGCCCTGAGGCGGCAGCGACGCGTAACGGTAGCCGTCCTCGTGACCCTCGGTGATCTTGGCGTCGACATAGGCGGGCAGGGGAATGATCGCGCCGGTCGCCGGCTGCGGCATGATCCGGGCACAAACAGCCTTTAGCGTGTCCCATTCGCGCGGGTTGAAGAAACGCGGCTCACGCGGCACCGCCAGCCGCGCGTGCACCACCTTGCGCGTCACCTCGTTCCAGGACGGCGAGAACTGCTTGCTCATCACTTCGTAGTCCGGATAGCGGTCCGGGTTACGTTTGCCGTCATGGTCAGTCATCGGGATGGTCCTCCAGCAGGCCGAGTGCGGCGAGCCCCGCCATGGCAAGTCCGGTGAAGCTCGGTGGCGCCGGCACCGGCGGCCCGTTTAGGATGTTTTGGCTCCAGTTGCGCCAGCCGCCCATCTGCCGCGCCACGCCGCGCAGGTGGAATCCGGCGCCGGCATAGCCCATCGCCGCGGTCAGTCGCAGCAACGCGCGCGTCACGCGGCCGCGCTGCCCGGTGCGGCCGAGCGCTGCAAGCCCCAGAGCCGCGGCTGCCACTGGTGGCAGAGACACCGGCGCATACATGAACGGGTTATGGTAGTTGCCACGGAAATGCAGCAAACCGGCCTCGCCCATCGTGCCCAGCAGGCCAACGCTCGTGGCGATTCCAACGACACGGCCCGCCGCAACGCCGGCAATCGTCGGCGACACGCCTGGTGGGGTGTCTCGTACCCGCTCGGCCAGGAAGCCCATCGCACCCGATAGCGAGAGCGCGGCCGGCGCACCAAGGGGCGCCGAGTAGAACAGGTTCTGCCAGGTCAAGCCGCCGGGCTTGCTCAGGACATTGTAGAGATGGAACCCTGTGCCGACCAATCCGGTGGCCGCTGCCAGCAGATAGACGCCGTCACGCGCGCGGTGCGCGGCGGCTCGCTTGTCGGCATTGCCGTGCGCGCTCACCGCCAACGAAAGGCTGGCTGTGATCAGCGGCGTGAGCATCGCCTTGTTGTGGAACTGGCCGCGATAATGCTCGACGGCGCTGTCGGCCAGCACCGATGCAGCCAGCACCCCGGCGGCACGATTGAGCCGGCGCGCGGCATGGATGGCAGCGGCCGGCTCAAGCCGGGCAGGGCCGTCGACGAGCACAACCGGCGTTCCTGTCGTCAGGGCGGCTCGGGACGCCGCCTGCTGCTTCAGCCGGGTCGCCCCCAGGCTGGCGAGCCCCAGCACCGCAATGCCCGAGCTCAGCAGAGCCGCCATGTCGCGCGCCATTCTCAGCTCCCTGTATCGACTGCGAAGCGCTCGGCGTCCTGGGCCTTGAACACGATGCCGAGCCCGGGCCGCTCCGGATCGGGCGTGATCGCTCCGGCATGCGGTATCGGCGCGCCATCGAACAGCATGCGCTCGATACGGACATGGTCGTGGAACCACTCGCAATGTCGGAAGCGGGGCGCTGCCGTGCCGAGGTGACGATGCAGCGTCGGAGCGCAATGCGCCGACAGGTCCACGTGGAACGCCTCGGACAGCGACGCCGCGAGCATGAAGCCTGTGACGCCGCCGCATCGCGTGGCGTCTGCCTGCAGCACGTCGACCGCTCCAGCTTCCAGCATGCGCCGGAAGTAGGTCGGCTCGTAGCCATACTCGCCGGCGGCGACCTCCATGGCCGGTGGTGCCCGGTCGCGCACGCGACGCAGTCCGGCGAGATCATCGGACGACACCGGCTCCTCGAACCAGGTCACGTCCTGCTCGTCGCTGAACCGTCTGGCGAGCTCGATCGCCTGCTTGACGCCGTAAGCGCCGTTGGCGTCGACGAACAGGGCGGCTTGCCCGACTGCAGCCTTTGCCCGTGCGACCCGCCCCGGATCCTGCTCTGGATGCGTGCCCACCTTCATCTTGACCCAGCGGCAGCCATCGTTCTCGACCCATCCGGCGAGTTGCTCGGCAAGGCGGCTATCGTCGTAGCTTGTGAAGCCGCCACTCCCGTAGATCGGCACCGCGTCACGGTATCGCCCGAGGAGCTGGGCAAGCGGCACGTCCAGTAGCTTGGCCTTGAGGTCCCACAAGGCCGTGTCGACCGCCGAAATTGCGCACCCCGCGATGCCATCGCGGCCGAGATTGCGCACGGCGATCTGCATCAGGCGCCACGCACGTGGCGGATCGCTTACGTCGGCGCCGGCCACCACCGATGCAAGCTTGCCGTTGACCAAGGCTGCGACCGCCGCGTCGGCATAGCTGTATCCCACGCCCTGTCGGTCGCCAGCTGTTGCGTGCACGACGATGAGCGTCGTGCTGTCCCAGGAGGCAGTACCATCCGCTTCGGGACCGTCGGTCGGGATGGTGAAGGCCTCCGCCCGCACCGCGCCGATCGGCACCATGTCGAGCACGGCTCAGTGCTTGCCGGGCAGGATGCCGGCCAGGATCTCCTTGGCACTGTTCCTCAGCACGCTGCCGAGCTCGGGCTCCGTTCCCATCATCGTCAGGAAGTTTTTGGCGTCCTTGAAGGTGATGTGCGGCGGCAGCGGCGGCACGTTGGGATCGGCATAGACGTTCATGATGACCGGGCGGTCGGCGGCAAACGCCTCGTCCCAGGCGGCCCCCAGCATCTCCGGGTCGCGCACGACGATGCCCTTGAGCCCCAGCAGCTCTGCATATTTGTCATAGGCAAAATCCGGAATCGCTTGCGTCGACTCCGTCTTGCCGGCGCCGAGCTGCACGCGCTCCTCCCAGGTGACCTGGTTCAGATCCTGGTTGTTCAGCACCATCACGATCAGCTTCGGGTTCGACCACTCCCGCCAGTATTTGGAGATGGTGATCATCACGTTGAGCCCGTTCATCTGCATGGCGCCGTCGCCGATAAAGGCGATCACCACGCGGGCGGGAAACGCGAACTTCGCGGCTACGGCATAAGGAGTAGCCGCACCCAGTGACGCCAGGCTGCCGGACAGCGAGCCCATCATGCCGCGCCGCATCTTGATGTCGCGGCCATACCAGTTCGCGACCGACCCGCTATCGCCGGTCATGATGCAGTTCTCCGGCAGACGCTTCGACGCCTCCCAGAAGATCCGCTGCGGGTTGATCGGATCGGCCGACTGCATGGCGCGCTCCTCGAGCGTCTTCCACCAGGCGTCGACGTTGCGCTCGATTCCCTTGCGCCAGCTGCCCGGCTTCTTCTGCTCGAGCAACGGCAGCAGGGCCTTCAGCGTGGTGGCGGAATCGCCCACCATGTTGACTTCCATCGGATAGCGCAGGCTGAGCCTGGTGCCATCCAGATCGATCTGCACGGCGCGCGCGTTGCCGGGCTTCGGCAGGAACTCGCTGTAGGGAAACGACGAGCCGATCATCAATAGCGTGTCGCAGTCCTGCATCAGGTCCCAGGACGGCTTGGTGCCGAGCAGGCCAAGCCCGCCTGTGCACCAGGGCAGGCTATCGGGCAGCACCGCCTTGCCGAGCAGCGCCTTGGCGACACCCGCCTGCAGCTTCTCGGCGATCGCGATCACCTCGTCGGTGGCCCCCAGAGCCCCCGAGCCCACCAGGATCGCCACCTTCTTTCCGGCGTTCAGCACGTCGGCCGCCTGCTGCAGCAGCGCGTGCTCCGGCAGCTTCGCCGGCCCGGCATAGCCGACGCCGGTATGCGTCGCGCCGTGCGCCAGTGGCGGGTCCTTGTAGGCCAGCTCCTGCAGGTCGTTCGGGATGATGACGCAGGTCACGCTGCGCGTCGCAGCCGCGATCCGCACCGCGCGGTCGATGCAGTGTCGGATCTGCTCCGGCACCATCGCCGTGACCACATATTCGCTGGCGACGTCCTTGAACAATGTCTGGAGGTCGACCTCCTGCTGGTAGTGCGCACCGATCGCGGTCCGGGCCTGCTGGCCGACGATCGCCACCACCGGCACATGGTCCATCTTGGCATCGTAGAGACCGGTCAGCAGATGGATCGCGCCGGGGCCCGAGGTCGCGTAGCAGAGCCCGACCTCGCCGGTGAATTTCGCATGTGCCGACGCCATGAAGGCGGCCATTTCCTCGTGCCGCACCTGCACGTAGGCCATCTTCTCCTTGGCACGCTCGAGCGCCAGGTCGAGTCCGCCGACGCCATCGCCGGGGTAGCCGAACACCCGCTTGAGGCCCCACTCGCCGAGCCGGCTCCACACGAAATCACTGACGGTCATGCTCATGGATGTTCTCCGCGCCGTTCCCGTGCTGACCGGTTGGATGCCGGCCACGCCGTGGCGGCCTTACGCCGTCCATCTCACCGGGGTTCCGCACATGGACACAGAAGCGCGATCGACGTTTCCTGTAGGCCGACGGCGGCCGGAGCCTGAGAGATGTCTGATCATGGAATCGAGGTGGTTCTGGATGCCGGCGCCACGATCGGAGAGTCGCCGACCTGGTCTGCCACCGAGGCCGCACTCTACTGGATCGACGTCAAGAAGCCGGCTTTATACCGCTACCATCCGGAAAGCAGTGTGCAACGCGACTGGCCGCTTCCGTCGGACATCGGTGCGTTCGCGCTCGACGACGACCTCTCCGGCGCGGTCGTAGCGCTCCGCACCGGCATCTATGGACTGGATTTCGCGTCGGGCGGCCTGACGCTGCTGGCGTTACCCCCGTTCGACCCGGACTACCACCGCTTCAACGAGGGGGCCTGTGACGCGACCGGCCGCTTCTGGGTGGGTGTCATGTTCGACCCGCTGCAGCCGGACGCCTGCGTGCCGATCGCGGCCTCGTTGCACAGCTTCACCAGGGCAGGCGGGCTGAAGACGGAACCCGACGCGGCTGAGCTGCACAACGGCATGGCTTGGAGCGCGGACGGTCGGCGATTTCTGCTCTCGCACAGCCAAGGGGGCGCCATCTGGAGTTTCGACTTCGAGCCTGTCACCGGCCGGATCAGTCGCCGTCGCACCTTCGCCGCCGTTCGCAAGGCCGACGGGATTCCCGACGGCGCTGCTGTCGATACTGACGGCGGCTATTGGTGCGCGCTCCACGGCGCCGGAAGGCTTCGTCGCTTCAACGAGGATGGTAGCTTCGACCGCGACATCGTATTGCCGGTCAGCCAGCCGACCATGTGTGCCTTCGCCGGCCCAGATCTCGCCACGCTCTATATCACCAGCGCCGCCGATAAGCTCACTGACGCGCAGCGACGTGCCGAACCACATGCCGGCGCTCTGCTGCGCCTCCGGCCCGGCAGGATCGGCGTGCCAAGGCGCTGCATGCTCGCACCTGCCTGATCCCACACGGGACGATGTCGCTGGGGATCTGTCAGCGCTCGTGCCAGCGGGCGATCTGGCGGCGGTTGGACGTCTGACTTAGCGTCTTGGGCGGCGGGTGAAGGGATTGGACTGGCGGGATGAATTGCGTTTGCTGTGGCTCGGCTGGGCGTTGGTGCACGGATCGATTGGCTGGCGAGTGCTTGGTGGTCGGGCTAGACGCCCCCGGATGCCCTTCAAGCACAACGCGTCCCGACGCCACCGCATCCCCAAGATGCGTCAGCGCGTCACCAACTGGCCGGCCTATGAGGCGGGCTTGCGGCGGCGTGGTGACCTGACCTTCTGGCTGGACGAGGCTGCACTGTCGGGCTGGAGCGCGCCGCGTCGGACGACGCGCGGTGGCCAGGCCCTCTACACGGACATGGCCGTCGAATTGGTGCTGATTTAATTACGCCGGGTCCTCGGGCTCGATCGCTTCCATGACATCTACGGTGCCCATGTCAGCACCCTCCTTGAGTGCGTCCAGAACGACTTGCGGGTCGGCGGGAATGGACATCGCCGCCGCTTCCCTGTCGACTCGGTTGCGGAGATTGGGATTGTCGCGACGCATCTCCTCGAGAAGCGCAATGATCTTGGCAGATTTCTGTTCACTCAGAATGGCGAGCTCCAACGTCAGCTGCTCGCGATAGCTCGCCAGTTGATCATCACGTCGCTGCGTGGTGAGGATCAAGACGGTGACATACAGAGCCAGCAGCCCGACAGCTCCTTGCAACCACGCAAATGGCGGCGGATCCCATCCTGTCACCAGGCTTACGACCATCCAAAGGATCACGAGAACGCTCAACAGGCCGATAAAAAATGGGCGACCGACCAAGCCGGTCAGCTTCTCGACGGCGCGCTGAAGGACGCTTGCGTTCTTCCGATGCTCCTCGTGCAGGCGTGCGATAGCTTCGACTGTGGTCTGAATGTGGGCTGGCAGGATTGGCAGTTCGTTGGCCACGTCGGTTCACATTCCCATTGTCAACGTTGCGGCGTCCTAAACTCGCGGATGGTATGGCCGGCGCTCTTCAATCAGCGCCCGATGCGATGACGACTCTTGTCTATCTCATCGCAGACATGCTGGGCGGTTTCGAAGGAGGGCGGACGCCGAGACAACGCGCAACCGTTCGTCGCTGTGTCCGGGCGCCCGCTGAGACGCTCTCTTAGTCCTTGGGAGCCTGAGCCGGAGAAGCGTCATCTTCCGAATGGTGAAGCTCCTTCCGGACCG
>CAXTVZ010000131.1:0-9252 GCA_964247685.1 uncultured Acetobacteraceae bacterium
AAGCGGGCGGCCGCGAGACGCGCCGCCTCCCGGATGAAGCGGTCGCAGGCATCGAGCTCGTCGCAGCCGATCCACTCGTCGGGCTTGTGGGCGCGCGCGATGTCGCCCGGGCCGCACACCACGGTGGGGATGCCGGCATTCATGTAGATGCCGGCTTCCGTGCCGTAGCTGACATGGCCGGGGCGGTTGGCGCCGCTGTCGCTGGCCTCGAGTGCGAGGTCGGCGAGGGGATGGCCGTCGGGCAGGCCGAGCGCCGGCAGCTCGTGCAGCACGTCGATCGTGACGCCGCCCTCCGGCTCGACCGCGCGCAAGCCCGTGTCGATCGGCTCTGACGCGGCGCGGAACCGGGCGAGAAGCCGGGTGAGCTCATCGCCCGGCACGTTGCGCCATTCCAGGTCGAAGCGCGCGTGTTCCGGCACGATGTTCAGGATCGCGCCGCCCGAGGCGAGCCCGACCTGGGTGGTGCTCCAGGGGGGCTCGAACCCGTCCACGCGGCGCCCGTCGCGGGCGAGGCGGGCGGCCTCGTCGTCGATCCAGGCGATCAGCCGTGCCGCCGCGTGCAGCGCGTTCGCCCCCTGCCGCGGATCGGCCGAGTGCGCCGCGCGGCCACGCACCGTCACGCGCGCCGACAGCCGCCCCTTATGTGCCGCGATCGGACGCAGGCTCGACGGCTCGCCCACGATGCAGGCGGCGGGACGCAGCCCGCTTTCCTCGATGTCGTGGGCGAGGCGGTGCGCGCCCGAGCAGTCGACCTCCTCGTCGTAGGTGATGAAGAGATGCACCGGCGTGTCGCGCGCCTCGGCGGCCAGCGCCGGCACCGCGGCCAGCATGCTGGCGACGAAGCCCTTCATATCCACCGCACCGCGCGCGTGCAGCCGGTCGCCCTCGGCGTGCAGAAGGAACGGGTCGGTGCGCCAGTCCTGGCCGTCGACCGGCACGGTGTCGACATGGCCGGAAAAGGCGATGCCGCCCGCGCGCACCGGACCGATCACCGCGTGGAGGTTGGCCTTGGTGCCCGCAGCGTTGCGGCTCTCCCGCAGATGCACGCCGTGGCCTTCGAGATAGTCCCTGATCCACGCGATCAGTTCGAGGTTGCTGTTGCGGCTCGTCGTGTCGAACCGCACAAGCGTCTCGAGGATCTCGACCGTGGAGGGCGCCACACCTGTGTTCATCGGTGTCAGTTTAGCCGCGCTCATCGCGCCCACAACTGCGAAGCCTCGAATGACCACCGCGAAATCGTAGCCGATGACATCGCTCTCGCTTGCACATCGCGCCTGGCGCCGCCTGCCGGCGGGTCCGCGCCGTGCGCTGCTGCTCCAGGCGGCCGCCGGCATCGCACCACGTCCGGACCGGCCGGCGCCCTCCGTGCCGCCGGAGGCGGGGCTGCTGGTGGGTGGCGAGCTCGGCCGCGCCTCGGGCCTGGGCGAGGGGGCGCGGCTGATGATCGAGGCGGCGCGCTCGCTCGGCCTCGCGGTCGCCGGCATCGACGCGGGGATCGTGCCCGCAGGCGAGCGCCACGAGCTCGCGTTCGACGCGGGCGATCCGGCGCGGCTCCCGGACGGATCGCCGCTCGTGCTGCACGTCAACGCGCCCGTGCTGCCGCAAGCCCTCCTGCGTCTCGGGCGCCGGCACCTGCGCGGGCGGCGGGTGGTCGGCTACTGGGCGTGGGAGCTGCCGGTCGTGCCGCCCGCCTGGGGCCTGGGCGTCCCGTTCGTGCACGAGGTGTGGGCGCCGTCGCGCTTCACCGCGGACGCGCTCGCGACGATCGTGCCGATGCCGGTCCGCGTCGTGCCGCACCCGCTGGCGGCGCGCGCGCCGCATCCGTCGCCGCTCACTCGCGCCGATTTCGGGCTGCCCGCGGACGCACTGGTCACGACCGTGTCGTTCAGCCTCGCCTCGTCCTTCGAGCGCAAGAACCCCCTTGCCGCAATCGCCGCGCACGCCGACGCGTTCGGAACGCGCCCGGACCGGATCCTGCTGCTCAAGGTGGGCAAGCCCGGGCACGACGAGGCGGACCTCCGCCGCATCGTCGAGGCCGCGTCCGGCTTGCCGAACGTGCGGATCGAGACGCGCACCTTCCCGCAGGCCGACGCGAGCGCGCTGCTGCGACACTCCGACATCATCCTGTCCCTGCACCGCAGCGAGGGGTTTGGCCTGGTGCCGGCGGAGGCCATGATGCTCGGCAAGCCCGTGATCGCGACCGACTGGTCCGGCACCACCGACTTCCTGGACGCCACATGCGGTTTTCCCGTACCCTACCGCCTGATCGAGGCGCGCGACCGCCGCGGCGTGTTCGAGGCACCCGGCGCGGTCTGGGCGGACGCCGATATCGGGGCGGCCGCCGACGCCCTCCGCGCGCTCGCCGCCGCGCCGGATCTGCGCGCGCGGATCGGTGCGATGGCGCAGGCGCGCGCGAGAGACTGTTTCGGCACGGAGCGGCTGCGCGCGGCGCTGGCCGGGCTCGGAATGCGCGCATGAGGGTGCTGGTCTGGCAGTGGGGACGGTTCGGCGCGGGTCCGCGCGTCGCGGTCGAGCTCGCCGAGGGCCTGCTCGCGGCGGGAAGTGCGAACGTGTCGCTGTCGCTCGCGAGCGGGGCCGAGATCCTGGCCGACCAGGGCGTGTGGGCCGCGCTCACCGTGCCGACCTATCGCAGCCCGGCAGGCGTGGCGTTCCGCTTTCTCGCCTCGCCCCTGATGCGTCCGGAGCTCGCGCGGCGCGTGGCGTCGTTCCGGCCGGATGTGGCGATCTGCGCGATGCCGGCACTGCTGGACGGCGAGATGGCGAGCGTGCTGCGCCGCCTCGGCGTGCCCTTTGCGGTGGTGATCCACGATGCCGACCTCCACCCCGGCGACGGCGTGCCGCTGCAGATGCGCATACAGCGGCGGCTGATGCGCCAGGCCTCGGCCCTGATCGCGCTCAGCTCGCATGTGGAGACGCGCCTGCGGGAGCAGCTGGGTGCGTCCGCCCCGCCGCTGCTGCGCGCGCGCCTGCCGCCGTTCCGCTTCGACGTGCCCGAAACGACCGCGCGCGCGCATGGCGGTCCGCTGCGGCTGCTCTCGTTCGGCCGGCTGCTGCCCTACAAGGGGCTCGACCTGCTGGCCGACGCGCTGGCGCTGCTCGGCGCGCGCGCGGATCTCGCCGTGCGGGTGGTGGGGCAGGGGCCGGAAAGCCCGGAGCTCGCGCGCCTTCGCACGCTGCCCAACGTGTCGGTCGAGAACCGCTGGGTGCCGGAGGCGGAGGTGGGTCGGCTGCTCGCCTGGTCGGATGCGCTGGTGCTGCCCTACCGGGAGGCGAGCCAGAGCGGCGTCGCGGCGGCGGCGATCTCGGCGCGTCGCCAGGTGGTGGCGACCCGCGTCGGCGGCCTGGCCGAGCAGTTCGCGGGCGAGGAGCTCGCTCTAATGTGCGAGCCCGACCCGTGGAGCATCGCGCAGGCGATCAATCGACTGGTGGCGCAACCTGCAGGGCGGAGCGTGGCGCCCGATCTGCAGGCGGCGTGGACGCGTGACGCCCGGGTGCTGCTGGAGGGGCTGGAAGGGGTGTTCGGGGTGTTCGCGCCGCCGGGGCTCGCGTTCGCGACGTAGGAAGGCCAGGGGCTCTGCCCCTGGACCCCGCTGGGGCCTAAGGCCCCAGACCCCGCTCCTAAGTAGGCAGGTCCAGGACTGCTTGTCCTGGCGGGGTCTAAGGGGCAGAGCCCCTTTGCTTCTACAGGCTCTGCGCGTCCGCCACCGTGACCCGCGTCCGGATCAGCTTCTCGATATCGCGCAGATAAGCCCGCTCGGTATGATCACAGAACGAGATCGCCAAGCCCGCACGACCCGCGCGCGCCGTCCGCCCGATCCGGTGCACGTAGCTCTCCGGCACGTTCGGCAGCTCGAAGTTGATCACATGCGTGATGCCGTCGACATCGATGCCACGCGCCGCGATGTCGGTCGCCACCAGCACGCGGATCTCGCCCTCGCGAAACGCGCCCAGCGCGCGCTCGCGCTGACCCTGGCTCTTGTTGCCGTGGATCGCGGCCGCCGCGACGCCGGCGCGCCCGAGATGCTCGCACACCCGGTCCGCACCATGCTTGGTGCGCGTGAAGACCAGCGCATGCGCCTCCGGCTCGCGCTTGAGCACGCGGGCGAGCAAATTGCGCTTCTCCGCCTGCTCGACGAACACCACGCGCTGCTCGACGCGCTCGGCGGTGGTCGCCACCGGTGTGACGGCCACGCGCACCGGATCGCGCAGCAGGGTCGCCGCGAGCTGCGCGATCTCCTTCGGCATGGTGGCGGAGAAGAACAGCCCCTGGCGCTCGCGCGGCAGCAGCGCTGCAATCTTGCGGATCGGCACGATGAAGCCGAGGTCGAGCATGTGGTCGGCCTCGTCGAGCACCAGCACCTCGACATGGCCGAGATTGACGGCGCCGTCGCCGAGATGATCGATCAGACGTCCCGGTGTGGCCACCAGGATGTCGACGCCGTGAAGCATCGCCCGCGACTGGCGTCCCTTGGGCACGCCGCCGAACATGATGGCCACGCGAAGCCCGGTCTCGCGACCGTAGGCGCGGAAACTCTCGGCGATCTGGGCGGCGAGCTCGCGGGTCGGCGCCAGGACCAGACAGCGTGTCGATTTGGGTTGCGGCCGCTTGCGATCGGCCATGAGTCGGTGGAGGATCGGCAGCGCGAACGCGGCGGTCTTGCCGGTGCCGGTCTGTGCGATGCCTTCGACGTCGCGTCCGGCCAGCGCCGGCGGAATCGCCTGCACCTGGATCGGAGTGGGCGTCGTGTAGCCCTCGGCCGCGAGCGCGTGAAGGAGCGGGGCCGAAAGGCCGAGCGCCTGGAAATCACTCAAGAATGTAACTTTCGTTTGCGTGCGGAAGAGAGGATTCGGCGCAGGGCGGTCTCGCCCCGCAGACCCCAGCGGGAAATCCCGCTTCGCCGCACATGTTCCCCTTTTGGGGATGGGGGGAGGGTAAGTCAAGAAAGACGAACCTCTTGACGGCGCTGGCGCCACCCGGGGTTGACGCACCGCAGCATCGGCTGCGACGCACGCGCCGATGAAATGTACCATCCTGACCGACAACCTGGTCGGGCTCGAGAACCAGGCGCGCGGCCTGGCCGAGGCGGCGGGCTTCTCGCCGGACATCTCCCACCTCGCGCCGGGCCGACTGTGGCGCTCGCTCGCACCCCGGCTCTGGCCCGACCCGCTTCGCGTGGTGGGCGGGCTGCCGGAGCTCTCCGACGGTTTCGCGGTCGGGGCCGGCGGCATGGCGGGCGCGGTGGGGGCGGCCCTGCGTCGGCAGCGCGGCCTGCCCGTGGTGCAGGTGCAGAACCCGCGCATGCCGCTCGCGCGCTTCGACCTGGTGGTGGTCAACCGCCACGACGAGATCACCGGCCCGAACGTGGTCGTGACCCGCACCGCACTGCACCGCGTCACCCAAGCAAGGCTCGAGGCGGCGCGGCGTGACTGGGCCGGACGCCTGGCGCCCCCCGGCAAGCGCCTCCTGGCAGTGCTGGTGGGCGGCTCGAACGGGCGCTACCGCCTCGATGCGCCGACCGCGGCCAGGCTGGCCGCCGACCTCGCCGCCCTGATGCGCGCCGATCCGGGGCTCGCCGTCGCGGTCACCCCCTCGCGCCGCACCGATCCGGCGGTCACCGCGACCTTGCGGGCGGCGCTCGCACCACGCGGCGGCACGGTCTGGGACGGCACGGGCGAGAACCCGTATTTCGGACTGCTGGGGCTCGCGGACGCCATCCTGGTGACGGCCGACAGCGTGTCGATGGTGTCCGAGGCGGTGGCGACCGCGACCCCGGTGTTCGTCGTGCCGCTCCCGGGCCGGTCGCGGCGGATCGGGATGTTCATCGACGGCCTGCTGCGCGACGGGCGGATCCGGGTGTTCGCGGGCGGGATCGCGGCCTTCCCCGCCCGGCCTCTCGACGACACGGCCGAAGCGGCGCAGGACATGCGCCGCCGCCTGGGGCTGGGCGGCGGCTGACCGCGCGGAGTTTCGTCTATGCTCGACATCAGGACCTTCGATGCCAGAAGCGGCGGGAACGTCCTCTACAAGGCCTTCGCCCACCCGGTGGCGGCCGAGCGTCTCGCCGCGTTCGGCAGCACGCTCGCGGGTGGCCTGGCGGTGTACGACCCGGACGGTGTCGCCGACGCCCTGTTCGCGCTCAACCCCGGCCTGCCGCGCCCCGATGCGGTGCTCGTGCACGACACCGAGGCGGTAGGGACCACGCGCGCCGGCTGCACCGCGATCGCCCTGACCGGGCTCGCCGGCCGCCCCGAGCGCACCCTGCTGATCGCCAGCTTCGACGCCGGCGGGATCGTGCCGCGCCTGCGGCATCTGCTGCCGGCCGGCATGCGGATCGCGACGCTCGACGAGGCGCGCCTGCCCGAGCGGATGCTGACGGTGCCGCGCCGTTATCTCGACAAGCTCAACTGGGCGACCAACTTCGCCTTCTTCCGCGACGGGGACGGGCTCTCGACCCGGCTGGTCACCGCGAATTACTGGTCGCGCTACGGTGCGGCCGCGATGCGGCTGTGGCTGCGCCTGTTCGCGGGCGACGGCGCCGTGCTCGCCGAGTGGGAGCAGGAGGTGCCGGCCGGCGACGGCGGGATCGCGATCGACAGCCGCGCCGTGCGCGCCCGCTTCGGCCTCGGCGAGTTCGCGGGCCAGCTGTTCATCCACGCGATCGGGGTCGCCGGCCACGACGTGGTGAAATACGCGCTCGACACCTTCGGGAGCGATGCGCGCGGCCCGGGGGGTGCCGGCAACGAGCGCAGCCTGTCGGTCACGCATGACGCGAACGCCTGGCCGTCCGACCGCTATGCCGGGCTGCCGGCGCCCGACCGGGGCGAGCGCGTGACGCTCTGGCTGCAGAACAGCCATGCCGCCCCCATCCCCGCGGGCGCGGTGGCCCTCGACCGGATGGGAGCCGAGGCGCCCGTTCCGTTCGACCGGGAGGTCGCACCCTTCGCGAGCGTCGCGATCGACGTGGCGACCTTGCTTCCGGGTCTCAGCTGGCCGTCACAGATCGAAGTCCGGGCCGGGCGGCACGTGGTGCGGCCGCGCTATGAGGTGCTGCGCGAGGGCCGCACCCGCATCGCCCACATGAACGTGGAGCGCGCCGACCTGCGCCCCGATCCGAACATCCCGGACCTCGCGCCGGCGCTGGGCCGCGGCTACCTGCTGCCGTTCCCAATCCTGCCGCCCGGCCGCTTCCGCACCACCGTGCAGCCGACGCCGATGGCGGAGAGCCAGGCGACGCTGCCGCTCCGTCTCGAGGTGTTCGCGGCTGACGGGCGTCGCGTGGGCGATCGCTTTCTCGGGCGTCTGCCGCGCATGTTCGATCTGGCCGTGACGCTCGACGAGTGGGCCGACGCGGTGGGCCCCGAGGGCGGCCATGCCGAGCTCCGTTACGATTTCCGTGAGGGCGGCGAGGCGGATGGCTGGCTGCACGCGCTGGTCCGCACCGAGGATCGCGAGAGCGGGCACGCCGCCGAGACCAGTTTCGGCGCGCATATCTTCAACACCGTGATGACCTATCGCGGCGAGCCGCAATCCTATTCCGGGCCGCCGCCGGGGCTGTCGACCCGGCTGTTCCTCAAGCTAGGGGAAGGCGGGCGGCGCAGCTTCGCGGCCCTCATCTACCCCGCCTCGAACGCCTGGCATCCGGTGTCGGAGACAGTGCTGCAGCTTCACGCGAGCGACGGGGCGGTGCTCGGCGAGGCGAGGCTCGCGATCGCCTGCTCGGGCTCGCACCTCGTCTTTCCGGACGCGTATTTCGCGGCGGATCTGGTCACGCAGGCGGGCCCCGCCGGGTACGTGCTGATCCGCGACGCCACCTGCCGCCTGTTCGGCTATCACGGCCAGATGGACGCGGCGGGCGGCTTCTCGCTCGACCACATGTTCGGGTTTTAACCTGCATCCTTGCATCGCCCCGTCTGCTACGGGGTGATCAGCAGTTGTTCCGGAGGTGGGATGTCCCGTTTTACCATCGTGGCCGCCACCGCATCGCTGGGCGGCCTCCTGTTCGGCTACGATTCGGGCGTCATCTCGGGCGCGCTCCTGTTCCTGCGCAAGACGTTCCACCTGGACGCGGCGATGCAGGGTGCGGTGGTGTCGCTCGCACTCGCGGGTGCGACCCTCGGGGCGGCCTTCGCCGGCTGGTTCGCCGACCGCTTCGGCCGCCGCCGGGTGATCATCGCGACCGCCTGCATCTTCGTGGTCGGCTCGCTGCTCTGCGCGGTGGCGCAAAGCGTCTCGGCGCTGCTGATCGGCCGCTTCGTGGTGGGCCTGGGCATCGGCATCGCCTCGATGCTGACGCCGCTCTATCTGGGCGAGATGGCGCCGGCCGAGCATCGTGGTGCTGTGGTGTCGCTGAACCAGATGTGCATCACGCTCGGCATCGTCGCCTCCTATGCCGTCGACTACGTCTTCACCGGCGTCAGTAACGACTGGCGCTGGATGCTGGGGCTCGGCTGCGTGCCGGCGATCGTTCTCGGCGTCGGCATGACGATCCTGCCCGACAGTCCGCGCTGGCTCGCGGGTGCGGGTCGGATGAAGGAAGCGGAGGCGGCGCTGCGATCCCTGCGCGGGCGTGGCGACGTGACCGCGGAGCTCGCAGCACTCCGCACCGATCTCCAGCAGGATGGCGGCCGGATCGCCAAGTGGTCGGAGATCCTGCAGGGCCGCACCCGGCGCGCGCTGATCGTGGGCGTGGGGCTCGCCATCTTCCAGCAGGTCACCGGCATCAACACGGTGATCTATTTCGCGCCGACGATCTTCGACCATGCGGGGCTCGGCGGGGCCGCCACCTCGATCCTGGCGACCGCCGGGATCGGCGTCGTCAACGTGGTGATGACCTATGTGGCGCTCCGGCTGCTCGACACGGTGGGACGGCGCACGCTGCTGCTGACGGGGCTGGGCGGCATGCTCGCCTCGCTCATCGCGATCGCCGTGGTGTTCGCGATCGGGCTGTCGGGTGGGCTCGCCTGGATCACGGTGATCGCGGTCGCGATCTATGTGGCGTTCTTCGCGATCGGGCTCGGGCCGGTGTTCTGGCTGCTGATCGCGGAGATCTTCCCGCTTCGGGTGCGTGGGCGCGGGATGAGCGTCTCGGCGGTGGCGAACTGGGGCTCGAACCTGGTGGTGAGCCAGGTCTTCATCGTGCTGCTGCACGCGGTCGGCGCATCGGCGACGTTCGGGCTGTTCGCGGTGCTGACGGCGGTCAATGTCGTGTTCACGTTCATGGTCGTGCCGGA
>CAXTVZ010000132.1:0-9251 GCA_964247685.1 uncultured Acetobacteraceae bacterium
AGGCCTTACCTATCCTTCTACATCGACCAGCGTAAGGCTCAGTTAAGACGATCTGAGACAAGTTTTGAAACGTCGTGCATTAATGTCCAATTAACCCCGCCTCCCGCATAGTCCACGTGGTCGCAATAAGATTGATGTCGTTCAGCCAAAATTGGCAGGTCCGTGCCCGATCCCTTCACCCCATAAGAGTAGAGCTGTGTGCCATGATCGAATACCTGAAGACTTACCTGAGCCTGACGCACGACAAGCGCGCAGTGACGGCGCTCGAGTACGCGCTCATCGCCGGACTCATCGCGGTTGTCATCGTCGGTGCCGTGACGACGCTTGGCACCAACATCGCCTCGACGTTCACGAAGATTGGCAGCGACGTCAACGCCTGATCGCTTTGACAGGCAGTCGGAGCCGGCTGCCTGTCCCCTGGACAAAACTGCTGCCTTGTCGTCCGCGAGAGTACGAGACTTGCATGGTTGCTCTAACCCTCGCTGCACTGGCAGTTCCGTTTCTCATGTTGGCGGCGGCAACGGACATCTCCGTGCGCGTGGTACCGAATGCCGTCTGCGCCGTGCTTGCCATGGACGGCTTGATGATCGCCGGCCTAGGGCATGATCTTCCGGCATCCCTGCTTGCGATGGTTTGCGTGTTCGTGCCGGCCGTTATCTGCTGGCGGCACGGCTTTCTGGGGGGCGGTGACGCGAAGCTGCTGGCAGCCGTCACACTGCTGGTCCCCGCCCATTCCGTGCCGTCACTCGTACTGACGATCGCAGTCACCGGTGGAGCTCTGGGTTTGATCTACTGGACAATGACGCATGTCATAACGTCCCCCGGCAGGCCCGCACGCAGGACAGCATTACGCCGCATCCTGCGCGTCGAGCGCTATCGGATCCGCCGTGGCTTCTCGCTTCCCTACGCTGTGGCCATTTCAGGCGGAACGCTCTTCACGCTCAGTCGCGAGCTGGCGCTCTGATGGCACGAACGGTCATCATCGCGCTCGCAGGCGTCGCCGTCGTCGGGCTTGGCATCACTGGCTGGCACGCGCTTTCCTCACCACCTCCCCCACCGCCACCAGTGGCAGCGCCGGTCCGCCACATTCCGATGGTCAGCCTGCTCGTTGCATACAGGGACGTGCCGCCAGGCGCCTTCCTTCGCCCGAGCGACATGTCTTCGGTGTCTGTCGCCGCAAATATCGCGCCTGCACGAGCATGGCGGGATACGGCGGCCGCGCGAGCCGCGCTCGTGGGAGCGCTCGTTCGGCGGCCAGTTCCCCACGATACCATGCTCGATCCTTCGGAGCTGCTGCTGGCGGGAGATCATGGCTTCCTCGCGGCACTTCTCACGCCCGGCATGCGCGCTTTCACGATCACGCACGATCAGATCATCTCCGGATCTGAACTCATCTGGCCGGGCGATCGCATCGATCTCATCCTGACGCAGCAGATGCCCGCGAGCCTTGTTCCCGGCCATCAAGTCTCGGCCGAAACAGTGCTGACAGATCTCCGCGTGCTGGCGATCGACCGCCAGTTGGTGCAGCCCCCGCCTGCCGACGAGAAAGATGCGTCACACAACGACAGCGCGGGGACGGTCACCGTCGAAGTGTCCCCTCCGGACGCAGAGAAGCTGGCCGTGGCAGTTCGGCTCGGCAGGGTCGCCTTCGCAGTCCGTGCCGCACTGGGACCGGGAGTACGGGAGAAGCTTGCCGCTGGCATTCCCCCGGTGCACCCCCGTGATGCGACCTGGGCCGGCTCTGTCATGCACTCTCTCGACCAGGTTCCTCCCTCACCGCCCTCGGTCTCCCTTCACGTGTTTGAAGGCGCGGGCGTGCAGGAGTACAAGTTTTGATCCGTCGATTTCCACTCGGCGCCGCTCTCCTCGTCGCTTCGGCGCTGCCGCTGGTCGCGCGCGCAGCCGAACCTGGAGAACAGCCTGCTCGATCCTTGCATCAGGGCATCATCGTCGAGGCCGGGCGCGGCCAAGTGGTCGGCCTGACACGAGCCGCGGCGAATATCTTTGTTGCGGATCCTAAAGTGGTTGAGGTGCGACCGGCGTCGACGCGTTCGCTGTTTGTCTTCGGTCTCAAACCAGGGCGTACCACCGTCGCGGCCATCGACGCGGCGGGGCAAACCGTTGCGCTGTACGACGTCACGGTGACGCCTGACGGCAGCACCGCCGCCTTGGTGGCGCAGTCGGCTGCCGATCGTTCGACCTTTCTCCCCGGACCGCCATCTGCGCTCTCCGTCGGGCCTGAGGCCGGAGGCGTCACTCTTGGTGGGACCGTGCCTGACCCGGCGCATGCCGCGGCTGCGCTGAACGCTGCGCAGCTGAACGTGCCAACCGAGCAGCACGTTGGCAACGCGATGACGGTGACCAGTTCGGCCACAGTGGGTCTCAAGGTCCGTATCACCGAGATGACTCGTCAGGTCACTCGCGATCTCGGCGTTGACTGGAACGCCTTGGGCACGATCGGCCGCTACGCTATCGGTTTTGCAACGACGAACGGTGTCAGCACCACCCTCGCCAGCCTCTACAATGGTCACGGATTGCAGGTCGATACGGTACTCGAGGCGCTTGCGACCGATAATCTGGTGCGCGTCCTTGCAGAGCCGACATTGACGGCACGAAGCGGTGAGAGCGCGAGCTTCCTTGTTGGCGGTGAGTACCCGATTCCGATTGCTCAACAGGCGAACACCGGGTCGGGCACGGTGATCACGGTCGACTACAAGCAATATGGCGTGTCGCTCTCTTTCGTCCCGACGGTCCTGAGCTCCGGTCGCATCAGCCTGCACGTGCGGCCGGAGGTCAGCCAGCTGGCAACATCAGCCTCGTCGGGAGCCATCACATTATCTGAGGGCAACGGCAGTCTTCAGATCCCAGCCCTGACTGTTCGTCGCGCGGAAACGACGCTCGAGTTGGGCTCGGGCCAGACCTTCGCCATTGCAGGCCTTCTGCAGGACAACACGACTCAGGCGAACAACTTCACACCGGGGCTCGGAGAGGTTCCCATACTCGGTGCCCTGTTCCGTTCGGACAGCTACGAGCACGACCAGACGGAGTTGGTTATCATCGTGACACCCTATATCGTCGGATCTCCAGGCGATCCGGACGCTGTGCGTGACGCCGGCGTCGGCTACACGCCCCCGAACGACCTTCAGCGAGTCCTCCTTCTCCGGCAGCACGGAAATGCGCCGGTCGTCACGATCCCCGGCGATGCCGGATTCATCGTCCAATGAACCCGCGGCACTTCCCCTGGTTCTTGATCCTGGCGGTGCTTGGTGGCTGCCAGGAGCCCTTCACCCGTGCGGGAACGTGGCACGCCGTAGGCGTTAATCAGGCAAATCTTGACGCCGAGACGGTTAACAAGGCCGACGCCGTGGCAGGGCGTGGCCTGGCCGGCTCCGATGCCGTGCTCGATGCAGCCGCAATCACCCGCCTCTACGAGGATAAGACGAAGCCCCTCAAAATTGAGGCCACATCTTCGGTCGGCGGTCAATGAGCGGCGATGTCGCAGCGCAGGAGCAGGCCGCCGCAGCCGCTCAGAAGGCCAACGCGGATGGCGTGACCAAGCCCGCCCGACATGATCGACCAAGCCTGGTCGCTTACGCTTGCGATGCCGATACGGAGGCAGCACTCCGCGAGGGATTGTCGGAGGACACCGGTGCCGCAATCGACATTCGCCGCGGCGGAATCCGCGGTGCCATCGCCGCGATGCGCAAGAGTTCCACTCCCCGCAGCCTGATCATCGACATCGGTGGCGAAGCACAGCCGCTTACTGCATTGTCCGGCCTAGCAGACGTGCTCGAGCCGGACGTGCAGGTGCTGGCAATCGGCGATCGCAGCGACCTGGACTTCTATCGCCAGATCACCCGTGGCGTCGGATGCGCCGACTATCTCGCCAAGCCGCTCACACGTGAAATGGTGCTCCGCCATTTTGCACCACTCGTGTCGGGCCGCAGCGCCGAAGCAGGCGCCACGCGCGGCGGCCACTTCCTGGCTGTAACGGGGGCACGCGGAGGGTCCGGCGCCACCACCATCGCCTCCTATCTTGCCTGGCATTTCGCCGTGGACCGGCGCCAGCATACCGCTTTGCTCGATGTCGATCTGCATCGCGGCAACACGGCGATGCTCCTCGGCGTACGGATCACCGGTGGCCTTCGTACGGCCTTGGAAACCCCCGAGCGGGTCGACGAACTTTTCATCGAGCGGACGGCGCAGATCCTCGACAACAACCCCGCCGCCGATCGGCTCTCGGTGCTTGCCAGCGAGGAGCGCCTGTCCGAACCGCTCTTCTACGAGCCCGGTGCCGCAGCGCGTCTGATGCGCATGATGCAACGCCGCTATGCCGTGATCGTCGGAGATGTGCCACTCGTGCAGGCACCTCACGTAATCGACTTCATGAGCCTGGCACAACGACGCATTCTGGTCATGGAACCCACCATCGTGTCGATGCGCGACACGCTTCGTTTGCTTGCGATGCCGACATCGTCGCAAACCCCGCGGCCGGTCATCGTGTTGAACAAGGCGGACCAGCCCGGCAGTCTCAGCCGGAAACAGGTCTCGGACGGGCTCGGAGTCATCCCCGATGTCGTCGTTCCGGATGTTTCAAAGCAGCTCGGAACAGCCGCGACGCTCGGCTTGCCGATGACTGCGATGCGTGGTCGCTTCCGCGACGCGATTCTGGAACTCGCGGGATACGCGGCCTTCGAGCGGCTTCTCGACAGTCCGACCTTGCTGAAAGGAGGACTGTGGCGCCGCCGAAATGGCGAAGAAGCCGGCCAGTTCGACAAGGCAGGAGCCCGCCAGAAATTCCCGGGGCTGGGACGCCGATCATGAGCACGACACCGTCTTTCGGTCGGCGCAATCCCGCAAACGACACGGTCGACACACCCGCTCTTCCTGCGAACACCAGCAGCACGGCCACAATCGAGCGACCGGCGCCAGCGGTCGAGCCGCCCCCGGTCACACGCCCTTCTCCTCCGCCCGTCGTCAACGTGCCGCCGCGCGTGTCCGCACCGTCGCCGGATGAGGCACTCCGGGAGGTCCGTCGACTCTGCTTGACACGGATCGAACCTGCGGCGGTCGCGAACATGGGCGGCGACCGGTTGCGGCTGGATCTGGAGCGGCTGATCTCGGAGATCGCCACGTCCAATCGATTCCAGCTCAATGGCCGCGAGCAACGGAAGCTGGCGGAAGAACTCGTCGACGACATGCTCGGGCTCGGCCCGCTGCAACCCCTGCTCGATGACGACAGCATCGCCGACATCATGGTCAACGGACCAAATTGCGTGTTCGTCGAGCGTGGAGGAAAGGTCACGAAGACCGAGGTCCGCTTTCGCGACTCCCTGCATCTGACCGGCATCTGCCAGCGGATCGCCGGTGGGGTTGGCCGGCGCGTCGACGAATCAAGCCCGATGGTCGATGCTCGGCTCAAGGACGGCTCGCGTGTCAACATCGTGCTGCCGCCGTTGGCACTCGACGGACCTTGCATCTCAATCCGTAAGTTCGGCCGTCAACCTATCGATTTCGCCCGGCTGATCGGCTACGGCGCGATGACGCCGCCGGTCGCCCGGGTCCTCGAGATTGCCGGCCGAGCGCGACTGAACATCGTGATCTCGGGAGGCACCGGCTCGGGCAAGACGACCATGATGAACGCGATTTCCCGCATGATCGATCACGGTGAGCGCGTCGTCACCATCGAAGACGCGGCCGAACTGCAATTGCAGCAGCCGCATGTGGTGCGGCTCGAGACACGCCCAGCCAGCCTCGAAGGCAGAGGCGAGATCACCCAGCGCGATCTCGTCCGCAACGCACTGCGCATGCGTCCCGACCGCGTCATCATCGGCGAGGTCCGCGGCGCCGAGGCGTTCGACATGCTTCAGGCGATGAACACCGGCCATGACGGCTCGATGTCGACGATCCACTCCAACACCACCCGCGATGCCATGACCCGCATCGAGAACATGGTGCAGATGGGCAATAGCGGCCTCCCCTCGCGCGCCATCCGCCAGCAGATCGCGGGGGCGGTCGATCTGGTTGTTCAGGTGGAGCGCCAGCGCGATGGCGGCCGCCGCGTCACCCAGGTCACCGAAGTGATGGGGATGGAGGGCGACGTCTTCATTCTCAATGACGTCTTCCGGCTTGAGATCGTCGGCGAAGACGCGAACGGCCGACTGGTCGGACGTTACAAGACCAGCCGCGCACGGCCCAAATGTCAGGAACGTCTTTCCTATTTCGGCCTGGACAAGGCCTGGATGGCTGCTCTCGACGAAGCGTCCCGGTGAACATGTCCTTATACGCCGCGCCGGGCGTGTTCCTTCTTCTGCTCGTTATGACCGCCTGCTGGCACTTCGTGAGCGAGGCGCGGTCGCGGGCGCGACGCCAGGAGAGCCGCGTTCGCGCTGCACTGGACCGGCACGAGCGGATGACGTTCGTCGACCTCCTCGATCCAGGCGACGTCGTCTCCAAGCCTCTGCTAGAGGATACGCCCCCGCTTCCAAGCCGCATCTTCGGCTACGATGTCCGACGCCTCGACCTCTACCCCATGCACCCGACCACCGTGATCATCGCCGCGGCGCCATTTGCGATCCTCATCGCGTGCATCGTATCTGCTCTCGCAGGCAAGCTGGCGCTGCTGCTCAGCCCGGTGTTCTGGCCGTTGCTGACCAGGACACAATTCGGACGCTGGCAGAACAAGCGTCTTTCCACGTTGTTCAAACAGTTCCCGGACGCGCTCGCGATGGTGGTCCGCGGCGTTCGCGTCGGCGTTCCGGTATCCGAAGCCGTCACCATCGTGTCGGTCGAGGGTCCTGTTCCGACGGCGGGTGAATTTGGCCGTGTGAGCGAGCAGATCGCGATCGGCGTGCCTCTCGACGAGGCACTCCGCTTCATGGCCGAGCGGAACAACCTTCCGGAATACCGCTTCTTCGCAACGGCGCTGGCGCTTCAGGGACAGACCGGCGGCAATCTCAGCGAAACGTTGGAAGGACTGGCCGACACGATCCGCAAGCGCGTGGCCGCACGTGCGCGCGGCTACGCGCTCGCCGCCGAGGCGCGGACCAGTGCGAACGTCCTGACCGCTCTTCCGTTGCTCCTGTTCATCGCTCTCTGGTTCATGAATCCCCTCTATGTCGGGACGCTGATCTCGGACCATTCGGGACGAATGGTTCTCGGTGCTGCGATCTTCATGCTGTCCCTCGGCGTTATGACCATGCGCACGCTGATACGTAAGAGCCTGTCATGACCATGCCGGCCGCGGGTACGATCCTGCCCACGCTGTTGATCGCGCTCGCAGGTGCCCCCCTGTTCATGGGGGGATCGATGTTGCTCGAGCGCTGGCGCGTGAACCGGCGCAGTGATGCCCGCGTCGACGAGGCGCGGCGTCGCGCGCTCGGACTCGAAATTACTGAAATTCCTGCTGTCGGTAGCTCGTTCCGCCTGACCGACGCCGTGGGAGCCCTGGGCAGCGCCATCATGTCGAGCGGCGTCCTTTCGGCGAAGACGCGGACCGAGCTCGAACAGACGCTCCGCGCCGGTGGCCTTTCGACGTCGCACAATCTCGAGCTCTTCCTCGGCTTCAAGATCGTTCTGACCGTCGGTCTTCCATCCCTGACGTTCCTGCTTCTGCGGCACGTGCCTATAAAGCCGATGACGTTCCTGATCGCTCTGGCTGCGACCGCGGTTGCCGGGCTGATGCTGCCTAACATGATCATCGGACAGCGCCGCAAGTCTTACCTCGCGGCGATCGATGCCGGGTTGGCGGACGGTCTGGACATGATGGTGATCTGCGCGGAGGCGGGCCTTGCGTTGGAAGCGACACTGCAGCGCGTCAGCGTCGAGATCGTCCATGCTCACCCAAAACTCGCGACCGAGCTCACCACGACCAGTCGCGAACTCTCGGTCGGGTCCGATGTGCGTTCGGCGCTCGCGAACATGGGCACGCGCACAGGTCTCATCAATCTGTCCCGCCTTGGCGCAACCTTGATCCAGTCGGTGCAGTACGGAACGCCGCTGAGCGCGGCTTTGCGAACGCTCGCGGCCGAGCTCCGCCAGGAGACCCTGACACGCTTCGAGGAACGCGCGGCCCGGCTGCCGGTGTTGCTCACGATCCCGATGATCCTCTTTATCCTCCCCTGCGTCTTCCTGGTCGTGGCCGGTCCGATCGCGGTTCAGGTTCTCAAGACCATGCAGCAATGACGGTGATGCCCATGTCTCGCAGCTTTTCGCGCTCGGCGGCCCTCGTCCTTCCTCTTCTGGCCGCGCTTGCGCTGTCCGGCTGCGCGGCCGGCGGCGACCAGACTGCTGCGCGCGGGCAATTAAGCCTCGGCCTTGCGGACAGCGCACTCGCGAACGGCGCGCCCAAGCTCGCACTCGGCGTCTCGCGTTCGGTGCTCGCGCGTGATCCCAAGAACGTCGCGGCACTCGTGCATCAGGGCAACGCCTATCATCAGCTCGGCGACGATGCGCGGGCGTCCGCCAGCTTCCGCCAAGCGCTGGCGCTCTCACCTCGCTACGTCGACGCTCTGATCGGGCTCGGCCGCGTCGCGCTCTCCTCCGAGCCCGCAGAGGCGAGCGCTCGCTTCAGCGAAGTGCTGTCGCTGGAGCCTGGCAACGAGGTGGCGCTCACGGATCGCGGCATCGCAGCCGACCTCTCCGGCCTGCACACCGAGGCTCAGGCCGATTATCGGCGTGCCATCACGATCGATCGCGCCGGCCTGACGGACGAGGACAGTGAGCGGCTCGCTACAGTGCAGGTTGATTACGCGGTGTCGCTCGCCATCAGCGGGCAGCCCGGCGAGGCTGTCCGCATCCTCCAGCCGATCGCGACGTCCCCCGATGTAAGCCCGCGCGTGCGGCAGGATCTCGCCATGGCGCTCACGCTTGACGGGCGCGGGAGCGAGGCGGCGCAGATCCTGGTGAGCGACATGAGTCAGGAGGATGCGCGTCGCGCAATGGCCGGCTACACGGCCCTGAACGTCGGCAGCGCTTCCTCCGCCGCAGCGGGCGCGTCGTTTGGGGACAGCAAATGACATGCGGGCCGCGTTGCGGGCAACCAGGTATGTGAAGGACCTGCTTCATGCCGAGCCCGCAGCCACGAGCCTCGAACTCGCGCTCGTCAGCCCGTTTCTGATCCTGATCATCCTGATCGTCATCGAGAGCGCCATGATGCTGTTTGCACAAGCAGCCTTGGACAACGCGACCGCGGAAGCAGCCCGGCAAATCCAGATCGGCAACATCAGGACGAGCAGCGGCAGCAGCACATT
>CAXTVZ010000133.1:0-9248 GCA_964247685.1 uncultured Acetobacteraceae bacterium
TGGCCGAACCTCGCAACAGTGGCGCCCGTATCTCGCGCACTCTCTGTAACAGACCTGAACCGCCCGAGCTCAGATCGGCGCAGCACCGCCCGAATGCGGGCGAGGAGCTCGCGCAGGCCGAATGGCTTTGCGATGTAGTCGTCCGCGCCCAGCTCCAGCCCGACGACCCGGTCGATCTCGTCGCGATGATGACCCGTCATAATGATGACAGGGATCTCGGACTTTGTGCGCAGCTCACGCAGCAGATCAAACCCTTCCTCGCTGCCCAGGCGCAGGTCCAGAACCACCAGGCTGTATTCATGCTCGGCGAGTTTCGCGAGCATCTCATGGCGGTTGGCGCCGACCGCAACCTTAATGTTGTTGCTGGACAGGTAGTCAGACATCATACTTTGCATGTCCCGGTCATCATCAATGATCAGAATGCTGAGCTGTCTGCCGTTTGCAGGTAGATCAAAAGACGGAGAATACTTGGTCATTGCAGGCACTCGCTTTGACAGCCCGCCGTGGTAGGTGAACGCCTGGTGCACAGCCTGCTGCGCCAATCTGGCCGTTGCCGGTGCTGAGCCGTCACGAGACTGCTTCCAGGCATTGCGTGAGCGCGTCGGCCAGCGCCGCGGAGTGCAGCGGGCCTGGCAGCACCTGACAAACGCCAAGGGCGGCTTGCTCTTCCGGGCTGAGGGCAAGGGACCTGAGACTGGTGACCAGCACGACCGGCAGCCGCCCTGCGTGAGACAGGCTGGACAGCTTGGCCAGCGACGAAGAGTCAGGCCGCGGCAAGTCTACAATGGCCGCATCGAAGCCTCTGGGCCGTTCCTGGAGCGCCACCATCGCCACGTCCAGACTGCCGAGGCTCACCGGCTCATAGCCGAGCGCCGCCAGCATCTCCTCGTAGAGCGGCGCGGCTTCGGGCCCGACGCCTACGAGCATGACGATCTGCCCAGTGCCGCGGTGATGCCGTTGCACGTCCGGCGTCGCCTGCTTCACATCGCCCTCGAGAGCAGGGAGCCAGACCGTGATCGTGGTGCCTTGCGTTCGCACGCTGGCAATGTCGATGGCGCCGTCATGATCATGGATGACCTCCCGTGCCGTGGCGAGGCCCAGGCCGGTTCCCGCCGGGCGGGTCGTGAAGAACGGCTGGAAGATATGGGACAACGTGTCGGCGCTCATCCCGACGCCGGTATCTGCGACCCTGAGGCGGATGTAGCGACCCGGCGACAGGGAGTCGTGCGACAGGTGATACGGCGCGGTCAGCTCCTGCGTATCAATCCGCAGGGTGACCGAACCTCCGGCCTCTGTCGCCTCGGCGGCGTTGCGCACAAGATTGACCAGCACCTGCTGGAGATGCACGGCGTCACCGCGGACGAGCGCCTGCTGCGCCGAGCCGGTCAGCCCGTCCGCCGACTGCGTCGCTACCGTGAAGGTCGTGTGCGCTGGCAGCAGGACGCGCAGCATGGCGAGCGTCTCCTCGACCAGCGCCGGGATCGACAGGGTCATGTAGTGGTGCGTGGCACCGCGCGCGCTGAAGTCGAGAATACGCCCGACAAGGTCCTGCGCGCGTCTCCCAGCCTTGCTGACTTCGCTGACATGGTAGGAAGCCGCGTCCGCGTCGGGCGGAAGCGCCTCCGCCGCCATCTCGGCGTGGCCGAGCACGACGCCGACGACGTTGTTGAAGTTATGGGCAATGCCGCTGGCAAAGGTGCCGAGCGTCTCCAGGCGCCTCGAACGAGCGAGACGCTGCTCCAGCCGCAGACGGTCTTCGGCGGCCTGGCGGCGCTGCAGGGCGTTCTGCACCACCTCGCCGGCCATGCGCACCATCCCACCGCCTCCACGCGGCCAGGGGTGGACCGGACGCACGCGGTCGAAGCCGAGCAGCCCGGTGCGGCCGTCACCTAGATGCAGGGCGACCCCGCACCACCCGCTCACGCCATGGTCAATGAGCAGTTCGCGCATTGGCACCGAAGCCAACGCGGCGACCATCGGCGCCTCGATGACCCCGTCAGCGCTGCCCAGTGCCTCGAGCGCGGGCGCGAGCACAGTAGCGGGCCAGAGTGAGGGGGCCGCAACGCCCGGGGCGCACCAGAGCCGCTTGAGTTCGCAGGAACCCGGCAGCGCCAGGTAGGCGCGATCTGCCTGGAAGGCGCCCCCAAGCCGGGCAAGCATCCTGTCGGCTACGGCGTCGTACGCCTCGTACGACGACACCACGAAGCTGGTGGAGATATCGGCGATGAGCAACTCGAGCTCCGCCCTCTGACGCAGCAGCTGCAGGCTTTTCCTCCAGTGCGTGCCGACGCGCCACAGCACGACCAGGAGTGCCAGCGCCAGCGCGTACAGGGAGCGACGGTAGCGACCCGCACGAGCCTCCTCCGCCAGGCGTCTCCGGTCCTGGCTTCTCCGGATCTGCTGCCGCAAGTCGAAGGTGTCGATCATAAACAGTCTGTGCAGATCTTCGTCCACCGCCGGAAGCTGCCGCGCCAAGACCAACGCGTGGGTGACTAGCAGGTCGACCTCCGACCAGGGAGCGGCATCATCGGGCAACTTCTCCAACTGCCGGACGGTCTCGACCCGGCGCCACACGTTCTGCCGACATTGGGGAGAAGGATTGCGGGTCAGCTGAAGCACCGAGTTGCCCAAAGCCGCTATCGCCGTCGAAAGCTTGGGCGGAATGCCGGGGTTTGCAAGCTGCGTATCAAGGCCGTCGAACTGGGACAGCGAGTTCTGCAGCAGCGCGTTGTCGGTCTTGAACCGCTCGAGCGCCGCATCGTCCCGGTTGACGACGTCGACGATTTCTTCAAGCAACCGGTGATCCACCGGGCGAACCCTGGCCTGCTCGTGCAGCTCGGCAGCCGACGTCTGCAAATCCTGCATATCAGCAACCAGCGGGTCGTAGTTCCGCAGCAACCCGGCGCGCGCCTGCAACACGTCGCCTCGCAGTGTGGCCTCGGCGAGCGAGACCCGCGCGACATCTCGCTGCGCAAACACATAAGCCTCGCCGGGCGGCCCCGCTCCGTCCAGCAGTAGCCAGGTGAGCACGCCCACGAGCAGCAGCAAGACCGCAATCGCACGCAGGACGACCATCATTTCGGCACGCTGACGTCCTGGCCCTGGTAACGGCCTGTTAGGGTATGCAGGAAGCCGGTGATGGAGAGGACGTCCTGATCGCTGAGATCGCGTCCAAGCTGCGCCCGTGCCATCCTATGCACTGCCCTCTCCAGAGTCGGTGCGCTGCCATTGTGAAAGTAGGGCGGAGTCATCGCGACATTGCGCAGGCTTGGCACCCGGAACATCTGGTGGTCCGCCTCGCTGACCGGGTCGATGACGCGCTGCTGCTCGAAGAGATTGCCGCCGATGTTAATCCCCTGATGACACGACACGCAACCGATGGACTTGAACAGCTGGTAGCCCGCCAGCTCGGCGGGGGTCAGTGCGGCTGGATCACCACCAAGCCAGCGGTCGAACCGGCTGCCAGGCGTCAGCAAGGTGCGCTCGAACGTCGCGATTGCAGCCAGCAGCGTGGCCCAATCCGGCCCATGACCGTAGGCGGCGTTGAAGCCCTGCACCGATCGGGGATCCGACCGGAGTCTTGCGATCACTTCCGACGGCTTGCCAGCCAGGAAGTCGGGGCTCTGCAAGGACTGCGAGGCCTGGTCCTCCAACGTCCTCGCGTCGCCGATCCAGCCCTGTCGGAAGCTCAAGGCGGCGTTGAACACGGTATTGGTGTTGCGCTCAAGCGGCCTGCCATCCGGTGTGAGGTCCCGGGCCTGGGCAGTCGCGCCATTCGAATGCAGATCATGGCAGGAGGCACAACTTCGGGTGCCGTTGCCGGAGAGCCGCGGGTCCTCGAACAGGGCCGCCCCGAGAGCCACTTGTCGTTGCCCCGCCGCCGACAGCGGCGGCGGAGCCGGTATGGGCGTGATCGGCTCGGCAGCGGGTGACGGCAGCTGAGCCGCTGCCTGGGTTGGCGGCAGTGCCAGCATCACAAGCAGCACGACCGAGAGAAGGCATCGCATAACGCGCGCAAGAGCGCCGCCAGAACCGGCAGATAGCGGCGCGCGCGCATTCAGCGGACAGGTCCTCATTGAAGCCTGCTTTCGGTTATTGGTGTCCAGAGACCGGCTTAGACCAAACGCCTGCTCCGATCGGGCTGCAAGTGCCGGCCGGGGCTCTCCTCGCACCGAACAATTTCACCAAGGTTTCTGAACTGCAAGATTAGAGTTGCGGCTGTAATCGAAGCAGCTTGATGCCTCCTCCCGCAGCTCATCGAACCATGACGATTGATAAGGTTTTGTCGGGGTCGAGTTGAGGCTACATCCGTAACCCACTATTGAATTTCGGTCATCGAGCCGAAACAGGACATGCCTAGACACTCTTCCCAGCAGTGGAGTGAACAGCATGTCTCATCTACAAAAGAGCGCACTACGGCGCTGCTGGGCGGAAGTAAGCCACGGAGCGGCGACCGGCCTGTTAGCAAACATAACCTATTTTGACTGGGACGTTCTAGAGGCCATGCGGCCACAGAGCGGACGCGTTCAACCGTCCTCAACGTCGTCCAAAACCTTCAACTTGATGCAGGTCGCGACAAGATCAACCGCTGAGACTGACGTGCCCGCTGATCGGCGGTCGTGTCTCCAGTTCGAGCTCAGCCCGATGCCGAGCTATCGAGCTGTAAAAGCCAGGTTGCTGTGGGCCGAAAGAGACATGACAGGCTGCGTCCTGCGCCTGTTGTTCGCGATTGCGCCGACGACTGCCATAGGTTGTATGTTCATGTTCTGCTGAGCAGACTGACCACAAATCACCCTCAACGCGTTCTTTGCAAGAAGCTGGAGACCAAATCGTTTTAGAAGGCAGCTACACTGTCGTAATTCATGAGAGCGGGTCCGATCTCAACAACCGGCGAGGCCGCACCCGCCAAGCTCGCCACAGCGCAGAGTGCAATGCGGTGGTTGGCCGCCTTGTTTGTCAGCTACGCCTTGGCTCTGTCGCCGTAGTTCACGCTCGCACCGACGGCGACGGAATACCACGCCACCCTCTCGTCGAGCCAGCTGGTGTTAAAGCTGACGTGGTTGAGGGCAAGTTTGATAATGCCCGGTCGCTCACTCCACTTGGGCTAGGCTGTCAGCCGAACTTGACGAGGTTGTGGAGCGGCAGGGGACCACCGGGGAACTGGGCCAACCTGCCGCCGGTGGACAGGCCGCCCAGGTCAATCCCGAAGAAGCCCAGGCGCTCGATCAGCGCACCGACCTGGGCGTTGGCCTGGGAGTCGTCGCCCGAGAAAAACAGCACGCGCCGTCCGCCTTCCGCATGCGGATCGTCGGAGATGAACTGCGCCGGGAGGTGATTGAAGGCCTTCACGAGCCGCGCCCCCGGCACAAGGTCGCCGACCACCTTGCTTGATAGCTTCCCCTCCAGGTCGGGTACCCGAAACTCCGGTGGCGCTCCCGGGTCGGCGGGATCGAACACGACTTCCGCCGCGTTGTTGGCATCAATCACAATCCGATCGCCAAACGTGGGAAGGCCAGACAATGCGGCGGGTAGCAGGGGCCATGGTACGGCGACCAGTACGATGTCCTGTGTCGCGGCCTGCTCGCGCGTGCCAGCACGGATGTCGCCACCGAGCTCGGTCAACAGCATCGTCAGGCTGTCGGGCCCGCGGCTGTTGGCAATGACTGCCGGGAGACCTGCTCGTGCCAGCGCGCGAGCGAAGGCCGCGCCGATGTTGCCCGCTCCAATGATACCTATTGTCGGCATAGTCTGGCCGCTGCTCATGATCGCCTCCGTCCTGTGCTGGAGGTGTATTTAGACGTTTCGGGCAAGGTGATTAGCTGCTACTTGCTTGCTTCAGCTTCAAGGGCTCGTTGAAGGTGGCTGCTCGATGGAAACGCTGGCCAATCTAGAGTCCTTTGTCCGCAGTGCCGAGGAGGCAAGCTTCTCGGGCGCTGCCCGGCGCATGTCGGTAACGCCTGCAGCGGTCAGCCGTAACGTCGCGATGCTGGAGCGCAACCTGGGTGTTCGGCTCTTTCAGCGGTCCACCCGCACCCTCGCCCTGACCGAAGCCGGCGAGCGTTTTCTGGGCGGGATCGGCGATAAGCTCGCTGCGCTGCAAGCGGCCATCGTAGACGTCTCGGCGGATCGCCAGGAGCCGGCCGGCGTGCTGAAGATCAGCCTGCCCACGGTATTCGGTACGGATCACATCCTGCCGCTATTGCCGGGGTTCCGCACGCGCTACCCGGCGGTGAAGGCGGAGTGGCACTTCACCAACCGGCAGGTCGACCTCATTCGCGAGGGGTTCGACATCGGCATCGGCGGAGGCTTTGAACTCACGCCGAGCATCATCGCCCGGCCGCTCGCTCCTGCACACATCATTGCTGTTGCCTCCCCGGCTTATATGGCCGGTCGGGTGCCTCCTATGAACCCCGGCGGTCTCGTCGCCCTGAATGGCATCGTGATGCGCTCCGAAACCAACGGCCGCATCAGGCACTGGACCATGCGGGACGGCCATGGTCATGCAGAACAGGTCCTGCTACGCGACACCGTCGTCCTGAACGATCCAGGTCCCATGATCGTAGCAGCAATGCTCGGGTTGGGGGTGACGTTGGTCGCCGTGCCCGACGTTGTCAATCACCTACAGAGTGGCTCGCTCATGCGTCTGCTCCCAGGCTGGTATGCGGATGCGGGCGCTATAAACCTCTACTATGCCAGCCCCACGCTTCGTCCGGCGAAAATACGCGCGTTCGTCGATCACGTGTTCGACCACTTCAAGCGCGAGCGGCTCTCAGAGAGCTTTGCCGGAAACGCTGATCTACATCTTGTCAGTCATTAAGCGACATCAGGAACCCATCCGGCGTGTGCCTCACGTTGAGGTAGTTCCTCGATATCAGCGAGCGATCCAAGGTGGACTAGAGGCGCTTTTCAAGACTGGCAGGCTTGGTATGAGCAGCTGACGCCGGCGGTTTTAGGATCATCGGGCCGCGGCTGGCGTCTGTCTGCCGGGCGGCGTGGTCAGGGTCAGGTCCAGGTCCTTGGTCTCCGGTATCCACAGGAGCCCAAGGATTGAGACTGCTGCCACGACGGACAGGTAGCAGCCGACCCAGCCAAGCCCGTGCGTCCTGGCCAGCCAAGTCGCAATGAATGGCGCCGAGGATGCGCCCAATGCGCCCGCTAGGCTGAACGACAGTGAACTGCCAGTGTAACGTACCTGCGTTGGAAACTGCTCTGCCACGATCGTACCAAGCGGCCCGAAGCTCAGCCCCATCAGCGACATCCCGATCACCATCATCGCAACGGCTCCTGCGAGACCGCTGCTGAACAGCGGTGCCAGCACCAGGCCAAAGATGCCAATCGAGGCGGTCACCCAGAGCATCGTCGACCGCCGTCCAAATTCCGCCAGGATTGCCGAAACGCATATGCCAAGCCCGAAAAACGCGACGCAGATAAGCTGCACAAGCAGGAATGTCACTCGGCTGAAGCCGAGCACGTTTGTCGCCCATGAGAGCGCAAACACCAGCATCAAGTAAACCAGAACAAACGTCGTAAGGCACACCAGAATGCTGGCGCCCAGCGTCCGAGCGTGCTCGCGGAAGATCGTCAACATTGGCGACCCGACGTGCTCCCGACGATCGCTGGTGCTCCGGAACGCCCGCGTCTCCGCGATCGCGAGCCTGACATAGAGGCCCAACACCACCAGCACAGCGCTCGCCAGGAAGGGCAGGCGCCAGCCGAAGGAGAGAAACTGTGCGTTGGTAAGCGAGCGGGACAGCAGCAGAAATACACCGCCGGAAAAGACGAACCCGAGCGGTGCGCCAAGCTGGGGAAACATGCCATACCAGGCTCTTCGGTTCGACGGCGCATTCTCCACGGCCAGCAGTATCGCACCGCCCCATTCGCCACCAAGCCCAAGCCCTTGGCCGAAGCGGCATAGCGCGAGCAGCAGCGGAGCTGCGATGCCGATGGCGGCATAGGTCGGCAGCAGACCTATACCGACAGTCGGGAGCCCCATCGCCAGAAGAGAAATAACAAGTGAACTCCTCCGACCGATGCGGTCACCGAAATGGCCGAAGATCGCCGAGCCGATCGGCCGTGCGAGGAATGCGATGCCGAAAGTGGCCAACGACGCCATCGTCGCCGCTGCTGGATCGGACCGAGGAAAGAACGCGCGAGGGAATACTAGCACGGCAGCTGTAGCGTAGATGTAAAAGTCAAAAAACTCGATCGTTGTTCCGATCAGGCCGGCAGCCAGGACTCGAGCCGGGATGTTTATGAGAGCAGCACCATCGGCGTCAGCAGGCTTCATTTTATTCCCGCCAGAAGTGATGGCATAAGGCAGCCGCATCCTGTTAAGTTGATTTCGTTGCTTCGTGATTGGAGGAATTGTTTGACTCGCTTCATAAGCGGGTAACCGTCCTACAACCTCTATCAAGTCCTACTGGCATCCAAATGCCCCCTACCGAGTTGAAGCGCGAGAGACCGCAACAGGCTCTGGGCGTCAGAAGCGCACAGTCCCCGGCTCCATGCCCATTATGACTCGACCGGCAGCCTGCAGGATGCGTGGCGACAGCGCGGCATGTCGCGCCACCGCATTGGCATCCCGCAGCAAAGCAGGAAAGCGGCCGCCCTCGTCGACCGCGCTGCTGCCGGCGGCGTCGCACATTGCGCTCACGACTTGGCGTCCGACTTCGGTTGCGTTCCACATTGCCATGCGCACTTCGGCGCGCAGCATGAGATCCGGCGTACCGCCGGCCTCGGCCACGTTCCAGTAGCGATCGACTGCATCAAAAAGGGACGCGCGAGCAGCTCGCAATAGGGCCTCCGCGCGTCCTACTGCAACCTGCGTCTCGGGTAGCTCGCAGATGAGCGCTGTCTGTCCCGAGAAGACCTTTGTTGTCGCAAGGCTGACGAGCGCGTGGATCGCGGCGCGAGCGAGTCCGAGCGGAATCGCGCTAATCGGCAGCGCTAACGTCGTGGCGAATGGCAACCGGTAGAGCGTTCCCGGGTGTCGTGCCTCAACCGCGAACCCGGTCATCGGAAGCGTGTGTGTCTCCGGCACGAACACGTTCTCGATTGTGAAGTCGTGGCTGCCGCTCGAGCGCAGGCCCCCTCCGTTCCAATCGTCTAAGATAGTCGCCGACGTGCTCGGCACGAGTATCCCGCGCATCATTGGCGGCTCCTGCGCGGCGTCAGCCTTCAATGCATCCTCCTGCTCGACACAGAGTCCGAATATGAGCCCGCTGTGCCGAGCGAAGCTTCCCCAATTC